>CP067345.1:2041127-2357982 GCA_020641055.1 Clostridioides sp. ES-S-0010-02
AAGTAAAATTTATAGGTATCAAAATGGCTACAATGGGATTTTATTATAATTTAGTTACTCCCTTTGCATCTGGGAGTCAGCCAATGCAAATATATGCACTTACAAAGTATGATGTTAGTCTCAGTAAATCTGTAGCCATAGTTACTAATAAGACCGTTGTATTTCAAAGTACAGTTACTATATTTTGTGGAATTTTAATTTTATTGAATAAGTCATTATTAATGGAACAAGTGCATTCAGTTAGAGTTTTAATCGCCGCTGGGATGACCATGAATGTAAGCATGCTATTAGGAGGACTCTTAATAGTATTTAGTCCTAAGCAAGTAAAAATGATAGCAGAGGTTTTGATTAATTTTTTATCTAAATTTAAAGCATTTAAGTTTTTAGATTTAAAAAGAGATAGAATAAATCATTATATTGATGACTACAATTATTCTATAAAAATATTTATCAAAAATGTAAGGATTTTATTTTTAAGCATATTGCTTACTGCACTACAACTTATAGCATACTTTAGTATAGTTTATTGTGTGTATAAAGCTTCAAATTTAAAAGGAGTATCATATATACATATAATGACATTGCAAGTATTTTTATACATGGCAATATCACCAGTTCCAACACCAGGAAATGTTGGAGCAAATGAAGTTACATTTTTTACCATGTTCTCAAACATAATTCCAAAAGAATTATTGGGATATTCAGTGCTTTTGTATAGTGGATTTGTATATTATATGTTATTAATAATTTCAGGATTGTTTACATTCAGAACACATTATACATTGAATAACTGGAAACATGATAACAAAAGTAATTCTAGTTTAGGAGAAGTTATTGAAAAAGTTTAATTATTAGAAAATAAAAAGAAATATAAATTACTTAGTTTGTAAAATTTAATCGATAAAATTATTATTAGGGAAATTCTAAATATAAATATACTGCTAAAATAAGCTGTATTGTATTGAGATATTTCCCTTTTTTGATTAAAATTATAGAAATTTGAAATAATAAGTAATAAATACAAACTCTATATTATTTAGAAAAGGAGAAAATATGAAACAAAATAAAGAAAATGAAAAACAAATGAGTAATTCTAATATTAAAAAAAATAGTGATAATAAAATCGAAATTGCTGAAGAACTATATCCAAGTAAAAATATAGGTAGTATGCTTGGAGATAGAATAGATAAGAAAAAAATCAATCGTCCAAGTTAATGAAGTGGTTGAAAATGGTGTGTTTTAAAAAAATAATATAATGAGATGTTTTATTGTTAAATTTAAACTTATTTTAATGAGAAAAAAAGTCGAAAATCGTCTAAAATACACCTGTATGGGGGACAACGTTATTTTATAGATGCATAAAACTTGACAAAATCAACCTTTTCTTGGCAAGAAAAAAAAGATAAAATTATATGAGCGTTATTTAATTGTCAAAAATGAAGGTAAAGTTGCAAGTGATAAAAAATATGATTGATAACATTTATTTCTGTGCTATAATTGTATAGTAAAATGAATAAATGAATATGTTGTATACATGCATATTAGGAGGAGAGACTGACATGGAATCATCTATACATACAATTGCCAGCAATAATTTATTGATAATTTTTGCTATTGTGAGTATAACTGGAATAATTTGCAGCAAACTTAGCGAAATCGTAAAAGTTCCAGATGTTGTATTATTTTTACTTGTAGGTATTTTAATAGGACCATCATTTTTGAAATTTATAGATATTCGTGGATTCCAAATAGAGAATCAACTGATACTTACATTTGGTTCTGCATTTATATTATATTTAGGTGGAAAAGAAATAAGTTTAAAAGTTTTGAGAAATGTAAAGATATCTGTATTTTTACTAGCTACTGTAGGAGTAGTGATATCTGCTTTTATAATGCAACAAGTAATAGGATTTACTTTTGGAGTAAGTGCAATGACTGCTTTATTAGCAGGAACTATAATAGCATCAACAGACCCTGCTACTCTTGTACCTATATTTAATCAAGTAAAGATAAAGGATAGAGTAAAACAAACTGTAATAAGTGAATCAGCTTTTAATGATGCAACAGGAGCTATATTAACATCAGCAGTGTTAGCTGTAATTTTATCAAATAAGTTTTCCTTAAGTGCCAATATTTATGAATTAGGTACAATGGTTGTTGTAGGAATTGTAGTTGGTCTAATTACAGGAATACTGCTTTTGAAATTGGTTAATGATAAGCCATATGGTATATTTAAAGATTTTGCACCAATAATATCTGTTATTTCAGTTGTGGTTGCATATGAATTATCTACAAAATTAGGCGGAAGTGGATATATGTCTTGCTTTATTGTAGGTATAATAACTGGTAACAAGAAAAACTTTAAAATATGGTTAAGCCAAAAATCTTATGATGCAGATTTTTATGTTGCTGAGACTTTAGGAACTATTTGTCGTATGGCGATATTCATAATATTAGGTAGTCAAGTTAATTTGGCTCAGTTAGGTAAATATTTTGTACCATCTGTAATTGCAGTGCTAGTATTAATGTTTATAGCAAGACCAATTTGTGTCTTAGTATGTGCACTTGCAGACAGAGAAGCAAAATGGAGTAAAAATGAAATATTGTTCATGATGTGGGTAAGAGAAACTGGTGTAATCCCAGCTGCACTTTGTGGTATTATTTCAGCAATGAAAGTTCCTGGATATGAAGTAATTTCATCAGTAGTATTTATGTCTATATTAATTACATTAGTAATACAAGGAAGCACTACAAAATTGGTAGCTAAAAAACTTGGATTATTAGAAGAAGAAGTGATAAATATAAGCGAAAAGGTATCAACTTTTTAGTTTTTCACTTTAAAGGATACATAATAATGGCTATTTTAAGGTTATCTAGTGATAATTATTGAAGTAGCTATTTTTTATGTAAAAATGAATTTACATAATTTACATATTGCATATATTTATTATCAAAATTTGTTGAAGCTGTGATATAATTAGTTGTATTTAAAATAAGAATAGCGAATAAGGGAGGAAATTTATGTTTACGGTTATAGATATTGTACAACCAGATACAGTGGAAGAAGCGTACTCAATTTTAAATAAAAGAAAAACTAATCAAGTAATTGGTGGAAGTGCTTTTTTAAGAATGGGGAAAAAAAGAATAGGAACAGGAATAGAGTTATCTAACCTAAACCTAGATTATATAAAAGAAGATAAAGAGTATGTTGAAATTGGTTCTATGACTACTTTTAGAACATTGGAAACAAGTTCAATAATAAAAGATAATTTTGGTAAAATAATAGAAGATTCAGTTAAAGATATAATAGGAATTCAGTTTAGAAATGTAGTAACAGTTGGTGCAACAGTATTTTCTAAATATGGATTTTCTGATTTGATAGTGGCATTGCTTTCATTAGATACAGAAGTAGAGTTATATAAGGGTGGGAGAATTAGCCTTGAAGAGTTTTTAGATAGAGATTATGGGAAGGACTTATTGACTAAGGTGTATATAAAGAAGGAAAATAAAAAAGCCTCTTATAAGTCATTGAGAAATGCAAAAAGTGATTACCCTATTTTGAATGTGTCTGTTTCAAAAGATGGTAAGAAGTTTAAGTTGTGTGTAGGAGCAAGACCTCAAAAAGCTATGATTGCAAAAAAAGCTAGTGAATTTTTATCTAATAATGAAATTAATGAAGCTAATATAGATAGGGCAATAGAAATAGCTTCAGAGGAATTAACATTTGGTTCTAATATGAGAGCATCTAAAGACTATAGAAAAGCTATGAGTAAAGTACTTTTAAAAAGAGCTATAATGGAGGTTATTTAATGTTAGTAAAGCTTAATATAAATGGAAAAATGAAAAATATTGATATAGAGCCAGAAGAATATTTGGTTGATACCTTAAGAAAAGTTGGCAATTTAAGTGTAAAAAGGGGTTGTGATACAGGTTGTTGTGGTCTCTGTACAGTTTTAATAGATAAGAAACCTACATTATCTTGTGCGACATTAACCTTGAGAGTTTTAAATAAAGAGATAACTACAATTGAAGGTTTAGAAAATGAAGTTAAAGAATTTAGTGAAGTTTTGGTAAAAGAAGGAGCTGAACAATGTGGTTTCTGCTCTCCTGGTTTTATACTTACTGTACTTGCAATGAAAGATGAGCTTAAGAACCCTACAGACGAAGAAATAAAACATTATTTAACAGGAAATTTATGTAGATGTACAGGATATATGGGACAGTTAAGAGCTATCAAAACTTATCTGGAGGTAAAGTAGAATATGAATATAGTTGGAAAAGGAATTGAAAAAATAGATGGAATGAGTATAACAACAGGAAAACCTGTATATACTGATGATTTAGCAGCAAAAGATGCTTTAATAGTAAAGATACTTAGAAGCCCTTATGCTTATGCAAAGATAAAAGATATAGATACATCAAAGGCAGAAATGGTTGATGGTGTTGAATGTATTTTAACATATAAAGATGTACCAAAATCTAGATTTACACTTGCTGGTCAAACCTATCCAGAGCCATCACCTTATGATAGGCTAATTCTTGAAGATGTTGTGAGATATGTTGGTGATGAGGTAGCTATAGTTGCAGCTATAGATGAAAAAAGTGCAGTTAAAGCAATGAATCTTATAAAGGTAAATTATGAAGTACTAACACCTGTTTTGAATTTTGAAGAGGCAATCGGAAATAAAACTATAGTACATGATGAAGATAGACATTGTAATTTTGAAATAGGTATGCAGAGAGAAAAGAATATAGTGTCACATCATGACTATACAAAAGGTGATATAGAAGAAGTATTAAGTAATTGTGACATAGTGATTGAAGAAACATATTATACTCAAGCTCAAGCCCATGCAATGATGGAGACGTATAGATCATATAACTATTTAGATCATGCTGGAAGACTAGTTGTAGTAAGTTCAACTCAAATACCATTTCATGTTAAAAGACATCTATCCCGTGCATTAGAACTACCAGCTAGTAAAATTAGAGTTATAAAACCTAGAATTGGTGGTGGCTTTGGTGGTAAACAAACTGCTTGTGTTGAGATTTTTTCAGCTATTGTAACTTTAAAAACAGGTAAGCCAGCTAAAATAATATATGATAGAAAAGAAACTTTTAATTGTTCGACTAGTAGACATGCAATGAAACTAAAAGTTCGACTAGGTGCTACTAATGATGGAATAATAAAGGCTATCGATATAAATGCACTTTCAGATACAGGAGCATATGGAGAACATGCTTCTACAACTATTGGCTTAGTTGGGGAAAAGACTTTACCAATGTATAATAAGGTTGAGGCAACAAGATTTATCGCAGATGTAGTTTATACTAATAAAATGCCAGCAGGTGCACTTAGAGGGTATGGAGCTTCTCAAGGCTGTTTCGCTGTTGAATCAACTATAAACATGTTAGCTGACAAATTAAAAATGGACCCAACGGACTTGAGATTAAAAAATGTAGTAACACAAGGTGAAACTACCTTTGCATATGGAAAAACTTTAAATAGTGTAGACTTAGTAAAATGTATAAATAAAGGGAAAGAACTTATCGGATGGGATGAAAAATATCCTTGTAAGCATCTTGAAAATGGAAAAGTTAGAAGTGTGGGTATGGCAATTACTATGCAGGGTTCTGGTATACAAGGGCTTGATAAATCTTCAGCTGAAATAAAACTAAATGACTGTGGAGACTATACACTTATGATAGGTTCTACTGATATGGGTACAGGAAGTGACACAATTCTAGCTCAAATGGCTGCTGAAATTCTTGAGACAAGTATTGAAAATATAACAGTTATATCAGCAGATACAGATTTGGTCCCATATGACCCAGGTTCATATGCTTCAAGTACCACTTATGTAACTGGGATGGCAGTAGTTAAGGCAGCTCAGGATTTAAGGGATAAAATAATATCTGCTGGAGCAACTAAACTAGGTGTAGATAAAGACGAATTAGAATTTGATGGTATAAAATTAACTAGTAAAGAATGCAGTACTTCGTTATTTGACATAGCAGTTGACTCTACAATTGGACCAAATACTAATCAATTAATAGGTCTCGCATCTCATGGTAGTCCAGTATCACCACCACCTTTTATAGCTGGTTTTGCAGAAACTGAAATTGATAAAGAAACTGGAAAAGTTGACTTATTAAATTATGTAGCCATAGTGGACTGTGGAACAGTTATAAATAAAAACTTAGCAAAGATACAGGTTGAAGGTGGAATTGTTCAAGGTATTGGAATGGCAATGTTTGAAGAAGTTAGATATACAGAAAAAGGTAACATGGATACAAACACATTTATGCAATATAAGATTCCAGCTAGATGTGATATTGGAAATGTGGAAGTTGATTTTGTTGAAAACTATGAGCCAACAGGACCTTTTGGAGCTAAATCTGTTGGAGAGGTTGTTATAAATACACCTTTACCAGCAATACAAGAAGCTGTTTTTAATGGTGTTGGGGTTAGAGTAAATACACTTCCTATTACACCTGAAAAAGTTTTTATGGAAATGAATAAGTAAGTATTTTATACAGATTTTAGACTAGTTTTACATGTTAAACAACCAGTTATGTCATACCTGTTGAAAGATATTTAATAAGTAGTTATTATAATATTATGAAACTTTACTTGTAAAATATAAAATTAACTAAGGGGATGATGTTTTGGCTGGAAATCTAAATAATATGAGAGCAGTAAATAATTTTAGAGGAGATAATAACATTTTAGAATGTTTAGTCAGCTTTGAGGGTCGTTCAATAAGTCAGAGAAAAGCAAGGGTATTTTTTAAGGAAATGAAGAATCAAATAGAAATCGACTTCGTAGAAGAAGAAATTTCTAAACTTGTTGAAAATGTTGTTTTAAATACATCATATCAAGAAATGTTATATGATGAAATAGAGAAACAGCTGGAAATTGATTGTGTAGGAACTTGGATGATATTATCTAAATTAAAAGATGCTAGAGTTCATTGATTTTAAAATAAATTATTAGAGCCTAATTTTAAGGCTCTTTTTTAATGTTTTTAATTAAGATATAAACTTATTTTAATTTATATATATGATAATTATAACATATATTTAAAATCTAACTATTTAATTTTATATGTATTCTATTGTATAATATAAATTAGATTAATAAAATAGTTCGTTAAAATAATTTATTTATTTTAAATTATTGTTTAAGTTTATAAATTTTGTATAAAATAAAATTATATTATTAATTTTTAGCAATAAAATTTTCACTAGGAGAGATATATGAGAAGAAATAGTACCAATATAGCAGTAACAGCAGTTGTTACATCAATTTATGCAGTTTTAACTTTATCATTAGGATTTATAAGTTATGGACCAATACAATTTAGGATAGCCGAGATTATGATGCTTCTAGCATTTTTAGATAAGGGATATATAGTAGGTCTTACATTAGGTTGTTTTTTAGCCAATGTAATAGGTCCATATGGTGTACCTGATATAATTTTTGGAACATTTGCCACATTTGTAAGTGCAAGTTTAGTGTATATTACTAGAAAGTTAGGCGGTCAAAATAAAAGCACATTAATTATAGCTTCTATATGGCCTACTATCATAAATGCAATTGTAGTTGGATTAATGTTAAATATATTTTTTGGACTTCCTCTAATATTATCGATGATACAAGTAGGTTTTGGAGAATTTGTAGTAGTAACCTTGGTAGGAGTACCATTCTTTTGTTTTTTAATGAAAAAATATAGAAATATCATTGATATTAAGTTTTAGAGTGCAGAAAGTTATTTTGTAGATTAAAAATTAGTGTGAATTAAGAATAGTATTATTATAAGGGGGATTTTATTTGTCAAAGATAAAGAGATTAACTGATGTTTGGACATATATTAATGATAGACAAAAGTTTACAATCAAAGAGTTGTCAGAGAAGTTTAATCTTTCAACTAAAACTATTCAACGATATTTAATAGAATTAAATGAAATGGGGCTTCCAATTAAAGCAGAAAAAGGTAGAAATGGAGGTTATAGGGTATTAAATAATAGCTATATACCTCCTGTTATATTTACAGAAAAAGAAGTTATGTCTATAGTTTTTGCATTTAAGTCACTACAAGTTTACAATTTTTCACACATAAAAAAAGAAATTGATTCTATAATTAAAAAAATAAATTATAATCGTGAAAGTAGTGCAAAAATAGGTATAAACAACATTGAAAAATATATTGAGTTTATAGCTAATTATAAAAATATTGATGCCAATATTGTGACTGAATTTTTCAGGTCTTCATCAAACTCTTGTGTTTTAAATATCAAATATAAATCTGGAAATCAGTTGCTGGAGAAAAAAATATGCCCAATAGGTATATATTTAAATGAAGGATTTTGGTTTTCACCAGTGTATGACTATGAAAGTGATAATATTATACTAATACGTATAGACAAAGTACTGGAAATTGAAAAAGTAGGAGAGTCTAAAAAAGCATGTATAAGTTTGAAAAGTTGGCTAGATTCAGTATATAGCAAGTTAAATGAAGAGATGGCAATTACTAAGAAAACTAGTGAAATTGTTCATTTGCATGTATTACTCACAAAAGAAGGTATTTCTAAAATAACTAGAAGTTTTTTAGATTTGGATATAGAATTAAATGAAAATGGAAGTGGAACAATTAGTAAATTTATAAAGTATGAAGAAATAGATTGGTGGATATCTACATTATTTTCAATAGGAAAAGATGCTAAAGTTATAGAACCAAAATTTATGAATAAATTACTTTATGATAGGGCTAAAGAGTTAAAATATTTTTATGAAGAAAATATGATATAATATTTAAAAATGTTAAAATTAAATAATTATTAAGGAGATATATATTATAATGGAAAGTTTTAATAAGAATGCTAAGATAATTGGTATTGGAGCTAAAGGTATTAATATAATAAATGAAATAGAAGAAAAAGTAAAAATAAATATGGATATAGAAAAAATTACTATGAATCAAGAGGTTGAAAAAGAATATGTTAGAAGTCTTTTAGATGGAGTTGACATATTATTTTTAGCATATTCAACTGAAGATAAACAAAGTCGAGAAGTTATAAAAGCTATTTCATACATGTCTAATGAAAGACGAATTTTATCTATAGGTATAAATTCTTCAGAAGAAGAAAATAAAGATGACTTAGGAATTAATAGAGAATTTAAAGTCAATGAAAATAGTATTTTAAAATTTGTTGATTTGATGAATGTTATGATAGAATCTATTTCAGACTCTTGTATGATAAATATAGATATAACTGATTTAAAAGAAGCTATTATAAGTGATAAAGGGATTAAGTATTCTTTTGAAGAATTTGAAGATTCAAAACAGCACAGTGAAATAGTAGATATTTTATTTGAAAATATGGAACATTTTGGTGAAGAATTTATTGGGAAAAAAGGTATAGTTTTTGTTGAAGGAAATGATAAATTTTCACTAGTTGAATTAAATGATTTGATGAATAATATTCAAAGTAAGGTAGAAGAAGGCTATGAAATAATATTTTCTTTATACTTAAAAGAAAATTTAGATGGAAAGATTAAAGTGGGAATGTTATATAATTAATGTATTTTAGATATTAAGGAGAAGTATATGTCTGAAAATATAAATGTTACAGAGTATTGGCTAATGGAAGAATTTTTTTATCAAGAGACAGATACACCACAAATTTTTAAAGAAGAAAGCATAATTGCATTGGGATTTGATATAAAAATAAATTTAAAAAAAGTGCTTAATATGGGAAAAAAATCTGAAAAATACATTAATGAGAACTGTAATGACAAAGATTTTATAAAAAAATTTATTTCAGTTAAAAAAGGAGATTATTTTCTATATAAGGCATATCAAAATGTAGAAGGAAAAATTAAGTATAGTGTTCTTATTGGTATTGTTGAAGAAAGTTTTGAAAATGGTTATGAATTAAGTCATATCTTGGGTCATACATTACCTATAAAATGGATGTACACATTTGATACAGTTTTAAATTGTAAAATATATACGAGTGAGTTTTATAAATTAAATAATGAAGATATAAATACATATTTAGACATTATTAAATTGCAACATAATAAATCATTAAAAAAAAGAATAGAAGAAAATGACAATAATAAATGGTACCTAAAAAACTATTATTATATAGATGTAGATAAGTGTGTAGAGAATGAAGAACTGTTTATTCAACCTACTAATTTAGAACAATTAGAAAACTTGAAAAATATAAATACAGATGATTATATTCTAGTATATAATAGCGAAAAAGTAAGTTACGAAAATGACCATACAATGAAAAGCTTATTTGGTGTTTGTCAAGTTAAAGAGGGTTTTGATAAAGACAAAATAACTACTTCAGAAGGTGGATGTTTTTTACCTGTAGAATGGATAGAAAATGAAAAAGAGAATATTGATGGAAATGCATGGGTTATCTTTGAAAATAATAATTTAGTTGAAAAATATATAAAAAGATGTATTAATAAAATTCCATTAAATACCATACTTTATGGTCCACCAGGGACGGGTAAAACATATAATGCAAAACAAATAGTTTATAATTTAATAAATGAAACTAGTTTAAAAAATAATGATTGTACAAGTTATGTAGATTATAAAAATAATGTAGAATTTTGTACTTTTCATCAATCATATGGATATGAAGAGTTTATAGAAGGTCTCAAATCCGATGGTGAAGGTAATTTTAAGCCAGAAGATGGTATATTGAAGGAAATATCTATAGAAGCATGTTACGATGGGTTGAAACTTGAAAAGAAGCTAAATCTTGAGTTAGAAAAAGATACTTTAACTATAGAAGATGTAAAGGCAAGAAAAAAGATGTTGGTGCTTGATAATATAGAAGATGTCGAGAACTTTAATTTTGAAGAATCAGAAAACTATGTTTTAATAATAGATGAAATCAATAGAGGAAATATATCTAAAATATTTGGGGAATTAATAACATTATTAGAAGATGATAAAAGACTTACTAAATCAAATCAAACTATCGTAAAACTACCATATTCAAAAGAAAGATTTTCTCTACCTCCAAATTTATATATAATTGGTACTATGAATACATCAGATAAATCCATAGCTCTTTTAGATATAGCTTTGAGAAGAAGATTTGCTTTTGAAGAAATTATGCCAGACTATGATTTATTGTCTGTTGTAGATGGAATAGATGTTAAAAATATGCTATATACAATTAATAAGAGAATAGAGTTTTTATATGATAGAGACCATGTTATTGGACAGGCCTACTTACTAAATGTAGAAAATATTGATGATATAGTGGCCGTATTTAGAAAAAAAATAATACCACTTCTTCAAGAATATTTCTATTATGACTCAGAAAAAGTAGGACTTATTTTAGGTGGTATAGGTAAAAATGAAAAGGACAAATATATTGTTTATAAGGAAGAAATCACAGCATCTAAATTATTTAAAAATAATAATTCATCAATAATGGAAAGTAAAGTTAATTATTGTATAAAACGAAATATATCTATTGAGGAGTTAAAAAATATATATGAGTAAAAATATATATGTAAAGGAAACTTATGAATGGATAAAAGTAGGTAATGGTGAAAATGAACTTACAGAAACTGAATATGAAAAATTACTTAAATATCTGGATAATAATAATGATGTGTTAAAGAGTAATATAATAGATATCAGATATAAAAAACTGAGATTCATAAATTATGTAGGTGTTATATATTTTGAAAATGTAATATTGGAGATACTTCCAAAGCTGTCATTAAGTAATGATATTGTAAAAGATAGAGAAATGCTATTACAAATGCTTTCTACATGTAATAAGATTCCAATTATAATAAACGAAAATATAAAATCAAGTTTAAAAAATTATAATCTCATGAATTTTTTTGTTATGTATTTTATTGAAAGTATGCAAATGCAAATTAAGAGAGGGATTTATTTTGAATATATAAATAAGATAGATAATTCGAATGTTGTAAAAGGCAAGATATTAATAAGTAAATATGCAAGAGAAAAAAATATATCTCCAATGAAAATAAAATGTGAATATGATGAGTATAGCGAAAATAATTTTTTGAATCAAGTTTTAAAAAAGGCATGTATATCTATATTATGTAAAGTAAATGACAATTTAATTCAAAATAAGATAAAAAAAATTTTGAGTTATTTTTATAATGTGGACTTAGTTTATATAAATAGAGAAGAACTATTGGATTACAAATTTTATAAAAATAATGATAGATTTAAAGATTGTTACTCATTGGCGAAACTTATACTTTTAAATTTATCGATGGATAACAGCGAAAATAATCAAGATGCATTTTCTATATTATTTGAAATAAACATTTTATATGAAGAATATATCGGAAACTTAATAAAAAATATATGGAATAATGAATTTAGAGAAACGTATATACAAGATAAAAGTAAATTTCTTTTAAAAAATGAGCAAACAGGAAAGAAAACTTTTAATTTAAGACCAGATATAGTTTTATATGATTCAAAATATGAATCTGAAATCATAATTGATACAAAATGGAAAGCTATTGAAGTGGATTCAAATATATTCTATAGATCAAGTGATATATATCAGATGTATGCATATATAACATCTTATGAAAATGCAAAAAGATGTATATTATTATATCCTTGTATTAAAAAAGATAAAAATTACAGTTCATGGAGGTTATTGGAGTCGTTTAAAGGTAAATTTATAGAAGCAAAAACTGTAAGATTGGATAATATAAAAAACACCATATCTGATTTGAAAAAAATAATTTTTAATTATAAATTTTAAAAATAAGAATTATAAAAATAATAAAAATACATTGTATAAAGCAATAAACAATTTTATAGCATATAAGAACTATAAAAAAATAATAAATGAAAATTTTTGTAAACTATTTTAGATGTTAAACATGGCACTATAATTGCTTATTTAGCATAGAATGCTTGCAAAATAAAGAAAGTATACCTGCTAAATTGAAATTTAAGTAGGTATATTTTTTCTTAAGCTTCATTTGAAAATTAAAATATTATTGTAAAATTATAACTAAGCTTTTCTGTTATGATATAATTAAATAGATAATTTAAATGATGATTATATATAATACTTATTTGGAGTTGATATTTTATGGATAAACACAGTGATTCAGTAATGTATGGTGGAATGGAAGTATACAATATTTGGGGAACAACAACAGTAGACTCTATAATTGGGGAGTCTGATGTAATGCTTGCTCTTAAAAATAGAATTTGTAAAATTGGAAATAGTGATTCTACTGTAGCGATAACTGGAGAAAGTGGCACTGGAAAAGAGTTAATAGCAAGAGCCATTCATCTCGCAGGAAACAGAGGGAATAAAACATTCGTTGCTATAAACTGTGCTGCTATACCAGAGCCCTTGCTAGAAAGTGAACTTTTTGGGTATACAAAAGGAGCTTTTAGTGGGGCAGATTCAAAAGGCAAAATTGGTAAATTTGAATTAGCTAATGGAGGAGTTGTATTTCTAGATGAGATAGGGGATATGCCAATTCAATTACAATCAAAGCTTTTGAGAGTGTTACAGGAAAAGAAGTTTACAAGAATAGGTTCAAATGAACTAATTGATATAGATGTTAGAATTATATCAGCTACTAATAGAGATTTATTTGAGTTGGTTAAAGAAAATAAATTTAGAGAAGACTTATATTATAGATTGAATGTAATACCTCTAGAAGTACCTCCTCTTAGAGATAGAGGAGATGATATACAAATATTAATAAATAATTTTATAGATAAATATTCAAGGAAGATGAAAAAAAATGTATACCATATAGAGCCAGATGTAGAACATATGCTGCTTAAATATCCGTGGCCAGGAAATATAAGAGAATTAGAAAACACTATAGAATTGGCTTTAAATCTTCTTGAAGAAGATGGGATAATACATAAAGGTATAATAAATAGAAAGATAATTGAATATTTTAAGTTAAACAAAATAAATATAAAATTACTTGAGGAAAGTGACTATGAAATAAATATGGAACAAGATATACTTACCCTTGAAGAATTTGAGAGAGCATATATAAAAAAGGTATTAAAGTTTTATGGAAATGATACTAAATCTAAAAAGTTAGCTGCTAAAAAGCTTGGAATATCGCTAGCAACATTGTATAGAAAGATAGATGTATAGTAATTATTCTTTTAATTCTCAATTCTAAAATTTGAAATTATAAAATTGATAAAAATCACTTGAAAAACTATTTTCTAAGTGATTTTTTTTGTAATAAGATTTTATTATCCAAAAATAAAAAAAATTTGAAAGAATTTAAAAAAAGAAATGGTTTATCAAATTATTAAATACTAACAAATATAATAAAAATTATATATGTAAAACAATTTTGTTAAAATATTGGCATTATAATTGCTTCATATTAAATCAAGATGACAAAATAAAAAAGAAAGGATGTTGAATAATAACTGTCATTAAAAAATAGTTGGGAGTGATAACCTTGAGTAAATATCAAAAAAGTGTATCTATGTTTGATATTGATGGAAGGCCACCAATTTTAAAGTGTTTACCACTATCAATGCAGCATATACTAGCAATGATAGTTGGAACTGTCACAGTACCTATAGTTGTGGGAGGAGCTGTTGGTGCTAGTGCCACACAAATAACACTTTTAGTGCAATATGCATTAATAATAGCTGGAATATCGACACTTATACAACTATATCCAATAGTAAATATTGGTTCAAGATTGCCTATAATTTTTGGAGTCGGTTTTACTTATGTGCCAACACTCGTAGCAGTTGGAGGAAGTTATGGACTAGCGAGCATATTGGGAGCACAATTAATAGGGGGAGTGGCTACAGTATTAATAGGAATATTTATAAAAAAGATAAGAAAATTTTTCCCTAATATAGTTGCAGGAACAGTAGTTTTTACAATTGGATTATCTTTATATCCTATAGCAATAAATTATATGGCAGGTGGTGTAAATAGCCCTACTTATGGCTCTATGCAAAATTGGGCAGTAGCAGCTATAACACTAGTGGTAGTTATAGGTCTTAGTCAATTTGCAAAAGGTTATGCAAAATTGGCAGCAATATTTTTGGGAATTATAGTTGGATATTGTGTATCTTTAGTTTTGGGCATAATAAATTTTGACCCTATTAGAGAGGCAGCTTGGTTTGCTATACCTAAGCCACTTGAATTTGGACTTGAATTTGATATACCAGTAGTAATCTCTGTAGTAATTGTAAGTATAATCAATGCTGTTCAAGCAATTGGAGATTTGTCAGCTACTACAATGGGAGGTATGGATAGAAATATAACAGATAAAGAACTGTCAAGTGGAGTAATAGGAAGTGGAATTTGTACTATGATAGGTGCTTTGTTTGGAGGTTTACCACCATCATCATATAGTCAAAATGTAGGTATGGTAGCTATGAACAAAGTAATAAGCAGATTTGTACTTGGAATAGCTGGTATATTTATGTTATTATCGGGGTTTGTACCTAAGTTTGGTGCATTGATGACAACTATACCATATTCTGTTTTAGGAGGGGCTACAATATCTATATTCAGTATGATAACAATGACAGGTATAAAGTTAATTATTACAGAAGAATTGTCATCAAGGAATATTACTATTGTAGGTTTGGCAATAGCTTTAGGTATGGGAATAACATCAGTTCCGGCAGCACAGGAAGCATTTCCTCCATTTGTAAAGTTAGTATTTGGAGAATCTCCAATAGTAATTGCGACATTGGTTGCATTTGTTTTAAATCTAATAATACCAAATAAAAGTCTAGAAGATGAAGCTAAAGAAAGAGCTGTTATGGAAAAGGCTAATTAAAAAATGATAATTTAAAAGGGTTGTTTAAATTATTTTATTATGAGATTGTTAGATTACTTCAGATAGCTATTCATTTTAATAAGAAATTTAATAAAGAGTATACATCAGACATTTAATGTTTAGTCAAAAAGAAAATCGGGGGAGGGTATATTTGCACGTTTGTTAAATTTTTATAAAAATAGCTCAGTTTAGCTGTGGTTATCGGTTGAGCAATAAATTCATGGTCATAAAAATATTTATAGAAAATAATTATAAAATATTTAGTCAAGATATTTATGTATGGGAGGATTTATTTTATGAAAACACGTAATACTTCAAAATATGATGTGGATGGGATACCACCACTAAAGGAATCGGTACCTTTAGCTTTACAACATTTGTTAGCAATGATAGTAGGAAATATGGTGCCTGCAATATTAATAGCAAACGTGGTAGGACTTAACCAGGGGCAAGCGACGATGTTGATTCAAGGCTCTATGTTAGCAGCAGGTTTGGCAACGTTTTTACAATTATATCCAATACCTTTATTTAAAGGATTTAAATTAGGTTCAAGATTACCTGTAATGATGGGAATGAGTTATGTATTTTTAGGGGCCTGTCTTTCTGTAGCAGCTAAAGACGGTTTAGCAGCTCTATTTGGAGCACAAATTGCTGCTGGGGTAATCGTATTCTTTGTAGGATTTGCAGTTAAGAAAATTAGACATATATTCACTTCTATAGTTTCTGGAACTATAATAGCATGTATGGGACTTGGATTATTTGCAACAGCTATAAAGAATTTAGCAGGAGGAGAAGGTGCACAAACATTTGGAAGTCCAATAAATTTTATAGTAGGAGTTATAGTTGCTTTTGTAATAATAATGATAAATAAGTATGGTAAAGGCTTAGTTAAAAACTCTTCAATATTAATTGGAATATTAGTAGGATATGCTATATCTTTAGTTTTAGGATTAGTTGATTTTTCTGCAGTTAAAGGTGCAGCTATAGTATCTTTGCCAACACCAGCAGCTTTTGGATTGGAATTTAGACCAGAGTTAATAGTAATGTTTACTATTATTTACATAATAGGTATAGCTGATATGATGGGTGCGTGTACAATAGCAACAATAGGTGCAATGGACAGAGAGGTAACTGATGAAGAGTTATCATCAGTTGTTTTAGGAAACTCTGTAACTTCTATAATTTCATCACTATTTGCAGCTCTTCCAACTGGAGTATTCAGCCAAAACACAGTAATTGTATCTATGAATAAAGTTACAAGTAGATTTGTAATAGCATTAGGAGCACTTGTATTATTGCTAGCAGGAATATCTCCAGCATTAGGAGCAATAATGACAACTATACCATCTTGTGTTGTTGGTGGAGCAACTTTAGTAGTATTTTCATCAATAGCAATGTCTGGTTTTTCTATTATGAGTATGGATGGTTTTACTGAAGAAAATAATCTTATAGCAGGAGTATCTATAGCAACAAGCATGGGTCTTACAACTGCTCCACAAGTTTTAGACCAATTTCCAGCAACAATTGGAACTGTCCTAGGAGGCTCAAGTATAGTTTCTGGAGCAATAATAGCTATATTACTTCAAACACTATTTAAACTAAAAGGAAGTAAGAAAGCTGAAAACGTTACTTCAAATCTTGAGGAAAATATTGGATAAATGTATTAGATATGATATGAGAAAGCTATGTGATAAAATGTTGTAATGAAAGTATTAAAAGGGGGATTTAAGATGATTGATATACTAATAAAAAATGCAATAGTTGTTACAGTTAATAAAAATAGAGAAGTTATATTTGATGGAGCAATAGCTATTCAAGGTGACAGAATCTTAGATATAGGAAATACAGATGATGTTGAGGTGAAGTATACTGATGTTAAAAAGGTTATAGATGCTAAAGGAAAAGTGATATTCCCTGGATTTATAAACACTCATAATCATCTATTCCAAGTATTATTAAAAGGTCTAGGAGACGACATGGCACTTCATGAATGGTTAAACACAATGATGTTTCCATCAGCAAAGTTCTTGACAGAACAAGATACCTATGATGCTGCAATGCTTGGATGTATGGAAGGTTTAAAAAGTGGTATAACTACAATGGTTGATTATATGCATACACATAATAGACCAGGACTTACAGATGGAATAGTAAAAGCATATAAAGATTTAGGTATAAGAGGAGTAGTTGGTAGGGGCTGTATAGATTTAGGTATTCATAAAGAGCTTATAGAAGACGTGGAAACGGTTGAAAAGGATTTGAGAAGAGTATTTGAAAAATATCATAATTCAGAAAATGGAAGAATAAAAATTTGTGTAGCACCTTCTTCAATGTGGGCTATATCTGAAGAAATGGGTAAAATGCTTTGGAATATAGTCAAAGAGTATGATTCATACTTCACAGTTCATATTTCTGAAACTGAATTTGCAAGAACAGCAACAAAAGATATACATGGGGAAATAGATATAAAATTACTTGAAAAATGGGGAATAGTAGGTCCAGAGGTTGTAGCAGTGCATTGTGTATGTATAACTGATGAGGACATGGAAATGCTTAAAAAGTATGATATAAAAGTTTCTCATAATGTTGCAAGTAATATGTATCTTGCTTCTGGTGTTGCACCTGTTCCAGAAATGTTAAAGAAGGGTATAAATGTAAGCTTAGGTCTTGATGGTGCAGCAAGTAACAATGCACAAGATATGGTAGAACTTATGAAATTAACAGCTTTACAACATAAGGTAAACAATTGTGACCCTCTTGCAATTTCTGCAGAAAAAGTCCTTGAAATGGCTACAATTGAGGGAGCAAGAACTCTTAGAATGGAAGATGAAATAGGTTCTTTAGAGGTTGGAAAAAAAGCTGATTTAGTAATATTTAACTCAATGCTTTCTCCAAAATCAATACCTCTTCACAATCCTGTATCAACTTTGGTATACTCAGCTAGTATGCACAATGTAGAAAGTGTCTTAGTTGATGGAAATATAATACTTGAAAATGGTAGAGTTACTACAATTGAAAGTGAAGAACAAGTCTTATTGAATGCTCAACATGCAGCAGAAGAATTATGTAAGAGAGCTAATGTAACTAATAGAATGGAAGGGCATAAGTGGAATAGCTTATACTAGTATAAAAACAAACTTGTAATAATATTCTATTACAACATTAGTTTATCTGTAGGAGGAGAAAATGGAAAAAGTAAAATTAAATATTAATGATTACATGTATGAAGTAGAAGTTGAAAAGAATGAAACTCTTTTGCATGTACTTCGTGAAAAATTAAATCTAACTGGAGCGAAACAAGGTTGTAATAGTGGCAGTTGTGGAGCATGTAAAGTTTTGATAGATGGAGTAGATATAAAATCTTGTAAACTTCTTGCAAGGAACTGTGAAGATAAAGTTATATACACTATAGAAAGTTTTGCTAATGGAGAAAATCTTCATCCAATACAAGAAGCTTTTATAGAAGTTGGAGCTGTACAATGTGGATATTGCACTCCTGGCATGATTATAACTACACAAGCTCTTTTAAATAGAAATTCATCTCCTAGTGAAGATGAGATTAGAGAGGCTTTTAAAGAAAATCTCTGCAGATGCACAGGATATATAAAAATTATAGAAGCTGTAAAATTATCTGCAGCTAGATTAGGAGGTAGATAGTTATGGAAAAAGTCATAGGAAAATCATACCCTCTAAAAGATGCAGCTTTAAAAGTTACTGGTCAAATGAAGTATGTAGCAGACATGAAACCGCAAAATGCACTTCATGCTAAAATGCTTTTAAGCCCAGTAGCACATGCAAAAATAAAAAGTATAGATACAAGTGAAGCCGAGAAAATCGTTGGAGTTAGAGCCATAGCTACACATCTCAATACATCACAGAGAAAATATAATGGTTCTTTACGATTTTATGAACATAATATACCTGAAAATGAAGTTATTTTTTCAGATACAGTTAGATTTGTAGGTGACCGTGTAGCAGCAGTTGCAGCAGAAACACCAGAAATAGCAGAAAAAGCTGTAAAACTTATAAAAGTAGAATATGAAGAATTACCAGCTATATTTACTATACAAGATGCAATAAAAGAAGATGCTATATGTATACACGGAGATTCAAACATGGTTTCTCAAAATAATATAAATGGTGGAGATGTAGAAAAAGGTTTTAAAGAATGTGACTACATCTTTGAAGACGAATACTCTACTCCTGCTATACATCATAGTGCAATAGAAACTCACAGCGTAATTGCACATTATGATTATAATGATAAATTGATTGTACATACACCTTGCCAAAATACATTTGGTTTTAGAATAATATTATCTCAAATTTTTGGGATGTCATTAAATAAGATAAGAGTTATAAGACCTGCTATTGGAGGTTCATTTGGTGGGAAATTAGAAATGACAATTGAGCCAGTAGCAGCAGCATTGTCAAAAATGACGAGAAGACCAGTCAAAATGGTTCTTACAAGAAAAGAGTCTATGATATCAACAAGAACTCGTCATGGGTCTTTTGTAAAACTAAAAACTGGTGTAAATAAAGATGGAGAAGTAATAGCACAGGAGATAAAAATATACACAAATACAGGTGCATATGCATCAAGTGCTTTAAATGTTATAGGAGCACTTAGCCATAAAGTGTTTAAAGTCTATAAAATACCAAATATAAAATTTACTGGAATACCAGTATATACAAATACACCAATAGCAGGTGCCATGAGAGGTTATGGTTCACCTCAAATATTTATGGCTCAACAAGCTCAATTTGCAAAAATAGCTAAGAAAATAGGTATGGATTTAGTAGATTTTCAAAATAAGAATGCTGTAGAGCCAGATGATGTTGATATAATCTTCCACGGTTCTCTTGGCAATCCTAGAGTTCTTGATTGTATTGAACAAGGTAAAAAAATGTTTAAATGGGATGAGAAGAAAGCTCTTCCAAAAGAAGAAGGAAATTATTTAAGAGGTATAGGTATGGCAATAGGTGCACATGGTAATGGAGTTTTTGGTGCACATAGAGATGTTGTCACATTGACTCTTAAATTAAACGAAGATGGTACACTAACACTACTTACGGGAGCACATGATATGGGTAATGGTGTTGTAACTATGCAAACAATGATGGTAGCTGAAGTTTTGGGAATAACTCCTGATAAAGTTGATACTTTTGAAACTGATACTGATGCATGTACATTTAATCTTGGAGATTATGCAAGTAGAGGTGTATTTGTAGAAGGTGGAGGAGCTAAAAAGACAGCAGAAAAATTAAAGACTTTAATACTGGAAGAAGCAGAAAAATTACTCGAAATTTCAAAAGAAGAGCTATATCTAGAGAATGGATATGTAATCAGTAAACTTGATGAAAATATTAAAGCATCATTATCTGATGTTGCAGTATATAGTCAAAGTAAGTCTTTGAGAGAATTGACAGTTGTTGAAGATTACTCTTCTCCAGCAGGTATTACTTCTTATGGTGTACATTTTGCTGAAGTTTTAGTAGATAAAGAAACTAAAGATGTAAAAGTAGTTGATTTTGTAGCTGTACATGATGTTGGTAGAGTTATAAATCCTCTAAATTTAGAAGGTCAATTAGAAGGCGGAATTCATATGGGGTTAGGTTATGCGTTAAGTGAAGAGCTAGCCTTTGATGAGCAAGGAAGACCTAAAGCTACTGATTTTAAAAATTATAAATTATTTAGAACTGTCGATATGCCAAAGTGTCAAGTTGCATTTGTAAATAGTTATGAAAAAGCTGGACCTTTTGGTGGCAAGAGTATTGGTGAATGTGCAGTTGTACCAGTTGCACCTGCTGTAGCAAATGCAGTATATGATGCAACTAATGTAGAGATACATTCATTGCCAATAAAATTAAAATAATAATACTTAAACTTAAAATGAAACTTTATTAAAGTTATAGAAAGTAATAAAAATAGATTTATTTGATGAGGAGATATTGTTATGGCAAAGATATTAGGTATTTGTGGAAGTCCACGTAAAGGAGCAACAGAATATGCAGTATTAGAAGCTTTGAAAGAAGCTGAAACTATACCTGGTATAGAGACTGAGTATTGGTCAGTTAGAGGGAAAAAAATAAGTCCTTGTGTGCATTGTGATGCATGTATAAGAAAAGAGACTATGTGTATCATAAAAGATGACATACAAGAATTAGAGCAAAAAATATTAGAAGCAGATGGAATTATAGTGGGTTCTCCAGTGTATGATATGAATATAACTGCTCAACTTACAGCAGTATTTAATAGACTTCGTCCTATGTATTTAGTTCATCCAGGAAAACTTCAAAATAAAGTTGGAGCAGCTATAACTACTGGTGGAACTAGATATGGTGGTCAAGAATTAACAAAACTTCCTATAATAAATTTCTTCTTAATGCATGAAATGTTAGTATCTGGAGGATTAGGAGGATGCTATATAGGCGGTACAATATGGAGTAAAGATGGAAAAGCAAAAGGGGCTCAAGAAGACGAAACAGGTATGGACACAGTAAAAAGACTTGGAAAAGGTGCTGCAGAAGCAGTTATGGTTTCTAAGTTTGGTCTTGAAAAATGGAATCTTGTAAAAGAAGAATTAGATGTTAAAAAAGATGAAAAATCACCTCTTAGAGACCATTAAAAAGCAATTACTTCTTCAAAAAAAATAAAGACATATGGATATGTGAGATATAAAGTTGACACTCTAAGGGAAAAGGAAATATAGCATTTTACTTTAATCTGACAGATGATAATTACAAATCTGCGATTATTTATGTGAATGCCAAAAGTAGTTTTGTTTGTTTCACACTTTATCACAAAATTCCATAACTGAAAACTAAGTTGATACAGTTACAAACTTATATACATACGAGTTGAATTTTTACTATTCTCTCAATAAAAAATAGTGATGTAATAAAATATTACATCACTATTTTATGTCTTTTATTAAATATTTTATAGATTTATATGTCAAAAAATACATAAGGAATACGTTTTAAGTATTAATTTTTAAATTTTAAAAATGAGAATTAAAAAGTGAGAAGATGAAAAAGGTTTTTTTATTATCAAATTCTATATACATTAGATAACATAATAGATAAAAGTAAAAAAAGTTGAAAGTATTGCAAATTCTATGCTAAATAGCCACAGAAAAATATTTGATATATATTAAGTGTTGGCATGTTAATTGCTAATATATAGAGTATAAAAATTTAACAATAATTTGGAGGTATTTTAGATGCTAAAAGAAATTAAATGGAAAGTAAACAATCTGCCAAAGGGCGATAAAGAAAATTGTATCAAATTTTTAAATGAAGAAGAAATAACTAAGGTTAGAAACTTCCATAAAAGCTTTCCTCAATATAAAGAAACTCCATTAGCAAACCTAGAAGGTTTAGCAAAAAAATTAGGTGTTGCAGGAGTATATGTTAAGGATGAATCTTACAGATTTGGATTAAATGCATTTAAAGTTTTGGGTGGTTCTTACTCTATGGGTAAATACTTAGCTCAAAGATTAGATACAGATATATCAGAGTTAGGATATGAAAAATTAACTTCAGATGAAATAAAAGAAAAATTAGGAGAAATAACTTTCTTTACAGCTACAGATGGAAATCATGGTAGAGGAGTTGCTTGGACAGCTAATAAATTAGGTCAAAAATCTGTTGTATTAATGCCAAAAGGTTCTTCTGAATTTAGATTAAATAAAATCAAGGGAGAAGGTGCAGATGCTAGTATAACAGACTTAAATTATGATGATGCAGTAAGATTAGCTAATGATTATGCAGAAGCTGATGACCATGGAGTAATGGTTCAAGATACAGCATGGGATGGATATGAAGAAATACCAGCATGGATAATGCAAGGATATGGAACTATGGCTCAAGAAGCTATAGAACAATTAAAAGAATATGGAGTAGATAGACCAACACATGTATTTGTGCAAGCAGGAGTTGGTTCGCTTGCTGGTGCAGTTCAAGGATATGTTGCTTCAATATATGATGAATGCCCAATAACAGTAGTAGTAGAAGCTGATGAGGCAGATTGTTACTATAAATCAGCAGAAGCAGGAGATGGAAAACCAAGATTTGTAGGTGGAGATATGCCAACTATAATGGCAGGTCTTGCTTGTGGAGAACCAAATACTATAGGATTTGAAGTATTAAAAAATCATGCAGCAGCATTCGTTTCAGCACCAGACTGGGTTTCTGCTAAAGGTATGAGAACATTGGGGAATCCTTTAAATGGTGATGAAAAAGTAATCTCTGGAGAGTCTGGAGCGGTTACAACTGGTCTTTTAATAGCAGCTATGGAAAGAGAAGATTTAGCTGACTTAAGAAGAGATTTAAAGTTAGATGAAAATTCAAGAGTACTTTTAATAAGTACAGAAGGAGATACTGACCCTGATAAATACAGAAGTATAGTTTGGGATGGAGAGTATCCAAGCATATAGATAATTATTAAAATATTATCTTTATCAAATAATCATTTACATATTAAAAAGATTATAAGTTCTAAAATTTAGAAATTATATAAATTATAAAGGCTTAAATTAAAATATACATTTATAAAATCTAGGGGGATAACGAAATGCTAAACGAACAAAGAAAACAAGAAGTAACTGAGATATGTCAAAAACTAATCCAAAATCCTAGTTCTTCTGGAAATGAAGAAGGGGTTGTAAAAGCAATAGAAGAATCTTTTGAAAAATTAGGCTTTGATAGCTGGTCAAGAGATAGATATGGAAATATAGTAGGATGCATAAAGGGAAATAGACCAGGTAAAAAAATATTATTTGATGGTCATATAGATACAGTTCCAGTTCCAGATGCAAGTAAATGGAGTGTTCCTCCTTTTGAAGGAAAAATAGTAGATGGAAAGATATATGGTAGAGGAACTTCTGATATGAAAGGTCAGTATACTGCAATGATGTCTGCTGTAGCGTATTTTGCTAAAGATACTAATAAAGACTTTGCTGGTGAATTATATGTAGCAGGAGTTGTTCATGAAGAAATATTTGAAGGAGTTTCAGCTAGAGAAATAAGTAAAGCTGTTAAACCTGATTATGTTGTAATCGGAGAATCTTCAGAACTAAACTTAAAGATTGGTCAAAGAGGTAGAGGAGAAATAGTTGTAGAAACTTTTGGTAAACCAGCTCACTCTGCTAACCCAGAAAAAGGTGTAAATGCAGTTTATAAAATGGCTAATGTAATTCAAAGAATACAACAATTAGTACCTCCAACTCATCCAGTTTTAGGTGATGGAATATTAGTTTTAACAGATATAAAATCTTCTCCATATCCAGGTGCATCAGTGGTGCCAGATTATTGTAAAGCTACTTTTGATAGAAGATTATTAGTTGGAGAAACAAGAGAAGGAGTATTAGCTCCAATACAAGCATTATTAGATGAAATGATGAAAGAAGACTCAGAATTAAATGCAAAAGTTTCTTATGCATCTGAAAAAGCTGACTGTTATACAGGAAATACTATAGAAAGTGAAAGATTCTTCCCAGGTTGGTTATATGATGAAGATGATGAATTTGTTCAAGCAGCATATAAGGGATTAAAAGAAGCTGGAATAGATTCAGAAATAACTCAATATTCATTCTGTACAAATGGAAGTCACTATGCAGGTGAAGCTGGAATAAAAACAATAGGATTTGGTCCTTCTAAAGAAAATCTTGCTCATACAATAGATGAGTACATAGAACAAGAACAATTATTTATAGGAACAGAAGGTTACTATGGAATATTAAAATCTGTATATGGAAAATAATATTTAGTTCACAATAAATTATTTAAATATAGTCTAGAGGTGCTAAATTTAGCACCTTTAGCAAACATAAATTTATGTAAACAATATAAAATTAAAATTCTAAAAGAATCTACTAGAGCTTAAAAGTTAGGAGGTATATATGGGAACAATACTAAGAGGTGGAACTATAATTACCTCTGATAAAACTTATATAAGTGATTTAAGAATAGAAGATGAAAAGATAACTGAAATAGGAAATGATTTAGAAATAAATAATGATAAAGTAATTGATGCTACAGGGAGACTTATAATTCCTGGAGGTATAGATACACATACTCACTTTGATATGAATGCAGGCTCTATAACTACTGCTGATAATTTTAAAACAGGAACAAGAGCGGCTATAGCTGGAGGAACTACCACTATACTAGACTTTGCAGAATCAAGTGAAGGAGAAAATCTAATACAAGGTGTAGAAACATATCATAAAAAAGCAAGTGGAAATTGTTATTGTGATTATGGATTTCACATGACAATCACATGCTTAGATAAAGATACATTTACGCACATGGAAAAGCTTATTTCAGATGGAATAGTATCCTTTAAAATGTATATGGCATATGAAGGTATGAAAGTAGATGATGGAACAATATACAAAGTACTAAAGGAAGCTAAAAGCCTAGGTTGTATAGTTGAATTTCATTGTGAGAATGGAGATTTATTGGATGCATTAATAGAAGAACGTTTACAAAATGGAGATTTAGAACCTAAATATCATCCACTTACAAGACCAAACATAGTTGAGAAAGAGGCTGTTTCAAGACTTGCTGATATAACTGAATTGTCAAACTCAAAATCATATGTAGTTCACCTAAGTTGTAAAGAGTCACTAGAAAGTATAAAGATAGCTAGACAAAAAAATGTAGATATGATAGTAGAAACATGTCCGCAATATCTATTATTAGAAGATAGTTTATATAATAAGGATGAATTTGAGGCAGCTAAATATGTAATGTCTCCTCCACTTAGAAAAAAAGAAGATATAGATTTTCTTTGGAAAGGTTTGTCTGAGGGCGATATTCAGACCGTAGGTACAGACCATTGTTCATTTAATTTTAAAGGTCAAAAAGATTTAGGAATTGATAATTTTAGTAAAATACCAAATGGAGCACCAGGTGTTGAACATAGATTATCTCTTTTATATACATATGGGGTTTTGGAAAATAGAATAAGTGTAAATAAATTTGTAGAAGTTACTTCCACAAATGCTGCTAAAATATTTGGGATGTATCCTAAAAAAGGTGAAATAGCTGTAGGAAGTGATGCAGATATAGTGATTTTAAATATAGATAAAGAAGAAATAATCAGTTATAAGAATCAAAAACAAAATGTAGATTATACTCCATATGAAGGAGTTAAAGTCAGATGTAAAGTTGAAGATGTTTTTTTAAGAGGAAAGCATGTAGTACAAAGTTGTAATATCATGGAGCAACCAGCAGGTCAATATATTAAAAGAAAAATTACTAAATAATGCAGGGGGAAATAAGAATGATGGATATACTTATTAAGAATGCCATAATAGTAACTGTAAACAAAGAGAGAGAAGTTATTTTTGATGGGGCATTAGTAGTAAAAGATAACAAGATTGCAGATATTGGGAATTCTAAAGAAATAGAAAGTAAGTACACTGATGTTAAAAAGGTAATAAATGCTAAGGGCAAAGTCCTATTCCCAGGTTTTATAAATACACATAATCATTTATTCCAAACTTTATTAAAAGGATTAGGAGATGATATGGTACTTAAAGATTGGCTAGAAACTATGACATTTCCAGCAGCCAATTATTTAGAGCCAAAGGACACTTATGATGCTGCAATGCTTGGCTGTGTGGAAGGTCTTAGAAGTGGTATAACAACAATGGTTGACTATATGTACCCTCACAGTAAACAAGGTCTTTGTGATGGAATAATAGATGCTTATAAAGAATTAGGAATAAGAGGAATACTTGGAAGAGGATGTATGAACACAGGTGCTCAATTTGGAGTTCATCCTGGAATAATGCAAGACGTAGAAACGGTTGAAAAAGATGTAAGAAGATTGTTTGAAAAACACCACAATACAGAGAATGGAAGAATCAAAATAGGAGTAGCTCCAGCAGCAATATGGTCAAATTCTCAAGAAATGCTTGAGATGCTTTGGAGAGTAGTAAAAGAATATGATGATGCTTTATTTACAGTACATATATCAGAAACTCCTTTTGATAGAGAAGCAGCAAAAGAATTGCATGGGCAATATGACATAGATGTTTTAAAGAAATTGGGAATACTTGGACCAAATGTACTTATGGTACATTGTGTATATTTAACTGAAGAGGATATGGAACTTACTAAAAAATATGACATGAAGGTGTCTCATAACACAGCAAGTAATATGTATTTATCTTCAGGAGTTGCACCAGTACCAGAAATGCTTAAAAAAGGAATAACAGTTAGTTTAGGCGTAGATGGAGCTGCTAGCAATAACTCTCAAGATATGCTTGAACTTATGAAATTAACAGCACTTCAACATAAAGTTAATAAATGTGACCCATTAGCAATGTCAGCAGAAAAAGTTCTTGAACTAGCGACTATAGATGGAGCAAGAGCTATTGGAATGGAAGATGAGATAGGTTCACTAGAAATTGGTAAAAAAGCAGATTTACTAATATTTAATCCAATGCTTTCACCAAAAGCAATACCTATGCATAATCCAGTGTCTACATTAGTATATTCTTCTAGCATGAAAAATATAGAGAGTGTTATAGTGGATGGAAATATAATAATGGAAGATTCAAAAATATTAACAACTGATGAAGAAAAAGTATTAAAAGATGCTCAAGATACAGCTGAGAGACTTTGTGTAAGAGGGACTATAAAGAATAGAATGGAAGGCCATAAGTGGAATAGTCTTTATTAATAAATACAATATTATTCTTAAATAAATTAAATATAGTATAGACTTTGGCTTAAAAATATGAGTTTTGAGGTGATTTATTTGATTATCAAATGTACCATAAATAATAAAGAAAAAGAATTGAATGTAAGACCAGATGATTTTTTAGCAGATACATTAAGGGAAAATGGATATGTAAGTGTTAAAAAAGGATGTGATACTGGCTCATGTGGTCTATGTACAGTAATGGTAAATAACAAAGCTGTGCTGTCTTGTAATTATCTTACTGCTAGAGTAGAGGGACAACACATTACAACACTTGAAGGCGTAGTAGATGAAGCTAAGAAATTTGGGGATTTTCTTGCGGATGAAGGCGCTGACCAATGTGGATTTTGTGCTCCTGGATTTATAATGATGGTTTTAGCAATGAAAAGAGAACTTCAAAATCCAACAGAAGAAGAAGTTATAGATTATGTAAATGGAAATCTTTGTAGATGTACAGGATATAAAGGTCAACTAAGAGCAATACATAAATATTTGAACACTTAAATTTTTTAAGTGAAAATTAAATTGATATGGGGAGAGAATATGATAACTATAAAGGAATATGTAGTTCCAAAAAGTTTAGATGAAGCTTATGAACTGCTAATATCAAGAAAAAACAACATAATACTTGGAGGCTGCGGATTTTTAAAACTAGGTAGCAAAAATATTGGTTCAGCAATAGATTTAAAAGACCTAGGTTTAGATTATATAAATGAAACTGAGAATAGTATATTAATTGGAGCAGATACAAGTTTAAGAACTTTAGAATTAAATAAGGTTATTAAAAATTACTGTAGTGGAGTAATTTCAAACGCTGTTTCTAATATAGTAGGAGTTCAATTTAGAAGTGGAGCTAGAGTGGGAGCTAGCGTATTTGCTAAGTATGGATTTTCAGATTTAATACCTTCATTACTAGTAGTAGATGCAAAGGTTAAGTTATATAAAAAAGGGGTTATGAATTTAGCTGATTTTTTAGAAAGTGAGCTTGAAAAAGATATATTAATGGAAATTATATTACCTAAAAAAGATGCTATAGGTGTATTTGATTCAATAAGAAAATGTACAGGTGATTTTGCGGTATTAAATGGGGCAATGTTAAAAGAAGGAAATTCTTATAAAATTGCAATAGGAGCTAGACCAAGAAGAGCAAAGATTGCATACAAAGCAAGTGAAGTGCTAAGCTTAGAAAATGATGCAAACAAAGCTGGAGAGGTATCAAGTGAAGAACTTTCATTTGGAAGTAACATAAGAGGAAGTAAAGAGTATAGAAAAGATATGGCAAAAGCATTAGTTGTTAGAATGTATAATAGTATTGGGGGTGAGTTTAATGGTAAATAAAGAAGTAAGAAAAATAGATAGTGAAGCCATTGTTACTGGTAAACCAATATATACTGAAGATTTAATTTTTCATAGGGATGTTTTGACTGTTAAACTTCTTAGAAGCCCACATGCTTTTGCAAAAATAAAAAATATTGATATAAAAAATGCATTAAAAGTAAAAGGTGTAGTAGATATATTTACTTACAAGGATGTACCAAATTATAGATATTCAATGGTTGGAGAATCATATCCAGAAGCATCACCTCATGACCAATTAATACTTGAAGATATAGTGAGATATGTAGGAGATGAAGTTGCTATAATAGCGGCTGAAGATGAAAGAGCAGCTATTAAAGCAATGAAACTTATAAAAGTTGAATATGAAGTAATGACACCAATATTAGATGCAAGAGAATCAGAAGGTAATAAAATTTTAATACATGAAGAAGATGATTTGTTTTGTCCGTTTGATTTTGGATTAGATGCTACAAAAAATATAGTATCAAGAGAAAAAATGGGTAAAGGTGATGTAGAAAAAGAGTTTAAAGAGTGTGATGTGATAGTAGAAGAATCTTATATGACTCAATCACAAGCACATTGTATGATGGAAACTCATAGAGCTTACACATATATAGATACTAATGGTAGACTAGTAGTAACTTCTGCAAATCAATCAGCTTATCATATGAGAAGACAGGTTTCAAGAGCATTGGGAATACCTCTTTCAAAGGTGAGAGTAATAAAGCCAAGGATAGGTGGAGGTTTTGGTGGAAAAAATATAGCTGTAACAGAGATATATGCGTCATTTGTAACTTGGATGACGAAAAGACCAGCAAAACTTATATATACTAGAGAAGAAACTTTTGCAATGACTAATACTAGACATCAGATGTTTTTTGACATAAAAGTTGGAGCAGATAAAGAAGGAAATATAAAAGCTATAGATATGAAAGCATTAAACAATACAGGTGCTTATGGTGACAATGGACCTTCAGTTTGTTCCGAGTCAGGGCATAATGTGCTTCCAACCTATAATAATGTACCTGCAATAAAGTTTGATGGAAGGACTGTATATACTAACTTAGTTCCAGGGGGAGCATTGAGAGGGTACGGAGCAACTCAAGGTACATTTGCACTTGATTGTGCAATAGACGAATTAGCACATAAACTTAATATGGACCCAACAGAAATAAAATTAAAAAACATTATAAAAAAGCAAACTGAAGGCGGAATAATGAATTTTCCAATAAGAAGTTGTGCACTTGATGAATGTATAATTAGAGGCAAAAAGCTAATTGGATGGGATGAAAAATATCCTGTTATAGATATTGGGAATAATAAAGTAAGAGCTGTTGGAATGTCAGTTGGAACTCATGGTTCTGGTATAGCTAACATAGATATGGCAATAGTAAATATGAGAATGGATGAGGATGGAACTTATAAGTTATTTTCTGGGTCTTCAGATTTAGGAACTGGTTCTGATACAATACTTGCACAAATTGCTGCCAAGACACTAAATACATCTATTGATAGAATTTCTGTTTATACAGGAGATACAGATATGTGTCCATATGATACTGGAGCATATGCATCTTGTACTACTTATGTAACTGGAAATGCTACAATAAAGTCAGCTGAAAGTTTAAAACAAAAGATACTAAAAGTAGCACAGAAGAAATTAGACCTACCAATCGATGATTTAATGCTATATGAAGACAGAGTTTGTTATAGTGAGGATGTAGAAAAGTTTGTTTTATTAAGTGAATTAGGAAGAGAATCTGTTGGTGGTGGAAATCAAGATGTTTTATACTCATCTGAATCTTATGGGATAAAAGAGAGTGCAAAACCATTTTTAGCAGGTTTTGCAGAGATTGAACTAGATAAAACAACAGGTGAATTTAAGGTGATAAACTATGCTTGTTCAACTGATTGTGGTACAGTTATGAATCCTGCACTTGCAAGAATACAAGTTGAAGGAGGAGTAACTCAAGGTATAGGGCTTGCAATGTATGAAGATCCTAGACATGGTTCTGATGGTAAACTTCAGACTTCTAATTTGTTACAGTATAAAGTTCCAACAAAAAAGGATATAGGAAATATATTAGTAGATTTTGTAGATAATTATGACCCAACAGGACCATATGGAGCAAAATCTTTAGGAGAGATAGTTATTCATACGCCAGCACCAGCAATAGCAAATGCAATTTTTAATGCAGTAGGTGTGAATATAAGAGAACTTCCTATAACTTCTGAAAAGGTTTATATGGCTATGAAAAAACTAAATCAGGGAGGTAAATAAATGGTTGCTATAAAAAGTAAATACTTAATATCTTCTGCTGATGAAATATATACAAATTATGCTGTTGTAATAGAAAATGACATTATAAAAGATATATTGCCAAATGAAGAAGTTGAATTAAAATATAAAGATATTTCAGAGATAATAAATAAATCAGATGCCATAGTAATGCCAGGCTTTATCAATGGGCATATGCATCAATATGGAGTGCTTTCTAGAGGAATACCAGCAAATGTACATTTTACTGATTTCGAAGGATTTTTAAATGACTATTGGTGGCCGTTTATAGAAAATAGAATAGGACTAAAGGAAGTAAAAGCCACAACTAAAGCATCTGCAATAGAACTTATAGAATCTGGTGTAGTAGCATTTTGTGACACATTAGAAGCTCCAAATACAGAAAAAGGAACTTTAATTGAGCAAGGGAAGATACTAGAAGAAATAGGAATGAAAGCAGTTTTATCTCTAGAAAGTTGTGAAAGAATAAGTTATGAAAATGGGTTAAGATGTTTAGATGAAAATTCTAATTTAATAAAATGGAGTAGAGAAAACAGTAAATTAATAAATGGAATAATGTGTACACATACTAGTTTCACATGTTCAGATAAATTTATCAAAAAAGCTAAAGAAGATGCAAGAAAATTAGAGGCACCAATGCAATTTCATTTATGTGAGAGTATATATGAACCAAACTACTCTAAAAAACACTTTAATAAAAAAGCAGTTGATTACTACAATGATTTAGATATATTAGATGAGACTGTATTAGCATCTCAATGTGTAAAAGTAGATGATGAAGAGATAGATATATTAAAGGAGAAAGGTGTAAAGGTAGTTCACATGCCTCTTAGTAATTGTGAAGTAGGTGGCGGTTTTTCTCCAGTTCCACGAATGATTAAAAAAGGCATAAAAGTAGCATTAGGCACAGATGGATATATAAATGATTTTTTTGAAGTTATGAGAGGTGCATTTTTAATGCATAAATCAGTTGAAGAAGATGCATCTGTAATGCCCGCAAGTTTAGTATTTAAGATGGCAACAGAACATGGTGCTTATGCATTGGGACTTCAAAAATCAGGAAAAATAACAGTTGGTAATAAAGCAGATATAATAGTTATGGAAGATGAATTTAAAACTCCTGTAACACTTGATAATATATTTGACCAGATAGTAGTGCAAGGTAAAAAAGAATTTATATCAAATGTATACATAGATGGTAAACATATTTTAAAAGAAAAACAATTGGTTAACTTAGATAAAAAAGCTATTGTTAAAGAAATGAAAGATGTTGCCTGTGAATTCTGGAAGTTTTAATAAATGTAAATAAATATGAAAAGGGGAAGTAAATAATGTATAATTTTTTAGGGAAAGAATTAAAATCACCTTTTATAATAGGTTCAGGTCCGTTGACATATAGTGCAGCTGGATGTAAGATACTAAGTGATGCAGGAGTAGGAGCAGTTGTTACTAAGACAATAAGAAAAGAAAGAGCTATAAATCCAGCACCTCATATGGTGAGAAATACAGCTAATGCTCTTTTAAATAATGAGAAATGGACAGATTTTGAACCAGAGCAATGGATAGATTTTGAAATACCACAAATGAAAAAAGATGGAACTGTATGTATAGCTTCAGTAGGTCATACAATAGAAGAAAGTAGTGAACTAGTAGAAAAGATTGCAAATGCAGGAGCTGATTTTATAGAGCTGGTATCTTATGACTATAGAGATTTAATACCAATGCTTAAGGATGCGAAAGAAAGAGTGAATATACCAGTAATAGTTAAACTTCCTCCTATGATAGATGAAATAGGGGCTTTTGCTAAAAAATTAGAAGAAGCAGGAGCAGATGCAATAACTGCTTGTGATTCTGTAGGACCAGCACTTAGAATAGATATAGAAACTGGCCAACCTTTATTAGGTGGAAATGGAATTGGATATTTAAGTGGAGAAACTATTAAACCAATAACTCTACAAAGAATATATGAAATAAAAAAAGAGGTAAATATACCTATAATTGGATTAGGTGGATGTGTAAGTGGAGATGATGCTTTAGAGATGATTATGGCAGGTGCTGACTTCGTTGGTATATGTTCAGTAGTAATATTAAAAGGAGCTCAAGTAATAGCTAAAATACACAATGACCTAAATTCTAATCTTGACAGACTAGGATATAAAACTATAGAAAATGCTTGTGGGGTAGTACATAAGCATATGGGAGAGGTAAATGAAAGACTTAGTTTTGAATTTACTTATGATGAAGAAAAGTGTACTAAATGTAAGATGTGCGAGAGAGTGTGTGCATATCAAGCTAGAAAATTAAATGACAAGATGGAATTAAATGAAGGTGAATGTAGATATTGTGGTCTTTGTATATCAGTATGTAAACCAAAGGCACTTGGAAGAAAGATTTCATGTCCAGAATTAAATGCATAAGATGTTTTATAAAAAATATAACTTCAAAAGATAAAAATTTATATACAGATAAAGGATACCATATTAAAATGGTATCCTTTTGTTTGTAATTATTATTTTTAGATTTATATCTATATTAATTATTTTTTGTAGTAATTATACATAATAATTTTAATAATTAAATTTATAACAACTATTTTAGAGATATATGTTAACATTGTATAGCATTTGTATAAGATGTTATAATAATTAATAGGGATGGTGATGTAAGTGGAAGATAAAATTTTAGAATTATTACATATTATAAATAAAGATGTGGTTAGCATGAAAAATGACATGTCAGAAGTAAAACAAGAAATAAGTGTAATGAAAGAAGAAATAAGCGAAGTGAAACAAGAAATATGCATAATAAAAAATGACATGTCAGAAGTAAGACAAGAAGTAAGTGTGATGAAAAAAGAAATGAATGAAGTAAAACAAGAAGTAAGTGTAATGAAGAAGGAAATGAGTGAAGTAAAGCAAGAAGTAAGTGTAATGAAGAAGGAAATGAGTGAAGTAAAGCAAGAAGTAAGTGTAATGAAAAAAGAAATGAATGAAGTAAAACAAGAAGTAAGTGTAATGAAAGAAGAAATGAATGAAGTAAAACAAGAAGTAAGTATAATGAAGAAAGAAATGAGCGAAGTAAAACAAAAAATAAGTGTAATGAAAGAAGAAATGAATGAAGTAAAACAAGAAGTAAGTATGATGAAGAAAGAAATAAATGTAGTGAAAGAGAATTTACATGAAGTTAAATTAGAAATGAACTCTATGCAAAATCAAATAAGTAGTGCAAGTAAAGATATAAGTGAAATTAAAGCAGAAAGTATTGTAGTTAATGAAAAACTATATGAAATAGATGTTAAAGTAGATGCCTTAGAATCTGAAGGAAAATCAATTAAAGAACAACAAATTGAACAAAATAGTATTTTAGGAAGTTTATTACATAACTCTGAAATAAATAAAGCTACTCATGATAATATGGAACATAGTATAGCACATATAAAAGGTGATACAAACTCCATAAAAGAAGATGTTTCAGAAATAAGAAGAGATTTAAATTTAGTAGAATTAGCTACAAGCAAAAATTGGAGCGATATTGTAAAATTAAAATCAGCTAGATAATCTTTTAATTACATTAACTTATCATCCATAAAAGTATAAACTTTCATATAAAAATAGATGCTTATAATAGTCTTACTATTTATTATAAATTTTAGAAATTAAAATAAAAATTTGAGAAAAGATCATTTGAAAAATACTTTTGGTCTTTTTTTTTATGTAATTATAAAAATATCATAAAAATAAAATTTAAAATTTGCTTAATAAAAAATTACAGAACAGTTGGAATAAGTAAATTTTTATCAAGGAAAGTATAAAAAAATTATTCTATGCAAATGTATGCAAATATTGGCATTAAAATTGCTGTATAGAAATAATAAATAGTAATGTACATAAAGATTGTATTATACAATAGTATTACTATTTTTAATTATAGATATTGGTTTATATCTATATGCTAGATAGAAACTTGTATGTTTTATGTTGCAGATACAAATATAGTAAAGGAGAGTACATGGGTACAACTGAGATACATAGCTTATTAAGTTTTTCTGTCTTATGATAATTATATTATAAAATATTCATAAATATTTTGATTTTCAATTTGAAAATTATTTTATGCTTAAATTAATTATTATGTAATTAATTTAATAACAAAAACAGTGAAAGAGTAAATAATATTATTTACAGGGGGTAATAAAAAAGTATATTAAATAAGTTGTACTTTTAGCCCCGTACATAAAGAAATTTATGTAGGACACAACTTTAAAACCAGTAAATCCTAAAGCCTTGCAACTACAATAAAAGATAGAAAGAAACTTTTATGAATGTGGTGAAAACCAGAAATAATAGCAAGGATGGTATATGGTGAGAGCCTAAGTACTTTACAATGGACATTTGGTCGCCAAGCCTAGAAATAGGAAGGTCAAACGACTATCTCGAAAGAGAGTACACTATAAGCTATTGATAGTGGAAACGGGTTGCTCTTAACAGGTAATGCTGAAGATGAAGAAATAGTCTACGCTCATATGAAAGTATGAGGTCACTTAAGATTAAAGTGGCATCTATAAAGTAGCGTTTATAGGTAAATGTTTAAAACTTACAAGATATAAATACTTATGAAAACTTATAACTTATAATGATTAAGATTGAAAGATTTAGATTGGATTAGAATTGTTGTAAAAAATTTTAAAGTCCATAGCTACAATACTCTTATATTTGTAAAGCACTATAGAACATATACAAAATAATAGAATAAATTTAATTGTTAATAATTAAATTTGTTGTACGTGATTTTTAAGTATAAAAACTTAAATGTATTACTGAGTATAGTAAGATTTATAAAAGTCATTTAATTTAATATATTAAATTTTTAAGTATTTATATAATTCAATAAGTTTTATGTAACGGGAGTTTTTATTATGAAAGCAAAAAGTACATCAAAATTTGAATTAGACGGAATACCACCACTAAAGGAAGCAATACCTTTGGGGTTACAACACTTAATGGCAATGGTAATAGGTAGCTGTTTACCAGCGATACTAGTTGCAAATGCGGCTGGACTTAATCATAAAATGTCTACACTATTAATTCAAGCTGCTTTAATTTTTGCAGGATTATCAACTTTGTTACAATTATATCCAATACCACTATTTAAAGGTTTTAAATTGGGAGGAGGAATACCAGTTATAATGGGAGCTACAGCAATGTTTATAGGAGCTGGAGTTTCTGTTGCAGGCAAGTATGGATTACCTGTCTTATTTGGCTCTCAAATAGTCGCTGGTATAGTGATAATCATAATTGGTTTTGGTCTTAAAAAAATAAGGTTTATATTTACCCCAGTCGTATCTGGTACTATAGTTGCATGTATGGGTCTTGGACTTTTTCCAATAGCTATAAAAAACTTAGCTGGAGGTATGGGTAATGAGACATTTGGACAACCAATTAATTTTATAGTTGGAATAGCTGTATCACTTATGATATTAGGATTAAATAAATATGGAAAAGGATTGTTTAAAGATGCATCAATATTAGTTAGCATAGTTTTTGGATATATTTTATCACTAATTTTGGGAATAGTAAATTTTTCTTCAATTCAAGAGTTTACTTTGGTTGCACTTCCAAAACCACTTGCTTTTGGATTGGATATAAAGCTTGAGGTTGTAGTAATGTTTTCAATAATATATTTGGTTGAAATAGCTGATATTATGGGAGCATGTACACTTTCTACAGTAGGAGGACTTAATAGACAAGTTACAGATGAAGAACTTTCTTCTGCTGTTTTAGGAAATGGAGTATTATCTACAATAGGAGCATTATTTTCTGCTACTCCAATGGGAATGTTTGGTCAGAATTCTGCAATCGTTTCTAATACAAAAATTATAAGTAAATTTGTACTAGCTATTGGAGGCATTGGATTATTTCTGGCGGGAGTATCACCTTTATTAGCTAATTTAATCAGAACAATACCTCCTTGTGTGGTTGGAGGAGCAACACTCGTAATATTTTCAACTCTTACAACATCTGGATTAAGACTTGTTAGTATGGATGGTTTTAATCAAGAAAATAGTATGATATTAGGTCTTTCTATGGCAACTGGGATAGGATTTATGGTAGTTCCTCAGGTTCTTGAAAAATCTCCAAAATTTATAGAAACACTACTTGCAGATTCAAGTGTAGTTTCAGGAGCTATGGTTGCTATAATAGTTCAAGGTTTATATATGATAAAATTTTCAAAAGGTAAGGACAATAAAAATAAAAAGGAAAATATATAGAGTAAAAAACTAATAGAATTAAATTAAGTTTACTATATATTTATAAAAATAAAGCAAAGTACTTAGTAGGTTTCAAGTTTTAATAAATATAATATAAGGGGGATAAGATGGTTACTATAAAAGAATATTCTGTTCCACAAAGCCTAGAAGAAGCATATAAAATTTTGATTTCTAAAAAAAATAATGTTATTTTAGGTGGTTGCGGATTTATAAAATTAAGCAATAAAAACATAGGAACAGCCATAGATTTAAAGGATGTAAATCTAGACTATATAAAAGAGGATGAAAAAAATATACTAATAGGAGCAGATACATCTTTGAGAAGTTTAGAAATAAACAAAACTATTAAAAATTATTGTAGTGGAATAGTCTCAGGTGCTGTTTCTAATATAGTTGGTGTTCAATTTAGACAAGGTGCAAGAATTGGAGCGAGTGTATTTTCAAAGTATGGTTTTTCTGACTTGATTACAGCACTTTTAGTTGTTGGTGCGAAGGTAAGGTTATACAATAGTGGAATATTAGAGTTAAATGAGTTTTTGGATAGTGAATTAAATAAAGATATATTAATTGAGGTAATACTTCCTAAGAAAGATGCAGTAGCTGTATTTGATTCAATAAGAAAGTGTACAGGAGATTTTGCTATATTAAATTCAGCTATGTTAAAAGAAAATGATACTTATAAAATAGCAATTGGAGCAAGGCCTCAAAGAGCTAAATTAGCACTTGAAGCAAGTCAAATATTGAGCAAAGAAAAGGATATAGATAAAGCATCTATTATTGTAGGTAAAGAATTAATTTATGGAAGTAATATGAGGGCAAGTAAAGAATATAGAATAGATATGGCAAGTGCACTGCTTAAGAGGATGTATAGTGCTATTGAGGGAGGTAATAAATAATGATTAATAAGGGGATAAGAAAGATAGATAGTACAGCAATTGTGACAGGAAAGCCACTATATACTGAAGACCTTATTATGCATAAAGATGTTTTGACTCTTAAACTTCTTAGAAGTCCACATGCACATGCCAAAATAAAGAATATAGACACGTCAAAAGCTGAAAAAATTCCAGGAGTTGTAGGAATTTATACCTATAAAGATGTACCACAAGTTAGATATTGTGTTCCAGGTCAAACAGAACCAGAAGCATCTCCTTATGATAGAGTTTTACTTGAGGATACAGTTAGATTTGTTGGAGATGAGGTAGCATTAGTAGCAGCAGAAGATGAAAAAACTGCACTTAAAGCTTTAAAAATGATAAAAGTAGAGTATGAGATTTTAAAGCCTGTATTTAATGCAAAAGAAGCAGAAGGAAATGAAGTTATTATACATCCAGAACAAGATATAGTAGAACCGTATCCTTTTGGATTAGATGCAAAAAATAATATAGTATCAAAAGAGTTTTTCGAGTTTGGTGATGTTGAGGCTAAGCTTAAAGAAAGTGAATTTGTGGTAGAAGCATCATATAAGACTCAAAGTCAATCACATTGTATGATGGAAACTCATAGGTCATATGCATATAAAGATATAAATGATAGGATTGTTGTTGTGTCATCATTACAATCACCACACAATGTAAAGAGAATACTTAGAAAAGTATTGGGGATTCCTTCTTCTAAAATAAGGGTGATAAAGCCTAGAATAGGTGGTGGATTTGGAGGAAAGAATATAGCAGCAACCGATATATTTACTGCATTTGTGACTATGAAAACTGGAAGACCAGCAAAATTTGTCTTTACAAGAAGTGAAACCTTTGTAGGTTCTAATAGTAGGCATGAAATGTTTTTTGATGTTAGAGTAGGTGCAGACAAAGAAGGAAATTTAAAGGCGATAGAATTAAAGTCACTAAATAATACAGGTGCCTATGGTGGTAATGGAGTTTCTGTTTCTTCAGAATCAGGTCATAATACATTACCAATATATAATGATATTGATGCTGTTAGATTTGATGCTAGAACAGTATATACTAATAGATTACCAGCAGGTGCACTTAGAGGTTATGGAGCTACACAAGGCATATTTGCAATAGATAGTGCTATTGATGAATTAGCCAATAAGATTGGTATAGATCCTCTTGAATTTAGAGTTAAAAACATAATAGATAGGTACACTAATGGAAAAGCAGCAGAAGAAGAAATTCTAAGCTGTGAATTAAAACAGTGTATAGAAAAAGGGAAAAAATTAATTAATTGGGATGATAAATACCCATGTAAAGATATAGGTAATAACAAGGTAAGAGCAGTAGGAATGGCAGTGGCAAATCATGGTTCTGGTATACCACGTGTAGATATGGCAACAGTGACTATACGAATGGACGAAGATGGGACATATAAGTTATTATCTGGTCTTGCTGATTTAGGTCAAGGTGCTGATACAATTCAAGCACAAATTGCTGCAGAGACTTTAAATACGACTGTAGATAGAATATCTGTTTATACAGGTGATTCAGACCTATGTCCATATGATACAGGTGCGTTTGCTTCTTGTACTACAACAGTTACAGGAAATGCAACAATAAAAACAGCAAATAAATTAAAAGAAATAATACTTTCAGTAGCAGAATCAAAACTAGAGTCTAAAAAAGAGGATTTAGAGTTAAGTAAAGATAGAGTTTTTGTTAAGAATGATGAGAGTAAATTTGTGTTATTAGAGGAATTAGGAAGAGAGTCAGTTGGAGGTATAGGGTTTTCAAGTGACGATGTACCAGTTGTTTTAGAAGCAACAGAATCATTTGGTATGTTAAAAAGAATAAAACCATTTATAGCAGGATTTGCTGAAATAGAACTAGATAAAAATACAGGAGAATATAAGGTAATAAATTTTGCATGTGTACCTGACTGTGGTACGGTTATAAATCCAACATTAGCGAGAATACAAGTAGAAGGTGGAGTAATGATGGGGATAGGGTTTGCAATGTATGAAGACCCTAAATTTGATAAAGATGGAAAGTTATTGACAGACAGTTTCTTGCAGTATAAGGTTCCTACAAAAAAAGAAGTAGGAAATATATTAGTAGATTTTGCTGATAATTTTGACCCAGGAGGGCCTTATGGAGCTAAATCTTTAGGAGAAATAGTTATACATACGCCAGCACCAGCAATTGCAAATGCAATTTTTAATGCTACTGGAGTTCGTATAAGAGAGCTTCCTATAACTTTTGAAAAAGTGTACATGGGGATGAAAAACAACAACAAATAAATTTAATAAATGATATACTATAAAAGTATAAATTTAAGTTATTTTGCAAAATAAAGTAATTTAATAGACATTATATATGGTGCTTTATAAAAATACCATATATAATGTCTAATAGAGTAGGAGTTAAAGGAGGTGAGTTTATGCCAAATAGAACAAAAAACATACATTATGGGACTCAGAGACAACAATTAAAAAATTTAACTAAGAAAGAATATCAGGCTTTGCGAGAGATGTGCTTTTTAGCAAAGAACTTGTATAATGTTGGTACATATAATGTCAGACAACACTACTTTAATCAAGGGGAGCATCTTAATTATGAAGCCAATTATCACGTATGTAAAGAAAATGAAAACTATAAACTACTCAATAGTAATGTAGCACAACAAATACTAAAAGAAGTTGATAGTTCATTTAGGTCATTTTTTGGTTTAATTAAATTAGCTAAAGAAGGCAAGTATGATTTTAGAGGAATAAAATCACCTAAGTATTTAGATAAAGAAGGATTTTTTAGTATAATAATAGGACAAATAAGAATTAAAGAGGATGGAATTTTAAATGTGCCTATGTCTCCCGTATTTAAAAAAATGTATGGAAAGGTGAGTATAAAAGTTCCAAATAATATATTAGACAAAAAAGTTAAGGAAATAAGAATAATACCTAAACATAAGGCTAGGTTCTTTGAAATTCAGTATTGTTATGAAATACCGAAATCAGAGGAAGTTTCAAATAAAAAAAATGCACTGGCAATAGATTTAGGTTTAGAAAACTTATGTACTTGTACTACCAACTTAGGTGATAGTTTTATTATAGATGGAAGAAGGCTTAAGTCTGTGAACCAATGGGCAAATAAGCAAAATGATAAAATAGAGGCTTTAAAATTAAAAAAGAATATAAGTTTAATTACAAGAAAACAATTTAAAGTATGGAATAAAAGAAATAATCAGGTTAAAGACTATGTAAATAAAACTTGCTTTTACATAATTGACTACTGTGTAAAAAATAATATTGGCAATTTGATTGTAGGATATAATGCTAAGTTAGAAAAAAGTGATAATATGGAAAAGAAAATATATAGAAATTTTATAAGAATTCCTTTTGGAGAGATAAAAGGAAAACTAGAGTATCTATGTAAAATAAAAAATATTAATTTCATTAGACAAGAAGAAAGTTATACTAGTAAATCAGATTTTTTTGCCAATGATTACCTTCCTGATATTAATTTGGATGATGTACAGAAACACAAATTTAAGGGAGAAAGAATAACACGTGGTCAATATAAATCTAGTATGGGTATGATTATAAATGCGGATGTAAATGCAAGTCTTAATATATTAAAAAAATCACAAATAGTTGATTTATCTTACTTGCAGAATAATCCTCAGATGTTAAAGCAACCACAAAGAATAAGAATATCTTAATAATAATTAAAAGATAAACTGATAGCGTATAAGCTTACAGCTTAGCGGCGAATTGGATCCGCCTTGTTGTTTACAACAGAATCTATTTACTTTTTAGTTTATAGAATTTCAAAAATCACTTTTACTAAAACAGTTAAATTATAAATTTCAAATTTCAAATAAATCAAATTTAGGATATTTAAAAGAAATATTTATGAGAGGTGAAAGTGTGAAATTATCAGATATGATAGGAGCAAATGAAATAATAACTGTAGTTGGAGCAGGAGGAAAAACTTCATTTATAAAATACTTTGCGAATTTTTATAGAGATAAGCTAAAAGTTTTACTTACAACAACTACTAAAATATATTTACCTGATGAAAAAGACTATGACAATATATTTATGACAATAGATGGAACTTCTATTCCATCTATTTGTCATGGAGTAACAGTATGTGGAAGCTGTATAAATAATGAAAATAAAATAGTAGGAATCAAGTTATCTGATTTAGAAAAAATGATAGACAAATTTGATTTGGTATTGATAGAAGGTGATGGTTCAAAGAGAAAAAAACTTAAAGGTTGGAATGATGGAGAACCAGTAGTATATTGTAAAACTACAAAAACTATAGGTATATTAGATATAACTTCATTTGGAATGGATATTAATGAAGAAAATATACATAGGTTAGATGAATTTAAAAAAATAACTAATTTAAATATGCGTAATATAAATGATAATTCTACAGTAAATCTTGATAATTTAAAAAATGTAGTATTAAATCCAAAAGGATTGTTTAAAAATTATCATGGTAAAAAAATATTATTTATTAATAAAGTCGAAAATGAAATGTATGAAAGTTTAGCTATAAATTTAATTAAAATTATTAAAGAGCATGAAAGTGAAATAGACATATTTTATGGAAGTATAAAACAAAATTTTTGTATAAGATATTGAAGTATTAAAATAATTTATGTGATATTATATATATAGATAATATCAATAAAGATACTATAAAATCATAACAATATCAATACATTATAAATGTTAAGGAATGATATATATGATAAATGCAGTAATAATGGCGTCAGGATTTGCCAGAAGAATGGGAGAAAATAAACTTTTACTGGAATATGATGGATGTTATATAATAGAACATGTACTTAAGGCAGTTAGTAAAATTAATTTTCATCAAGTTGTAGTTGTAAGTCAATATAAAGAAGTTTTGGCATTGTGCAATAAATATGGCTTTAAATATGTAGATAATAAAGATGCAAATATAGGTCAGAGTGAATCCATAAAACTGGGAATTTTAAATAGCTCAGAATGTGATGGATACATGTTTTTTGTGGGAGACCAACCATTTATTGATGATTTATATATAGATAAAATTATAAATACTTTTAAATTAGATAGAGATTTTATAGTAATTCCAAGATGCAAAGATGTATGTGGAAATCCAGTTGTATTTCCATTTAGTAAAAAAGAGGAATTATTGGCACTTAAAGAAGATGAAAAAGGGAAAACTATTTTAAAAAATTCATCAAAAATAAAATATGTAGAAGTTCCCGAAAAAATGTTATTAGATATTGATACAAAAGTGGATTATGAAAGAATAGGGGGCAAATTATGAAATTAATAAAAACTATAGATGCTGTTGGACAAGTTTTATGTCATGACATTACTCAAATAATACCAGGAGAATTTAAAGGAAGAAAATTTAAAAAGGGACATGTAGTAAAAGAAGAAGACATTCCAGTTTTATTATCTCTTGGTAAAGACAACTTATATGTATGGGAAAAATCAGAGGGAATGATTCATGAAAATGAAGGAGCTTTATTTTTAAAAGAATTAACTGCTGGAGAAAATTTAGATTTCAGTGAAATAAAAGAAGGAAAGATAGATTTTATAGCAGCATGTGATGGGCTTTTAAAAATAGATGTCGATGCACTTTTTGATTTAAATTGTGTTGGCGAAATAATGATGGCAACTCTTCATAATAATTTTGTAGTAAATAAAGGGTTGAAAGTAGCTGGAACAAGAGTCATACCTTTAGTTATAGATGAGAAAAAACTAGAAGAGGCAAAAAAAGTAGTTGATAACAGAAAGATAGTCAATGTGATACCTTTTAAACCTAAAAAAGTAGGAATTGTTACCACTGGTAATGAAGTGTTTTACAGTAGAATTGTTGATAAATTTGGACCAGTAATAGAAGAAAAAGTAAAGGGGTTTGGATGTGAAGTTATAGGTCAAACTATATGTCCAGATGATAAGGATATCATAAAAAATGCAATAAAAGAATTTATAAGTCAAGGAGCAGAACTTATCTGTTGTACTGGTGGAATGAGTGTAGACCCAGATGATGTCACACCAACAGCTATAAAAGAGACTGGAGCTGATTTAGTTACATATGGGTCACCAATATTACCAGGAGCAATGTTTTTACTTGCTTACTATGGAGAAGTTCCAATTATGGGTATACCAGGGTGTGCAATGTATCATAAAACTACAGTGTTTGATATAGTTCTATCTAGGATTTTAATAGATGAAAAACTTGACAAATATGATATAGCTAAATATGGTCATGGTGGTCTTTGTATGAACTGTGATGTATGTACTTACCCTGCATGTAATTTTGCTAAAATATAAAACCATAAAAATAGAGTACTTACAAACTTAGGTACTCTTTTTAAGTATTAATTATACAGAAAATATATTTTTACTAATAGCTAAAACAGTTTAAAGATTCAAATAAAGTATTTAGAGTGTGTAAAAGAATTAATAAAGTTGCAATTTGATTTTTTTATAAGTATAATATAATAGATTGTTAATTTTTATGAAACTTACAATCTTTAATACAATTTTAATAAATATTTCACGAATTTGGTATAAAAAATATGCTGTTTACGTGAGAATAAAAATGTTATCAAAATTTTATGATAAAATAAATTATGAACAAAAAGAAAGGAAAATACATTAATGTTACAAGTTACAGGTGTTGGACTTAGATTTGGTGATAAGGAACTATTTAAAGATGTTAACTTAAAATTCACTAAAGGAAATTGCTATGGAATAATAGGAGCTAATGGTGCGGGAAAATCTACTTTTTTAAAAATATTATCAGGAGAAATAGAACCAAATACAGGGAATGTGTCTATAACTGATAAAGAAAGAATGTCAGTTTTAAAACAGGACCACTTCGAATATGAGGAAGAAACTGTTTTAAATGTTGTTATAAGAGGTCATGAAAGACTTTGGAGTATAATGCATGAAAAAGATGCTTTATATATGAAAGAAGATTTCAGCGAAGAAGATGGAATAAAAGCTGCTGAACTTGAAGGTGAGTTTGCAGAACTTGATGGATGGGATGCAGAAACTAACGCTGAAAAAATACTTATGGGTCTTGGTATAACTAAGGATATGCATTACAAACAAATGAAAGAATTAGTTGGTGGAGAGAAGGTTAAAGTGTTATTAGCACAATCACTTTTTGGAAAACCTGAAATACTATTAATGGATGAGCCTACAAACCACTTGGATTTTAAATCAATAAATTGGTTAAATAATTTTATAATGGATTTAGAAGAGTCTATAGTTATAATAGTATCACATGATAGACATTTCTTAAATCAAATATGTACTAATATAGTTGATGTTGACTTTGGTAAAATACAGATGTATGTTGGAAACTACGACTTCTGGTATGAATCAAGTCAATTAGCATTACAACTTGCTAAAGACCAAAACAAAAAGACTGAGGAAAAGATAGCTCAATTAAAGGAATTCATAGCTAGATTTAGTTCTAATGCTTCAAAAGCTAAACAAGCTACATCTAGAAAGAAACAATTAGACAAATTAGAAATTGAAGATATACAACCATCAAGAAGAAGATATCCATATGTAGGATTTACACCTGCTAGGGAAATTGGTAATGAAGTTTTAGAAGTACACAATTTAACTAAAACTATAGATGGAGTTAAAGTACTTGATAATGTTTCATTTAGATTGGATAGAGATGACAAAGTAGTATTTATGGGTGATGAAATAGCTACTACTGCACTTTTAAATATAGTTATGGGAGAACTTGAACCAGATAGTGGAGAATATAAATGGGGAGTAACTACTTCTCAAGATTATCTTCCAAAAAACCATAATAAGTTTTTTGATGGAGTAGAGTATTCTCTAGTTGACTGGCTTAGACAGTTTTCTGAAGAAAAAAGTGAGAGTTTTATAAGAGGATTTTTAGGTAGAATGTTATTCTCTGGAGAAGAAGCTTTAAAAGAAGCTCAAGTTATATCTGGAGGAGAAAAAGTTAGATGTATGCTTAGTAAGCTAATGCTTTCAAATGCAAATGTACTTGTGTTAGATGACCCTACTAACCACTTAGACTTAGAAAGTATAACTTCTGTTAACAAAGGTCTTGAAAAATTCCCTGGGGTGCTTTTATTTACTTCTCATGACCATGAGTTTATATCTACTATAGCAAATAGAATTATAGAGATAACTCCAAATGGAATAATGGATAGAAAGATGGATTTTGATGAGTATTTAGAAAGTAAAGATATACAAGACCAATTAGCTAAAATGTATGGGAAAGATAAATAATTGTTAGTTTAAATATTATTTTTACTAATTATAATTATTAGAATAAAAACCTTTTAATGTTTGAGAATACGCTATAGAAGTATCTAGGTATTTAATCAAATATTAGGAGGTTTTTTATTTAGTATATATATTGTAGTAAATAGGGTTGTAGAGATGACTCAAACAGAACTACGGATAGAAAGATGTATGGATTTTTATTATAAAAAGTACATGTCTCCAAATCAAAATTGATTGTTTACATTGTGTCAAATTACAATAATGTTTGGAGACATAATAAGAAGAAGTTATATAATATAATTTCATAAGTCTATAGACATTCTCTTTTATGATAATGTATTTTTTGTAAGGTTATAGGCGTTACTTTTTCATCATAAAAATCTTCTGCTTTACTAGTAACAATACTACCTAAGCTACAAATGATTTTAACTGTTGTGTCACGTGCTTCCATAAAAATTTCATCAACATCTTGAGAAAATAAATTAAGTTTATAACGCTAAAACTATTTTGTAATAAATATATTTTAACTCTTCTATTATAAAATTAAATTTGAATATTAATTTAACTTTAATTTTATTAGTAGTAAAAATTAATTTTATAGATGATAAAGGCTAGAGTAGTTATAATTAAAAAATGTAATATTAGTTGGCATTAAATAAGTTCTCAGAAATTTTGTCAGATGCTTCTTTATCCATTTCTTTTAGAACATGGGAATAAACATTTAAGGTTGTATTTATATTTGAATGACCAACTCTTTCTGAGATAACTTTTATAGGTACCTTAGAATTTATAAGTAAAGTAACATGTGAATGTCTTAAATCATGAAATCTAATGTGTGGCAAGTCATTCTTTTCTAAAAATCTTTTGAATTTTTTACTCATAACATCTTCAGCAATAGGTTCACATTTTTTATTGAAAAATAACAAGTCATGACTATTTCTAATAGAAGACTTTAATAAGTTTTTATTTTGTTTTATCTTATATTCCTTTAGTAAAAAGATTAATTCCTTTGGAGCAGATATTTTTCTAATAGAGCTTTCAGTCTTTGGTTCTTTAAGAATTACAGAGCCATTAATTCGAGCTGTTATCTTATTTACAGTTATTGTATTCTCTTCAAAATCAATATTATCCCAAGTCAAACCTAAAACTTCTGAAATTCTAAGACCTAAACCAACTGCTAAATTAATAGGTAATTCCATATATGTATTTTTTGACAATTTCAACAATTTTATCATTTGTTCTTTGTCATAAATTTCATTTTTAAATTTTTTATATCTTGGAGCTTCTATATTATCCATAATATTTTCTTTTACTAATTTGAGTCTATATGCTCTTTTTATTGCAAGTTTCAATATATTTATATGAATCTTAATTGATTGAGGATTCAATTTATGAGATAGTTTATCAATGTAGTTCTGTATATGAATTGGATGTAAATCCTGTATTTTATATTTACCAATAGAGGGATTAATATAATTCTTACAAATACTAACATAATTGTTGTATGTAGCTAATGATATATTTTCACTGTACTTTTTTAAAAAATCTAATAGAAATTCTGAGACAGTGATTTCGTTTGGAATTAAAAAGCCATCTTTATACAGACTTTCCTTTACTTCATTTAACCTTTTGCTCGCATCTCTTTTTTTATCAAAAATACCCATGTTCTTTTGTTTTCTTTTTCCAGTATCTTCATCTGTAAATTCAAGATAAACTACATAATTCTTGTTTCGTTTTCTAATAAATGCATTCATATATAACCCACCAATCAAAATTTTATACATTTATTATAACATATGGATAAACTCAAAAATAGTTTTTGAAATAAATTTATGGCTATTTCAAATATTGATATTTATTGATTATAAAATGAGTATATTATCTTAAATATTAGAATTTTAATTTAATAATCTGTTATACTTATATATATAAATAAAATTTATTATTTACTTTTGGGTTTTTTATGTTTGATTGGTACTGAAAATATAAGTTTTTTATATTAATAAATTTGAATTGTATATTTTGAATAAAACCTTTGACTGGGAAAGTTTATTAATATAGTATTTAATTATGTATAAGTTTGAGAGGAGTGTAAAATCATATGACTATTACTAAAATACCACCAGCGGAATTAAAGGTCATGAAATTTATTTGGGGATCAGATTTTACAGTAACATCAAAAGATGTCATTGAAGCTATGGAAAAACTATATGATTGGAAGCAAACTACAACACTAACACTTTTATCAAGATTAGTAAATAAGAAGTTCTTGGATGCTAAAAAGATAGATAGACATACACATTATACAGTTATTATTGGAGAAGCTGAATATTTACATTTTGAAACAAAAACTTTTCTAGATAATATGCATGGAAGTTCTATTGAAAGCTTTATGAAAGCATTGTTCAAAAAGGGGGTAAATGAGGAGGAATTAAATTCTGTTGAAAAATGGGTAAAAGACATTAAGAAGGATGAATAGTTTGTTTGAGATCAATAGCAAGAATAACTTTAAACATATATTTTTTGTAGTAATTGTATGTTTAAATGTATGAACATTTAAGCATTTAATAGTATATAAAAACTAAGGCTTATTAGTTATTTTTAAGATGAATTTAATTATCATAAAATAAATAGTTTTTACAATAATTAGTAAAATGAATTAAAAGTGAAGTAAACTGTAAAATACATAGATTTATTTATTAAGTATCCCTAGTTTTCTAATGCATTTTAATACTATAAGTCTAATATAAAATCAAATTTATTGATATTTAATTTTATATTAGACTTATAGTTAATCGGAGCTTAGCTAAATATCGATTATTAAAATAGAAAACTAAAATTTTTTTATTATTTATACAAATTGATTATTTTTTAGGTATATTAAAAGTTGTAATTTTATTTTTATATTGATTATTTATAGTATATTAAATGACAATGTATTAGATTATCTTGTTGTTTAAATAAGTATTTATAAGTATAAAATAAATATTACTAAAATAGATATTAATAGCCATTAAAATAAAAAGAAAAGTTCCTAATTTTTAGGAACTTTTTATTTGTTTAGTATAATGTATGAGTTTTTGCTTCAGCAATAGCTCTTGCTGCACTTTTAGGATTTTCTATATTCTCTTTTTTATAGAAATTAATTACTTCTTCTAAATCTTTATTTTCAATGTCATCTTTTCTATTTTCAAGAATATAATTTATGATTGATTCGTTTATAAAGTTTGATAAATCTGTATTTTCATTATTAGTCATTTTGTATACTTCTTGTAATAAAATTTCATTAACTTCAACTGTAATTTGTTTTGTATTTTTTATCATATTAATCACCTCTTAAAAAAATTATAGCATTTCAAAAAAATAAAATCAATATGTTTTAAAATTATAGAATTTTAATTCTTAAATTCTTAAAAATAGAAAAATTAAATAGAAGTAGTTTTGAGCTATTAAAAAGATTAATAAAAAAAATATTTAGTCATAAAAGCCTTATACTATATGATTCTAAGATGAAGGATTTATAAAGGTTTAGGGTGAATTAAGTATAAGACAACTTCTTAAAGCAAATGAGTATGGCATTTAAATCTAAATGTAGACATATAATATTAAATATGCTAATATATCAAAATAATAAGGGGGGAATTTATGAAGCTTAAAGAAGCATTGATTACATGTGTTGTATGTAGTGTATGTTTAACTCCATTATTGGTAAATGGAGAAACAAAAATAGATGCAGAGCATTGTAAAGAATCTATAGTAAATATAGATACTATAGTAACTTCAGGTAAAAACTTTAATTCTAAATATAATCAAGGTATGGAAGACTATAAAAGCAGTGATGAGTATAAATTGAAAGTGCAAAAAGAGAGACTAGAAAACCAGCTAGGAATCAAAATAAAGGATTTAATTCCTATAACATTTGAAGTGAGTTATTATACCAGCCTTAACCAAGAAAATGGATATGGAGCTATAACTGCTACAGGAGATGATTTAGAAGATGGTTTTGTGGCAAACAATCACTTAAGTTTTGGAACTAAGATTATTGTAGATGGTAAAGTAAAAACCGTTATGGATAGGGGGTCTAGTAAGTATTTTAGTAATTCTAATGCGATAGATGTATTTGTACCCAAATGGAGTAACGAAAGTGAATCAGAGTATTATGACAGGGTTAATAATATGGGAAGGCACTATAAAAAAGGATACATCATTATGGAATAATAGTTCTTCTTCAAGTAATATGTATTGATTGCAATATTTATTACATATATAATAGATATTAAGTTAATTAATACAACAATGTATATTACTGGGAGGGCAATATGGAACAAACTTTTATAAATGGGAAAATAAACTTATTAATGGAAAATTATAAAGCATTAAATGAAGTTAAAGGTTCTTGGCAAATGGGATTAATTCAACATAGTTGTGCACTTGCATTTACGCTTAAGAACAAGAGGATAAGCCCTAGATTAGTAGAAGAGCGAATAGAGCTTATTAAAAAAAATACTGGATTATTCTCTAACTTTAGAGGATATAACATATTTTATATTGCAACACTACTTTCATTTGAATCAAATCCAGAAAGTAGTTTTAAGATGATTTTAGAGATATATAAAAATCTTAAAAATGAAAAGTTTTGGGGAGATACATATTTACCACTTACAGCATCAATAGTCTATGAAAATAGAGATAAAATGGATTATATTACATGTATATCAAAAATGAAAACAGTATACGAATATATGAGGAAAAAACATCCACTTTTAACATCTAGTGATGACTATTGTAATATAGCACTTATTGCAATTCATTCAAAAAATTTAGAAGAAGATTTAGAATACATAGAAAAATGCTATGAATTTCTAAATAAAAATGGTTTTTATAAAGGAAATGACTTACAAGCACTATCTCAAATTCTTTTATTTAGCGAAGATAGAACAATGGGTAAATGCAAAAAAACTATTGAACTTAAAAAAGCATTTAAAGAGAATGATTGTAAGTTAAATTATTATGGGTATCCAATAATAGGAGCAATTTCGTTATTAGATTATAAAGAAAATGAAATAATAGAAAATATAAAAAATGTTTCAAATAGACTTAAAGAAGAAAAAGGTTTTGGGAATTGGTCTTTAGGAAAAAGCAATAGAGTAATGATTAGTTCTGCTGTTGTGGCTTCTATTTATGCAGATTCAATACAAAAAGAAAATAATATAGATTCTATAGCTAATAATATATTTTTAAATATTATTATTGCTATTCAAGTTGCTTGTGTAATGGCAGCTACAAGTGCAGCTATAGCATCTTCTTCATCAAATTAGTGACATTATTTATTAAAATTGGATATAATAAACTTAATAATACAATTTATATGTTTAAAAAAGAATATGATATTACACTTAAATTAATTGTGATATTTAATAAAATAAAGCATATAATTAATATATAGATTTCAGAAAATATATAATACTACATACAATATAGGGAAAGTAGAAAAATACATCTACTTTCCTTTTTAATTATAAATTATGAGTTAGTCTTATAAAAAAATTTATGGAAAATTTATTTAAAGTTTTATATTGTATTTTTTCTTAGATGTACTAAAATAAAACTATAAAGAAAATAAAATTTATAACAAACTAATACATATTGAAAATAAGGGGGAAGTTGAGATGGATCAAAATCTAAATTGGCTTAAAGAAAAAAGAATAGAAAAAACAATAAAATCTCTAGAAAGTAATAACATGAAAGGGTATCTAGTAAATAATAAAGAAGAGCTTCTTAAAAAAATTGAAGAAATAGTAGAAGTAGGTTCTTTAGTAGGTTGTGGTGGCTCTATGACTTTATTTGAGACAGGAGTTATTGACTTTATAAGAGAAAAATATGATTTTCTTGATAGATATGCAAAAGATATTAAACCAGAAGAAATGAAAGAAATATACAGAAAATCATTTTGTGCAGATGCTTATTTTACAAGTACTAATGCAATAACAGAAAATGGAGAGCTCTATAATTTAGATGGAAATGGAAATAGAGTAGCTGCTATGATATATGGACCAGACAAAGTAATAGTTGTAGCAGGTGTAAATAAAATAGTTAAAGATGTAGATGAAGCTATAAAAAGAACTAAAACAATAGCCGCTCCAGCAAATTGCAAGAGACTGAATACAAATACTGGATGTAAGACTACTGGCATATGTATAGATTGTTCAAGTCCAGGAAGAATTTGCTGTAGCTATACACTTATAAAAAGACAATTAGCACCAGAAAGAATACATGTAATTTTCTTAAACGAGGACTTTGGATATTAAAAGAATAAAATAAGTAAGGAGAAATAATGAAAAAAGTAAAACTTATATACAATCCTAATTCAGGTGAAAAAAAAATATTATCAAATTTAGATACTATTATAGAATTATATCAAAAACAAAATTATTTATTGATACCCTATAGATTGAATATTAAAGAGCCTGTAAATAATGCATTTAAAGAAGTAGATAGTTCCTATGACCATATACTAATAGCAGGTGGCGATGGAACTATAGATTTAGTTGTAAATTCAATGAAAGAGTTAGATATAAAGATTCCAATCGGAATTTTACCTACAGGAACTGCAAATGATTTTTCAAATGCTCTTCAAATTCCATTTGATATAAAAGAAGCTATAAAGGAAATCATAAATTCAAAGCCAAAGAAAATAGACATAGGGAAGGTAAATAATAAATACTTTATAAATGTCGCAAGTGCAGGTATGTTTACTGATGTATCACAAAGAATAAGCACAGACTTAAAGAATTCGTTTGGAAGAATTTCTTATTATATAAAGGGAATAGAAGAAGCATTGTATATGAGGAAGTTTAAGATAAAAGTATATTCCAAAGAGATGAATTATGATGGAGATATGTATCTTATGCTGATTTTTAATGGAAAAACAGCAGGAAATATAAATTTAGCATATAAAGCTGAAATAGATGATGGATATTTAGATGTAATTATTTTTAAAGGAATGCCAATTCCAAAATCAATACCAGTTTTGATAAGTGTGCTTAGAGGTGATTACTTAGATCAATATAATGGAAATGAAATATTGTATTTTAAAACTAAAAAAGTAGATATAGAATGTAAAGATTCTCTTATAACAGACATTGATGGGGAAAAAGGTCCAGATTTTCCTCTCAATATAGAATGTATAAAAGATGGAATAGAGGTTATGGGAATCTGTAGTGGAAAAAGTTAATTATTTAAAATAAATGATGAAGACTAAAATAAAAAATTACTTCTAACTAAATTTATTTATAGTAGAAGTAATTTATATCTTAAGTCTTCATTTTTTAGTTATAACAATTATTTAGCAAGTTTAAAAGAGCTTTTTAAAGGAACTATTCTATTGAACACAAGTTTTTCCTTAGTTGTATATTTATTATCTATACTAAAGAACCCATTTCTAACAAATTGGAATTTATCAAAAGGTTTAGCATCTTTTACTTGTGTAGGCTCAACGAAACCTTGTAATATTTCTAATGAATTAGGATTTATCTGTTCTAAGAAATGCTTTCCTTCATTTTCAGGTAAATCATCAAGAATCAATGGCTCAAACAATCTAAATTCACATGGTATAGCTGATTTAGCATCAACCCAATGTATTGTAGATTTTACTTTACGACCTGTAAATCCAGAACCACTCTTAGTTTCAGGGTCATAAGTACCATGTATTTCAACTACATTTCCATTTTCATCCTTAATTACATCCGTACATTTTACGAAATAAGCTCCTTTTAAACGAACTTCATTTCCTGGGAAAAATCTGAAATATTTTTTAATAGGTTCTTCCATAAAATCATCTTGTTCTATATATAATTCTCTAGAAAAAGGAACTAATCTTTTACCTTGAGATTCATCTTTAGCATTGTTTTCTATTTCAAGCATTTCAACCTTATCTTCTGGGTAGTTGGTTATAACTAGCTTTAAAGGTCTTAAAACTCCCATAGCAAGTGGAGCCTTTGGCTGTAAGTTTTCTCTTAGGAAATAATCAAGCATTTGACTGTCTACTGTAGAGTTAACTTTCGATACTCCTATTTCACTACAAAAATTACGTAAAGCTTCAGCAGTATATCCCTTACGTCTAATTCCAGATATAGTAGGAACACGAGGGTCATCCCAACCATCAACAATTCCTTCGTCTACAAGTTGTTTTAATTTTCTTTTACTCATAACAGTATTGTTTATGTTAAGTCTAGCAAATTCTATTTGTCTAGGTACATTTTCCATTTCACATTCTCTGACAAACCAGTCATAAAGAGGTCTTTGGTCTTCAAACTCCAAAGTACATATAGAGTGAGTTATTCCTTCAATTGCATCTTCAATTGGATGGGCAAAAGCATACATAGGATATATACACCATTTATCTCCTGTATTATGATGTGTTGAATGAGCTATTCTGTATATAATTGGGTCTCTAAGGTTTATATTTGGAGAAGACATATCTATTTTAGCTCTTAATGTTTTTTCTCCATCTTTAAATTCACCATTTTTCATTCTTTCAAATAAATCTAGGTTTTCTTCAATAGTTCTATTTCTATAAGGGCTTTCTTTACCAGGTTCAGTAAGAGTGCCACGATACTCCCTCATTTCATCTTGTGTTAATTCACACACATAAGCTTTACCTTTTTTTATTAGGATTAAAGCTCTTTTGTACATTTCATCAAAGTAGTTAGATGCAAAATTTAATTCATTCCAATCAAATCCTAACCACTTAACATCTTCTTTTATGGATTCTACATATTCAACATCTTCTTTTAATGGATTTGTATCATCAAATCTTAAATTAGCCTTTCCATTAAATTCTTTAGCTAGTCCAAAGTTAAGACATATACTTTTTGCATGACCAATATGTAAATATCCGTTTGGTTCAGGTGGAAAACGAGTTATTATACTGTCATGTTTTCCTGTTTCTAGGTCATTTATAATAATATTTTTTATAAAGTTAGATGAGTTCGTTTCATTTGACATATTTTCATACCTCCTATTTAATTTGCTTATAATACAGAACACTACACTGTATTGCATAATATTAATTTTAATCCAAGATTAGAAAAAAATAAAGGTGTAATTAAGAGTATTATGCAAAATATTAACTTTTATACTAAAAACATGTTTTTTTACAGTTTATTTACAAAAAAGCATATTAGTTGAATTAATCTTTAAAAGACTGTATTATAATATGTATATTGTTAAGAATATTATGTGAAGTTAGTTATCTAAATTTATTTTAAATCTGTTGACAGATTTGTAAAGGAGACGATTATGGGAAGGATTGCAAAGATTATATTAAGCTTAATTGTTATTATTTTAGTGTTAACAGGTATTGTTGTATACACATTAACACCAAAAGAGAGATATGATGTTAGTTCACAAAATAATAAAATCATAGACGAAGAGTATTTATCAAAAGGTTCATATATAAATTCTATGGAAATAGTAAAAAATCCACTTAGAATGGTTGGAAAAGTATCTGTTTCCGAAGAAGAGTTTAGAAATCTAATATATACATTAATGAATAAACATGGAATTAAAGAATTTGAAAATAATTTTGTTGAGATGAAGGATGGAAAAATAAAAGTGGCAGGTCCATATAAGGTCTTTGGTCTAATCAATAGCCAATATGAGCTTGAACTAAAACCCACTTTAAAAAATGAAGATTTGGTTGTAAGTCTTGAAAATGTAAAGATTGGAAAATTTAAAATAAGTGATAAAATGCTAGAAAAAATACTAAGTAATTACAATAAAAAGGTTCCATTTGAGGTTAATGGAAATAAAATTACTTTAGAAAAAAGTTATCTTTATCCAGTAACACTTAAAAATATATCTATAAAAAAAGGAAATGTTGATTTGGATATGGAAGTAGAAATAGATTTAAAATCACAAATAAATGGAGCATTAGGTTATCTAAAGGATTCTGGAAAAGCTCAGGATATACTAAATCATTTGATTAATTTAAAGAAAACATCTGTTGGTTAAAAATATAGAAAATTTATATTTATATTTTTATTATATTTTATATAATATTAAAGCACTTTAAAATCAAAATTTGTAAAATAGCCTTTATTATGTTAGAATATTTTATGACATTAAGTTGTAAGTGTATAATATTATTTAATTACTAGATTGGGGGGAAATGATGAATAAAATTTATATTGTAACAACATATACAGGAACTGTATTATCTTATTTAATAAGAAATATAAGTAAAAAACTGTATACACATGTGTCAATATCATTAAATGAAAATTTAAAGCCAATGTATTCTTTTGGGAGATTAAATCCAAGAAATCCATTTATTGGAGGCTTTGTTGAAGAAAATATAAATCAAGGCTTATATGCTATAAGAAAAAATACTGTATGTAGAGTATATTCATTAGAAGTAGATAATTCACAATATGAAAATCTATTTAAAAATATAAAATTAATTAGTGATTATAGAGAAGATTACTATTATGATATAATGGCATTGATATATTTGTCTATGAATATTCACAGAAAAGTTGAATATAAATACGTATGTTCAAACTTTGTTGCTGATATGTTAGAAAAAAGTGAAATAGATATTTTGAATAAAGAAGCATTTGAAGTAACACCAAATGATTTCTATAATTTAAATGGTTTAACTTTAGAGTATGAAGGTTTATTGTCAGAATATAATTCTAAACAGCATTCTTATGTATCCAAAATGGCAAACATATAAAAAATTTATTTTAAAATTTATCATATAAAAATATTGCTAAATAATTAGGCTGAAGATGGTAGTTTAACTTCGAGAGGATTAAGAATTCGTAAATCTTAGTTAGAACACTTTCTTCAGTTTTTGATTTTCTGTAGTTATTTACATGATTATAATATTTTTTTGAGATATAAATCAAATATAAATAAATAGTGGTACAAAAGTATAAAGATATCTTAATACATAATAAATATGATAAATATTTATTTTTTGTAAATATATGGATATAATAGTAATAATAATATTTTATAGAGAGGAGTATTAAATGAAACGATATCTTAAAACATATGGAGTTTCACTCATAATTGTAGCAATTTATGCATTTATTAAATTACCTGTACTTAGACTGGACTTCACATCTTTATTTTCAGTAGGAATAATATTTTTTGTTGTAGCAGGAATATTAGATATGATGCTAGATAGAAATGAAAGAACATCTAAACTTGCTAAATATAATTTCTCAATAGCAATAGCTTTACTTGTATATGTTGTAGTTGTACCTTTTATAGCCTCTACACCTGTACTTCATGCAAAAGCCTATAAAGACTTATTAGGAAAGGTGACTGAGAGTAAATTTACTGATGATATGAGTCCTGTCAGTGTAAATGACATTCGTCTTGTAGATGAAGACATGGCAATGAAATTAGGTGATAAAAAACTTGGAGAAGTTCCAGCTATAGGTAGTGTATCAAAATTAGGAAAGTTTCATATACAAAATGTAGATGGAGAGTTGTACTGGGTAGCACCTCTTGTGCATAGAGATATAATTAAATGGGTTACATCTTTAAGTGGTACAAGTGGATATGTAAAGGTATCAGCAAGTAATCCTCAAGATGTTCAACTAGTTCAAGAAATAGATGGAAAACCAATAAAGATAGTATATCAACCAGAAGCTTATTTACATCAAGATTTACAAAGACATTTATACATACATGGTATTGTAAATGTTGGTATGACAGATTTTACTCTTGAAATAAATGATGAAGGAAGACCTTATTGGGTTGTAAGTTTATATGAACATAAAATTGGTTACGGAGGAGCAAATGCTACAGGCATAGCTACCGTTGATGCAGAAACTGGAAAAATAAATGTCTATAATGTTAAAAATACACCTAAATGGGTAGATAGAATACAACCACAAAAATTTGTAACAGACCAAATTCAAGACTGGGGTGTTTATGTCAATGGATTTTTAAATTCTGTTATATCAGAAAAGGGAGTACTAGTGCCAACAGAAGGGACATCGCTAGTCTATGGAAATGACAATAGGTCATATTGGTATACAGGTATAACATCGTCTGGTGGAGATGAATCTACAATTGGATTTATGCTTGTTGACTCTAGAACTAAAGAAGCTAAACTGTATAAGCAGCCAGGAGCAACTGAGACAGCTGCGATGAAATCAGCTGAAGGTAATGTTCAAGAAAAGAATTATGAAGCTACATTCCCTGTTATGTACAATATATTAGGTCAGCCAACATATGTATCATCTTTAAAAGATAAAGCTGGTCTTGTAAAGAGAGTAGCCTTTGTATCTGTTGAAGATTATAATGTACTTGGTCTAGGGGAAGATAAAAATGAAGCTTTAAGAAATTATAAAGATTCATTAGAATCTAAAGGCAATGACTTAAAGCTTGATAATGATATGAAAGATGAAGTTATAGAAGGTGTAGTAACTAGAATAAGTCCTGATGTGCGAGGAGGAAATACTAATTACTATGTAACTTTAGATTCTAATAAAGAGATAATATTTAAAGCTACCTCAAAAGTATCTAGCGAATTACCATTGACTCAAGTTGGAGATAAAGTTAAAATATCATATTCAAAAGAAGAGTCTGGTGTAATTGAAATGTCAGAATTTGATAACTTAAATATTGCAAATTTTGATGATAAAAAAGCAAAACAAGAGACAGGAACTAATGAAGATACAAATTCACAAGATTCTGAAAGTCAAAGCAATGTGTAACTTAGTAAAAAAACTGTAGATAGTGTTTAGTGCATTAATAGCTAGTTTTTATAGAAATAAATTCTATAAAAACTAGCTATTTTATTTTAATTCTTTGTAAATTTAATGTCATAAATTTAATATAATATTAGTACAACTTTGCAAATAATACTTCAAGGAGAATGTACTATGACGAATATGGAAAAAGAGATATTGCTTTTAATTAGCAGGGTTAGATGTGTTACAGAAGCTCAATTTAGAAAGATTTATGGAGACCAAAAAAGATACAATAAAAAAAATTTCAAAAAAACATTGAGAAAAATGTGTAGTGAGTATACACTAAAAAAATATCCATGTGATGTGGATTATCGTAACTATAAGGACCTCTCATATGTTTACTATTTGAATGGTAGTAAGCTTTTTAAGGGAGATGATTTAATAAAGGCTCTAGTAGGGTCAGAACTAGTTGTTAGAATTAATACTGCAGGTTGTGATGTAAAAAGATTTTATCGAAATGTTAGTGTAGATGATGTTAAATATGATTTATTTATTGAATATACAGATCAATTTGGCAATATAAAGCAGGTTTTAGTAGATGTTGATTTAAATAATGAAATAGATGTTTCTAAATATGAGAATCTCTCTAGAAAAATAGATAAATCTACAATTCCATTTTTTAGAGTACCAAATATTTTGGTGGTTACACCAGATAATTTATCTGAATTAAATGACTTAGAGAAAGAAGATAATGAATATAGTATAAATTTTATAGATTTAGGATTAAATAAACTATTTAATTGTATATAAGATATTTTAGAAAATAAAGTTTTTGATTTGCCACATTTTGTAAAAAAATTGTTGCAATATTATATAGAATATGATAAAACTATATTAATAAATTAATTAATAATAATGAGCCTAGGGTAGAGGTAGCTATATTCAAGAGTAATCAATAGTAGCTGGTAAGTGTTGATGATTGATGAAAGGGTCTATAGCCGAAGAAAAGTTGTTGACAAACAGATTTTCTGGACTTATGCAGAATATGCATAAGGCTGTCACTTTTAAAGTGGTGAGCTACAAGGTTACTTGGTCTATGAAGTTCACACGTCCAAAGTATACCTTTGGGCGTTTTTATTTATCAAAATTTAGCTTGAGGGGGAAAAAGCATGAGTATAATTGTCCAAAAATATGGAGGAAGTTCAGTTGCAGATACTGACAAAATAAAGTCAATTGCAGAAAATATAATAGAAAGAAGAAAAGAAAATCCACAAATGGTAATAGTTGTATCTGCTATGGGAAAATCAACAGATGAATATATAAACTTGGCAAAAGAATTGAGTAATGAACCTAGTAAAAGAGAGCTAGATGCTTTAATGTCTACTGGAGAAATGATTTCAGCATCTTTATTATCAATAGCATTAAATGCACTTGGTTGTAAAGCCATAAGCTATAATGCTTATCAATTAAATATAAAAACAAGCGGACTTCATGGAAAATCTCAAATTGACGATATAAATGTAAATAGAATAAAGAATAGTTTAGATGAAGGGAATGTTGTAATAGTAACTGGATTTCAAGGAATCAATGAAGATGGTGATGTAACTACTCTTGGAAGAGGTGGTTCAGACACATCTGCTGTAGCTCTTGCAGTTAAATTAAATGGTAAATGTGAGATATATACAGATGTTGATGGAATTTATTTTACAGACCCAAGAAAATATGCAAAGGCAAGTAAACTTGATGAGATTGAATATGAAGAGATGCTTGAATTAGCAAGTTTAGGAGCACAAGTAATGCATTCAAGAAGTATAGAACTTGCACAAAAATATGGTGTTGAAATTTATGTTGGACGTACATGTGGTACAGTAAAAGGAACATATATAAGAGGGGGAAAAGACATGAAATTAGAGGATAAAGTAATAACAGGATTAGCTACTAGTGATGATGATAGTTCTATAACAATAAAAGATTTTAAAGTAGAAAATATATCTAGTTTATTTGAAGATATAGCAACTATGGGAATAAGTGTGGATATGATAAGTCAAACTGCACCTATTTTAGATAAAATAAGTGTGTCATTTACAGTTCCAAAAGAAGAATTAGGAGAGTGCAAAAAGATAGTGTCTAAATATACAAATGAAGAACATGTAGTAATTGATAATAACATCACTAAATTCTCTTTAGTAGGTCTTGGTATGAAAAATACTTCTGGAGTTGCTGCTAAAGTATTTAAGATATTTAATGAAAATGGTATAATGGTAAAACTTATAACTACATCAGAAATTCGTATAACTTGTGCCATAAATTCTGATGATAAACAAGTAGCTATTGAGAAAATAGCAGAAGTATTTAATATATAAAACTTAGGGAGGATATTATGAAACTTCATGGAACTATGACTGTAAAAGACAATGAATTATATATTGGAGGTGTAAGCTGTCTAGAGCTTAGTAAAAAATATCAAACTCCATTATATGTATTTGACGAAGACTTAGTAAGACAAAACTGTAGAGAATATATAAAATATTTTAAGGCTAAAGATGGAAAAAATAAAGTTGCTTATGCAGGTAAGGCATTTTTACCTCTTTATATGTGTAATCTTATAAATGAAGAAGAGATGTGTTTGGATGTAGTTTCAGGAGGGGAACTATATACAGCTTATAAATCAAATTTTCCTATGGAAAAAGTTTTCTTTCATGGAAACAATAAAACTGAAGAAGAAATAAATATGGGATTAGATTTGGGAGTAGGTAAGTTTGTAGTAGATAATTTCTATGAGTTAGATTTAATTGAAAAATTATGTGAAGAGAAGGAGAAAACTCAAGAAATATATTTTAGAATAACACCTGGTATAGAAGCTCACACACACGATTATATAAAAACAGGTCAAATAGATTCTAAATTTGGTTTTGCTTTAGTAAATGGAGATTTGTTTAGAGCAATAGAAAAATTGAATGATTATACAAATATTAAATTGGTAGGTCTTCATGCTCATATCGGTTCACAAATATTTGATGTAGAACCATACATAGATACAGTAGATATAATGATGAACTTAGTAAAAGAAATAAAAGAAAAATTTAATATACAGCTGACAGAAATTGACTTAGGCGGAGGTGTAGGTGTTTATTATAGTAAAGGTGATAAACCTAAAACTATAAGAGAATTCTGTGAAACTATAATCACTAAAGCAGAAAATTCTTGTAAAGAACTTGGAATAGAAGTACCTACATTGGTAATAGAACCAGGAAGATCAATAGTTGCAAATGCAGGAAGTACATTGTATACAGTAGGTTCAATAAAAGATATAAAAGATGTTAGAGTTTATGTAAGTGTAGATGGAGGTATGACAGACAATGTAAGACCTTCACTATATCAAGCTAATTATGAATGCAGTATTGTAAATAAGATTAACCATGAGACCATGAACCATGTAACAATAGCTGGTAAATGTTGTGAAAGTGGAGATATATTAATTGGAGATATAGATATAATGGATATAAAAAGTGGAGATGTACTTATAACAACATCAACAGGTGCATATGGATATTCAATGTCTTCAAATTATAATAAAATACCAAGAGCAGCAGTAGTGTCAGTATTTGATGGAGATGACAAGATAATTTGTAAAAGACAAAGTTATGAAGACTTATTATCTTTAGAAGTATAGAAGAAGAATTAAATATTAAATTTTAAAATAAGTAGATTAGACGATATATCTATAGATTTAAACTAATTTTTAGTTTGTTATAGTTATTCAAGTCATATCTACTTATTTTCTGTTTTATTAACAATTTTCCTGTAATAAATATAAAATATTTTAAAAACTTCCTGATTATGATAAAATTTAAAGTATATGACAAGGAGGGATTTAATGAGAGGAAGAGTAATTTTATTGATATCGATATTATCTATATTTCTTGTAGGATGTTCATTTAATAAAAAAGATGAAATAAGTTCAACTGAGCAAGGAAAAATATATTTAGAGAAACATGACTATAAAAAAGCTATGGAAGCATTATCCTCTGCATTAGAAGAAGATAGCGCTAATGAAAATGCAAGAGCTATGTATATGCAATCTATGAGAATGCTAAATGTGGATGAATTTGAAAAAGCTACAAATTATACGGATGCAATTAAAGAGCTTAAGCTTATAGAGAAAATTAAAAACGGCTCATCTGTTATCAAAAATGAAGCATCTAAAAAGAAAGAGGAATTGACTAAATTAGAAAAAGAACAGAATGAAGCAGAGGAAGAACGAAAGAAAAAGGCAAAAGACACAGCTGGAGAAGATAGGTATAGAGTGGAATCAGAAGCAAAGAAATCTTCCTATAGTGAAAAGAGTAAAAATAATAAATCTAATTCCAAAAACAAAAATACAACTTCAAACAATAACAAAGATGTAACTAACAATGATTCTTCTCAAAATCAAGAAAAACCAAATACGAGCAATCCAACACCGACACCAACTCCACCTTCATCAGAAAATAGTGGAGGGTCAGATAGTAGTGGAAATTCTCAGAACTCAAATAATCAGTAAATGTAAAGTATTACATATAAAAAATTAAGACTTTGTATCAGAAAATGAAATTAACTTTTAGCATATATTCTTTGCCAAGAGTTAATTTCATTTTTTTATAGTAATGTAATAGATAATAATTAATTTTTAAAATTATAAAAGATAAAGCTTATTGCAATCTCTTGTCAATATATTTGTCAATAGAAGTTTTTACAACAGCAGCTACAGGTACTGAAAGAAAAACACCTATAAATCCAAAAAGAGACTGTCCTATTAAAATCGCAGAAATTATCCATATAGCTCCTATTCCAACTTGATTGCCCATAACCTTTGGCTCTATGAAATTTCCATCTAGTTGTTGTAATATAAATATAAATACTATAACCCATATGGTTTTTTGTGGGCTGTATAAAATTGTCATAGCTACTGGAGGTATAGCTCCAATAAATGGCCCTAGATAAGGTATTATATTTGCTAAAAATATTATTGAAGCTAAAAATAAAGCATTTTCTATTCGAATGATAAATTGAAATCCTATAAATGCAATTATACCAATAATGAGAGAGTCTAAAATTCTACCAATTAAATAATCATAAAAAATATCATGAGTAGTTCTAAAAAATTCTATAATGTCATCAGCTTTGTTTCTAGCAGTAGAAGAATATAGCAATCTTTTAAATCCTAATGCAATTTTTTCCTTATCATATATAATATATATAGATAATATAAAGCCCATTACCATACTAAATAGCATAGATGATATGCTAAGTGTATAGATTAAAAGGTTTTTAGGAATTCTACTAATAAAATTACTAGCTTCTTTTAATGCATTATCTAAGCTGTGTTGTATATGAGGAATTAGAGCTTTTAAAAAATCTATGTTTGACATATTTTTTTCTATAAAATTATCTATATAATCACTGTAGATAGGCATTTCATTTATTAATCTATTTAATGTATTGGCTATTGAAGGAATTAGTAATCTAATACCAAAAGCTAAAATAATACCTATCAATATATAAGATAAAAAAATGGATAAAAGCCTATGTGTTTTAAATTTTATTTCAAAAAGCATTACAAGAGGATTTAAAAGCAAAGCGAGTAAAATAGCTAGTAAAAATGGACTAAAAAAACTTAATAATCCTTCAATGCTAGATATAAAATCTGCTGGAGTATTAATAAACTTAAAAAATAAAATTCCAATAAACACGACCATTAAATAATATTTTACATTTTCTTTTGAAATAATAATCACTTCCTTAAAATAGTGTTTAATCAGCTATTACATATTAATAGTATGTGAAAAGAAATTACAATTATTTAGGAAAATTAAATAATTTTTTGGCTTGTTTTTAATTAAGGTCTAGTATAGTATAATAATGTAACAAAATTAATGTTGATAAAAATATTAAATAACATATAATTTAAGATAAGAAAGGATTATGTATGAGAATTAATAAATATATAGCTTCTTGTGGAATTGCATCTAGAAGAAAAGCAGAAGAAATCATTCTTGAAGGAAGAATAAAGGTAAATGGAAATATAGTAAAAGAGCTATCTTTTAATATTGATGAAGAAAAAGATATAGTAGAATTTGATAATAAAGCAGTAAAGCCAAGCGAAAATTATGTCTATATAGTATTGAATAAGCCAGAAGGTTATATAACTACTGTAAAAGATCAGTTTAATAGAGCAAGTGTAATAGATATATTAAAAGGTGTAAAGGAAAGAGTATATCCAATAGGGAGGTTAGATTATGAAACAAGTGGGCTTTTGATACTTACTAATGATGGAGATTTAACATATAAACTTACTCATCCAAAACATGAAATTAATAAAACTTATGTGGCAAGTGTAAAAGGAATTATAAATAAGGATGAAATAAAAAATTTTGAAAAAGGACTAAAAATAGAAGATTATACAACAGCACCTGCTAAAATCAGAGTAACTAAGGAAAATAAAGAAAAGAATTATTCAGTATGCGAAATAACTATACATGAAGGAAGAAATAGACAAGTAAGAAAAATGTGTAAGGCTATAAATCATCCAGTTTTAAACTTAAGAAGAATTTCTGTAGGGAAAATAGTATTAAAAGATATAAAAGTTGGTGAATATAGATACTTAACAGAAGATGAAATAAAATATTTAAAATCAATAAAATAACATGAAAATGAAATGAAGTTAATAGTAGGGAGAAATAATATTATGGCATATGCAAAACATTTAACTAAAATTACAGATATAAATAAATTTTATTTAGAAAATATTATTAATAAAGGTGATGTAACAATAGATGCTACCATGGGAAATGGTTATGATACAAAGTATTTGGCTGAAAAGGTTGGAGAAAAAGGCTTTGTATATGCTTTTGATATACAAGAAGAAGCTCTAAAATCTACAAGAAAAAAATTAGAAAAAGAAGGATATATAGATAGAGTAAAATTAATACTTGATGGTCATGAAAATATCGATAAATATGTAAAAGAAGAAGTTTCATGTGTTTTATTTAATTTAGGATATCTTCCAAGAGCAAAACATCTAATTATAACTAAACCAGATACAACTTTAAAAGCTATAAAGTCTAGCTTAGAAATATTAAAAGAAAATGGAATAATAAGTATTGCTATATATACAGGACATGATGGAGGGCAAGAAGAAAAAGATAGTATATATAATTTTGTAAATAATTTAAATCAAGATGAATTTAATGTTTTAGAATCTAAATTTTTAAATCAAGTCAATAACCCACCACAATTGATTTTAATTGAAAAGAAAAAATCACAATAAACACTAAAAAAAACTTGACAAGATTCTATTAAGAGTTAATATATATATTGTAACCTTTTAAAAACACTTTAAATAATAAGTATATGATAATTTACTTTTGAAGTAAGTAATGTACTTAAATATGCAAAATAAAATATTTAACTTTTAAATGAGTAAAAATTGAAAATTTTAAAAGAAATATTGAATAAATCTTAAAAAATGCAAGGAAAGATGGTATAATAAATTTAATCGAAAATACTATGTGAAGTATAAGGTACAGAAAAGTTAGAATTTTATGAGTTTAAGAAGCTGAGATAAAAACTAAAATAATAAAATTTTTAGAAAAAATATTAGTAGTGATAAAAAGAAAATAGTTTATATAACTAAAAGGAGAAAAAAATGGAAGAAACAAATGAAATGAAAGATAGTAAACATTTGATATCAAATATACAATCTCAATACACGAGGTTAAGTAAGGGGCAAAAACTTATAGCACAATATATTTTGAATAATTATGATAAAGTTGCATTCATGACTGCATGCAAATTAGGTGAAACTGTAGGAGTGAGTGAATCTACTGTTGTAAGGTTTGCAAATGCTCTAGGCTATAGTGGGTATCCAAAATTACAAGCTGCACTTCAAGAACTCATAAAAAATAAATTAACTACAGTACAAAGAGTTGAAATGGCACATGATTATTCTGATGATTTTGCAATATTGAACAAAGTTTTAAAGAGTGATATAGATAATATAAGATCAACATTAGAAGAAATTGATGAAAAAGCATTTAAGGAAGCTTCTAATAAACTTTTAAAGGCAAGAAAAATATATATACTTGGTATGAGAAGTTCTTTTGTAGTAGCTCAATACCTAGGTTTTTACTTAGATATAATACTTGATAATGTCCATATAATTAGAATGGATATGGGAGATGCATTTGAACAGATTGTAAGAATAAACGAAGAAGATGTTATAGTTGCAATTAGTTTCCCACGTTATTCAAAAAAATCTTATCAAATTGTCAATTATGCTAAGGAAAAAGGAGCACATGTAATTTCATTAACAGATAGTTTATTTGCACCAGTAGCAGCACTTGCAGACAATACTCTTTTGGTTAAGAGTAATATGGCTTCATTTGTAGATTCACTAGTTCCAGCACTTAGTATTTCAAATGCTCTTGCAATCTCTGTTGGTATGAAAGAAAAAGAAGATATTAAACAGCACTTCGATGACTTAGAGCAAATCTGGAAGAGATATTCTGTATACGAGTAAAGTTTATATATTAATAAGTATGATTAATTATTAAAAATCTCAAATCCATCAGTTTTTGAGTAAAAATACTATAAAAAACTGACTGACATTTAACTGACAGTCAGTTTTTTTATTTAAATAAGATTTTGCTTAAATTATCAATAAAAAAAGACCCTCAAAAGAGTCTTTCCCGAAAAATCTATATATTATAATATAGTTATATTTTCTGCTTGAGGACCTCTAGCGCCTTTAACTATATCAAAGCTTACTTGTTGACCTTCTTCTAATGATTTAAATCCTGAAGTTTGTATAGCTGAGAAATGAGCAAATACATCATCTCCACCTTCTATTGATATAAACCCAAATCCTTTTTCATTATTAAACCATTTCACTATTCCATTATTCATTAAAAATACTCCTATTAACCTATATCAAGATATACTTGATTTAATTGTGTATTACCACAAATATTATTATATCATAGATTAATAGGAATGTCTATTCAATTATATTTTTTAGTTAACATTTTTGGTTATTATTAGTCTTAAAAATATATTTTTAAGACTGTCTGACATAACTCATAAATTAATTTATAAGTCTTAGTCCCTATAGCTTTGCGTCACTAAATTTCTCTAGTTTTGCCGATTTAGTTTTATTCTACAACTACAATAATACATTAGAATGAGTTATTATTCAACATTCTTGTTTTAAAATCAAATAAATTTAAAAATAGTTTACTTAAATTTTTAAATCATATCTAAAATAATTTAGGAGTACCTTTAAATTTACTTACTTGCATTATAGAGAATACTTATCATAGTATGTACATTTGAAGATGCAATTTTAATTTACTATTTTTATAATATATAACATATATGGGTAAACTATGTAACAAGGTAAAGAGGAGGTATAAATATATGGAAAATTCAATGTTCTGTTATCAATGCGAGCAAACTGTTGGTGGAAAAGGATGTACAAAAATAGGGGTTTGTGGTAAAACGCCAGAAATAGCAGCACTTCAAGACTTATTAATCTATCAATTAAAAGGTATAAGTTGTTATGCTAAAGTTTTGTTAGATAATGGAGAAAAAATAGATAAAGATATAGTTTCTTTTGTAGAAAATAGTTTATTTACGACTTTAACAAATGTAAATTTTGATGGTGATGTACATGAAAATATGCTAAGAAAATCACAAGAAATAAAGCAGAGATTAAGAAAAAAAATTAAAGAACCTATTGTAAACAATGAGTATGCTGAATATAATTTAAGTGAAACAAGAAGTCAAATGATAGAAGATGCTAAAAGAGCTGGAATAATGTTTGATGAAAGTTTAAACCCTGATATACGTTCACTAAGAATGACAATACTTTATGGATTAAAAGGAATAAGTGCTTATGGGCATCAGGCTAGAGAGCTTGGATATTATAATAATCAGGTAGATGAATTTTATTTTAGAGCATTATCAGCAATTACAGATGATGATATTTCTTTAGAAAACTTAATAACATTAACTCTTAAGACGGGTGATATGAGTGTTGCTGTAATGCAAAAACTAGATGAAGCTAATACTACCATTTATAAAAATCCAGAACCTCATAAGGTAAATGTAAAAATAAAAAAAGGACCTTTTATAATAGTTTCAGGACATGATTTAAAAGATTTGGAAATGTTACTTAAACAAACAGAAGGAAAAGGGATAAATATATATACTCATGGAGAAATGATTCCTTGTCATGGATATCCAGAATTAAATAAATATACTCATTTAGTAGGGAACTTTGGAGGAGCATGGCAAGATCAACAGAAGGAATTTGATTCTATACCAGGATGTATACTGATGACAACAAATTGCTTAATGAAACCAAGAGATTCTTATAAAGATAGAATTTTTACAACTAGTGTCGTCGGATGGGATGGTGTAAAATATATAGGTAAAAGTGAAAATGGAGAAAAAGATTTTAGTGAAATAATAAATAAAGCACTAGAACTTGGTGGGTTTGAAGAAAGTGAAGAACCATATGAAATATTAGTAGGATTTGGACATAATGCTACATTAAGTAATGCACCAGCAATAGTAGATGCAGTTAAATCTGGAAATATAAGACATTTCTTCCTTATTGGAGGATGCGATGGTGCAAGACCTGGAAGAAACTATTATACTGAGTTTGCTAAACAAGTTCCTAAAGATTGTATAATTCTTACACTTGCATGTGGAAAGTATAGATTTAATAAATTAAACTTTGGTGAAGTAGCGGGGTTTCCTAGGTTGTTAGATGTTGGTCAATGTAATGATGCTTATTCAGCAGTAAGAATAGCCTTAGCTTTAGCTGATGCATTTGATACAGATGTGAATAGTCTTCCTCTCTCAATAATATTATCATGGTATGAGCAAAAAGCTGTGGCAGATTTATTAGCATTATTATCACTAGATATAAAAAATATTTATTTAGGGCCAAGTTTACCAGCCTTTATAAGTCCAAATGTACTACAATACTTAGTTGATACATTTAATTTAATACCTATTAGTACACCTGAAAAAGATTTGGCAACATGTCTAAATGTTCCACTAAAATAATAAAAGCTATAGGTGATAATCAAAAAGAGTGTTTTAGACACTCTTTTCTTAATCATCTTCTACATATTCAAGTATATCACCTGGTTGGCAGTCTAAAGCTTTACAAATTTCATTTAGAGTGGTGAATCTAATAGCTTTTGCTTTGCCAGTCTTTAAAATTGATAAATTAGCATTTGTAATATCTATTTTTTCAGCCAAATCTTTAAGTGATATTTTTCTTTTTGCCATCATTACATCTAGATTAACTATAATTGCCATAATATCACCTCTATATCGTTAAATCGTTATCTTCTTTTATTTTTATAGCTTTATTAAATGTTTCAGCAATTACAAAACACATTAGTGAAAAGATAAAAGAGATGACCATAAGTGGTGAAATTCCTCCATTATCAGTTCCAAATATTTTTATAGGACCAGCATTTACACTATAACCATTGATACATTCAATTATAGTATTTATCAATAAGCAATATCCCATTATTTTAAATCTCTTAACATTTTCAAGTATAAAAGGTGAGTATTTAGTGCTATTAATTATAAAAGTTAGGAATAAAATAACTATATAATAGTCAGAAAAATAAACAATTCTAACAATTGTAATAATCAATTTTTCAAAGCTAAAATTATACAAAGATATGGGTATCATACATAAGAATATTATACCTGTTGCAGCCATACTTACTAACATAATGTACAAAAACACTGTTAGAATATTTCTAAAAAATTTTGTACTCATAAATACCATCTCCTTAATATAGGTTATATTATTGATTATAATATATAATTTATTGTTTTTCAATAAAAAAATATTGATTAAAATATAAAAATATTATTGTATATATAAATAAGAATATTAAGGTGGTAAGTTTATATGAAAAAGAATATAAGTTCTAAAATGTTGAATAATATTGTGCTAGTTGGAATAATTTTAACTTTATTATCGCTTATTTTAATGATATTAAGATAAAGTGAATTGATAGAATAATTATTCTAATTTATAGATAAATAGTAATAATGAAATTATCTTCACTCAAATAAAGTATTTGTCCATTTATTTAATACTTTTAATTGCTCTGGTGTATTAAACCAATGCTCCCCGTTTGCTATAACTGTTAAATTACAATTAAAATGGCGTGTAAATTTCTCTACCACACTTAGTTCTGTAAGTTCGTCATGTTTACCATATAGTATTCTTGTTGTAGTGTTCCATTTAGTAATAGGATGTTTTTTGACATATTGCAGATATTCCCATGAAAGTGTATGACCAAATGAAGTTGGAATAATTAGTTCATGTTTAAGTTGTTCTTCTGATACATTTGCCCAAAGCATCATATTAGAAATAAGTTGTTGCATATCGAGAATTGGAGATACAAAAACACACTCTTCCAGATTCTCATTTTCAAAACTTAACATACTAAACCATGCACCAATACTATTTGCATATAATGCAATTTGATTCCAATTAGATTTTGCATATTTCATTATAGCTAATAACTCTGGAACAACATTCCATGGGTCAAACGAAATGTTTTCTTCTTTACGTTCTCCATGTTTAGGTAAATCAATGCTTAAAACCTGCCATCCATGATTAACAGCGATATTAGCAAAAATTTCGGCTTCTTCTTTATAACCACATTGTCCGTGTATATAAATATACAATTTGTTTGAAGGATTTCCCCAAAGAATTGAAGGAATTCCATGAATTTGAAAATATTTCTTTTCCATAAAAATCTCCCTTCAGTTTAATATATAGTATCTATTGATATATCTATTAAACTATAAAATTATACTGTAATATTCTAATTTAATTATCTATAATACTAATTTAATTAGTTATAATACTAATATAGTTAGTATTATATTAAACTAAAATTAAATTGTCAACATTGCACTCAATATAAAGTTTTTTATAAGTCTTAATTGTTGACGAAGCTAATTAGATTAGTTAAACTAATAAAGTAATTAATTTTAGTTGAGAGAGGTATAATCATGCGTGTTAGTAGAGATATAGTAATACAGGTAGCATCTGATATAGCTGATAAAGATGGGCTTAACAAGCTTTCTTTAAAAGTTGTTGCAGAAAAACTAAGTATACGTACACCTTCTTTATATAATCATATAGAAAGCTTAGATGATTTGTTGAGAGAGGTTGCTCATAATGGTATGAGGAAAATGAATAAACAGATGGAGAAAGTTGCTATTGGTGATTCTGGAGATACAGCTATAAAGTCTGTAAGTATTGCATATTTTAATTTTATAATTGCTCATCCTGGGGTTTATGAAACAATTCAATGGGCTATTTGGCATGGGAACAAAGAAACATCAGAGATATTTGAAGAATATAAATCGCTATTAGAAAAACTTATTCTTTCTTGTAATTTAAGAACAAAGAATATAGATGAAGTATTAAATTTGTTGATGAGTGTGATTCATGGATATTCAACTTTGCAACTTGGAAAAGCTCTTTTAGATTCAGAAGAAGCCATAAAAAGTCTATCTGACACTGTTGATACTGTACTATTAGGTATTCATAAAAAGTATGACTAAATATATCGCTAAATATTAATGTAAATGATAGAATTAATAATCAACATTACATATATATCAATAAATTATAATATAGTTGATTTAATTAATAGATTGGATTAGAAAATAAGAAGTAAAAAAATAAATATTAATGTCTTTGCTAGAAGATTCTTTCAAAGTATATTACTTAAAACTTAAAGAAAAATAGTGTACTTTAAAAATTTAATCTAAAAGCAAATCAACTTTAAAAACTTTAAGTGGATTTGCTTTTGATATATTTCTTTGTTAAATTAATTTGATATTGATAGTTTCATTGGAGTAAAACGTATACCATTGACAATCTGTTCAGCATTAGTATTTTTAAATCCTAATTTATGGTAAACTTCAACAGCATAAGGGGATGAATTTACAGTTACTTCAGTTAAATCATCTCTGTTTTCAGTACAATACTTTACACCTATAGCCATTAATTTTTTTGCAACACCACATTTGTGATAATTTTTATCTACAAATAACATACATATATGATTTAGGTCTCTGATAGCTAAAACCCCAATTAACTTTTCACAATCAAAACAGCCCCAAAAGAAAATAGATTTTTCTTTGACTTTTTCAATAATAGAGTTATATTCTATAAATTCATGGAATGACTTAATTCCTTCAGCACAATAATCTGGAGACTCAAATTCTTCAAATACATTCCAAATTAAATTCAATGCACTTCTAATATCAGGTTCTTTTAATTCTCTTATTAGGTACTTTTCACACATTATAAACAACACCTCTATTATTAAAAATTTTTCTTATAATTATATACCTTAAATATATTTATTTCAATATAAATTGTTTTATTAAATTTGAATTTAAAGGTGATTAATAAAACAATCCATATATAATATAGTTAGAACATAAAAATTTATTTAATTTTACATATAATTTAATAATGATAAATTTGAAATAATTTAATATAAAATGAAAATATATATGACATATAAGTGTCATATATATAATAGTACAATTAAAGATATAGTATATATATGAAAACTATTTTGTAAAGAGAGAAGGAGAGGTAATATGCAGATTATAGATATAAATTCAAATAATATTGATAATGAACATGTATGTTGTGCAATTACTGAAAAAAAGGGAGAAAACTGTGTTTCTTCTAAAAAATATTGGATGAAAAGTAATTTTGACAAAGGTCTTGTATTTAAAAGATTAGATGAAAGAGGTAAAGTTTTTATAGAATATATACCAGCAGAAAATGCATGGTGTCCTATTACTGCAGATAATTATATGTATATTAATTGTTTCTGGGTATCTGGAAAATTTAAAGGACAAGGATACTCTAATTTATTACTACAAAAATGCATTGATGATGCAAAGTCAAAAGGAAAATATGGGTTAGTTGTACTTTCATCTGAAAAAAAGCTACCATTTTTATCTGATTCTAAGTATTTAAAATATAAAGGATTTTATCTGGCAGATACATCAGAACCAAGTTATGAGTTATTGTATTTTCCATTTACTGATAATGCACCTATTCCATGCTTTAAAGATTGTGTAAAACAAAGTAAATCAAAGGAGAATGGGATAGTTTTATATTACAGTAATCAGTGTCCATATACTGCAAAATATACTCCTATTTTAAAAAAAATTGCGAATGCTAGAGGTGTTGAAGTAAATCTTATAAAATTTGAAACAGCAAAAGAAGCACAAAATGCTCCTGCACCATTTACTACATATAGTCTTTTTTTCAATGGAGAATTTATAACTAATGAGATACTTTCTGAAAAAAAAATTGAAAAATTTTTAGATAGTAAAGGTTTTTAAAACTTAATTAAAATAAGATATAAATTTAAATCTTCTAGTTTTTGTGCAATTTTTAGGTGTTTGTTTGGACATAAATGAGAATATACATTCCATGTTGTTTCAATTTTTTCATGTCATAAATGTTCTGCTATTGTTAGTATATTTATTCACTAGTCAAATTATAATATTTTACAGAATAACTAAACATTGCAACAAGATGGTTGTGTATTGTTTTTAGATATGTTTGACTGTAATTAACTTTTAATAATTAGTTTTGTCACTTTCTTACATGGGAAGGAATAATTTCATTTATTTGAAAATTTCAAAAGAAAGGAAGTAATTTTAAATCTATTGTAAGCTTTTCATTAATAGTAGTATCCTTTGCTGTTGTTTGAGTTCTTCTATATTTATTCTCCATATACTTATATTAACATTATATGTGTATGTATCAATGTTTTTTATATACTATTTGTGCTATCCATTCAACCTAAATGAGTGTGATTTCCACTCTAAATTGTAAAAGCTTCATATAAATCCTATGATATATTTAAGATATTTTTATAATAATTATAAATTTATATTAATAAACAACTGTAAAGGTGAACTTGCTTATAGTATAATAAATTAATATATTATGCAAAGAGTTAAGGAGAGATACTTATGCAGACTTTAGATGTATACATGAAAAAATTATGTCCACAATATCTAATAAAACATAGTGAAATCGTTGATGAAGTAACTGTTGATGTACGTACATCGATAGAATATGGTAGTATAGCCAAATTAGAACATAATATCTCTGTTATTAATGAAAAAGAATATGACTTCCTGCACAGGAATAAACCCATCGCAGGAATTGTTGTCTTATATGGTTTAATAAAAAATCGTAAAAAAATAAAAGATAGGCTTCTATCTATTAGCGATAACAATAGTAAAAAGATAATAATTGTTTGCTCTAGAGGTAGGCTTCGTAGTCCAATTGTTTGGATGTATTCTAGATATTTAAAAATAGATTCTAAAGTATTAATAAATGGAATACACTCTCTAAAAAATAATTCTTAAACTTATAAAAATATAGATCATTCTCGATATTATGCAACTAATTATCACATATATAGTATCAAGCTAGAATGTATATATATTTACACAAATCTATATGTATTCTCACTTGTTGTTCAACTGTGTTGAATTAATAATGATACTTTTATCAGTTAATTTCCATCAATTTTATTTTCAATAATTACAATTGTAAAATTGAGGATGTTGTAGAAATAAAAAAAGATATTGAGTAGTAAAATTTATGATACTAATATACTTTATAGCCTGTTAGAAAATATAGAACTAATAGTACTAATAAATGAAATTTCATGTGATAGATGAGCTTTTATCAGATTAAAAAGAAAATCAGCAGAAAGACGATTGTTGTGTATGATTAAGAATTCTTTGATAACAATTTTAGTCTTTCTCTTAAAAGGAGAAAAAATGATATTAAAAACAGAAAGATTAACTCTAATTCCACTATCACTTCGTCAACTTGAACTTTGGACTTCCAATAATTCAGAATTAGAAAAGGAATTAGAATGCATTTATTGTGCAGAACCAATGACTGGTTTTTTTTATGATATTGTAAAAGGACAATTAAATATTGCTAAAAAAGATGAAAAAAATATATTGTTTTATACATTTTGGTTTATTATGTTAAATGAAAACCGTACAATTATAGGATTAGCCGATTTTAAAGATGTGCCAAATTCTTATGGTGAAATTGAGATTGGTTATGGATTAGGTGAGGATTATAAAAAACAAGGATATATGACAGAAGCTATTAAAAAGATATGTAGCTGGGGATTAAGTCAACCAAATGTTTCTTCTGTGATAGCTGAAACTGATGCTTACAATACAGATTCACAAAATGTTTTATTAAGATGTGGTTTTAAGTTATATCGTAACTCGGATACAAAATGGTGGAAATTAACAACCTAGAAAAAATTTCCAAAAATTTATAAATAATATTGACAAACTACTAAAAATAAATTATTATATAAAACAACAAGAAAAGAAATTGAAATCCTATGAAAAAGAAAGTAGCATAAAAGGATTTGATAGAGAGCTAGGGATGGTGGAAGCCTAGTAATGAATTTTATTGTGAATAGAGCTTTGGAGGAAGTTACCAGAATTAGTAGTATGGTAATTGGTGAGTCTCGCCTTAAGAGATTAGAGTGGGTAAGATTATCTTATCAATTAGAGTGGTAACGCGGGTGTATATTCGTCTCTTGGTCTTTGACCAAGAGGCTTTTTTAATTTTAAATATACATTTGCAAATACTTTTTAATTCATAAGAATTATTATAATTGTAATTTTACCAATAAGAGTGGTACCGCGGAAATTCGCCTCTTAGCATTATAATGCTAAGGGGCTTTTTATTGTTAGTTAGATAGTTTTAAACTTATATATTATCAAATGATTATTAAATAATAATATTAATTTAAAAAAATAATTCGAAATATTCTTAAAATAATTATAAAACGGAGGAAATAAAATGAGCAAAATAAAAGCTGGAATTATTGGAGCAACTGGATATGTTGGTGTAGAATTACTAAGATTACTAATAAATCATGAAGGAGTAGAAGTTACAGCTATAGGTTCAAATTCATACATTGGCAAAAACATAGTTGATATATACCCAAGTATAGGTTATGAAAACAGTATGACATGTATAGAAAACGAAAAAGTAATTGATATGTGTGATGTTGTATTTACTGCTCTTCCACATGGTGTAAGTGAAAAGTTTGCAATAAAAGCAATTGAATCTAAAAAGAAAGTCATAGATTTAGGTGCTGATTTCAGAATAAAAGATGAAAAAATATATAGTAAATGGTATGGAGTATCTTTTATAGATACAATTTTGCACAAAAAAGCTGTATATGGATTAAGTGAGATATATCAAGAAGATATAAAAAGTGCTGATATAGTTGCAAATCCAGGATGTTATCCTACTAGTATTTCTTTACCATTGATGCCATTATTAAGTTCTAAATTAATAAAAAATAATAATATAATAATTGATTCTAAATCAGGTCTTACAGGAGCTGGTAGAGAGTTATCAACAAGTAGTCATTTTACAGAAGTTAATGAGAATATAACTGCATATAAAATAGGAAAACATAGACATACTCCAGAAATAGAACAAAATCTAAGTGAAGCGTATAAAGAAGATGTAGATGTAGTTTTTACACCAAATCTAATTCCAGTAAATAGAGGGATACTATCAACTATATACTGCATAAAAGAAGATAATGTATCTATAGGTGATATACATAAAAAATTAACTGATTATTATGAATATAAAAAATTTGTAGAAATACTCCCATTAGATAAGATAACCTCTTTAAAAAATGTTGTATATTCAAATAAATGTGTAATATCAGTACATGAAAATAAAGATACATTAATAATCTGTTCAACTATAGACAACATGATTAAAGGGGCAGCAGGGCAAGCCGTACAAAATATGAATATAATGTTTGGAATTGAGGAGACTACAGGCTTAAAGCATATTGCACCAGCATTTTAGGAATAGAAAAATACTAAACTCATATAATTAGGAGGATAAAAATGGAGATTATAAAAGGTGGAGTTACAGTTCCAGAAGGGTTTGTTGCTTCAGGAATTCACTGTGGCTTAAGAAAAAATAAAGAAAAGAGGGACTTAGCTTTAGTTTATTCAGATATTTTATGTGATGCAGCAGCAGTAGTTACTCAAAATAAAGTTAAAGGAAATCCAGTTTATGTAACACAGGAGCATATTAAAAATGGAAAAGCACAAGCGATTATAGTCAATAGTGCTAATGCTAACACATTTAATGGAAAAGAAGGTCTTATAAACGCATATAAAATGGCTAAATTTACTAGTGAAAAATTAAATATTAAAGAAGATGATGTTTTGGTTGCATCTACTGGTGTTATAGGAAAACCACTAAATATAGATTTAATAGAAAAAAATATGGATGAGTTAGTAAGTAATCTCAGTAAACAAGGTCATATTGGAGCAAGAGAAGCAATTATGACAACTGACATTATAAAGAAAGAAATAGCAGTAGCAATAATGTATGGAGATAAAAAAATAACTATTGGAGGTATGGCAAAAGGTTCAGGAATGATACATCCTAATATGGCAACAACATTGGGATTTATAACGACAGATGCAAATATCGATAGCGTTCTCTTAAAAGAAGCTCTAAAAAGTGCAGTTGATAAAAGTTTTAATAGAGTTAGTGTAGATGGAGATACAAGTACTAATGATATGGTAATGATTTTGGCAAATGGAAAAGCGAAAAATGAGAGAATGGATGAAAAAGATGAACATTATCAAGTATTTTTAAGTGCGCTTACATATGTTTGTATAGAACTTGCTAAACTTGTTGCTAAAGATGGAGAAGGATGTACAAAATTAATTGAATGCTATATAAATGGAGCACTAAGTGAAGAACATGCAGTAAAGTTAGCAAAAACAGTTATATCTTCTTCCTTGGTAAAGACAGCTGTATTTGGAGCTGATGCAAATTGGGGAAGAATATTGTGTGCTTTAGGATATGCGGGTGAAGAAATAGATATGGAAAAAGTAGATATTATTTTTGAAAGCATGAAAGGATATATAGAAGTATGTAAACAGGGAAATGGGTTGGATTTTAATGAAGAAAAAGCGAAAAAAATTCTTGAAGATGATGAAATAAGTATATTAGTAGATTTGAACATGGGAAATGCTAGAGGAAATGCATGGGGATGTGATTTAAGTTATGATTATGTAAGAATAAATGGAAGTTATAGAAACTAGGAGGAAATGCTTAATGATTGATATAGAAAAAGCAAATACACTGATAGAAGCTTTACCATATATAGAAAAGCATCAAGGCAAAACTATTGTAGTTAAGTATGGTGGAAGTGCAATGAAAAAAGATGGTTTAAAAGAGTCTGTTATGGAAGACCTTGTACTTATGAGTTATGTTGGAATAAATATAGTTTTAGTACATGGTGGAGGAGCAGAAATCAATAAAATGCTTGCTAAAGTAGATATAGAAAGTAAATTTGTAAATGGGCTTAGATATACAGATGAAGAAACTATGGAAATTGTAAAAATGGTCTTAGCTGGAAAGGTAAATAAAGACTTAGTAAACAAGATACATACAAAAGGCGGAAGAGCAGTAGGGCTTTGTGGGATAGATAATAATATGATTTTATGTGACCCATATAAAAATTATGAACTAGGATTTGTTGGAGAAATAAAGAAAGTAAATGTTGAACTTATAGAATCTTGCTTGAAATCAGGCTATATTTCAGTAATTGCAACTATTGGAGTAGGAGAAGATGGTGAGACCTATAATATAAATGGAGATACAGCAGCATCAGCTATAGCTAAAGAATTAAATGCAGATAAGCTGATACTTCTTACTGATGTGCCAGGTCTTTTAAGAGATCCAGATGAAGAAAAGTCATTGATAACAGAAGTTATACTAGATGATGTTGATAAGCTATTTGATGAAGGTATAATTACTGGTGGCATGATACCTAAGATACATGGATGTGTAGACGCTTTGAATAATGGGGTAAATAGAGTTCATATTTTAGATGGAAGAGTTCCTCATTCTATAATAACAGAGTTATTTACTGATAGTGGAATAGGCACATTAATAAGAAAAGAAAATGAATAAGAAAATAAGTTAAATATAAAAAAGATTATAACTTAAGTGAGGATGATAAAAATGAAGATAAATAACAATAATATAGTTTCAAAATGGGAGGAATATTTCATAAATACATATAGCCAACCTGATTTTATTATAGATTATGGCGAAGGTAGTTGCTTTTTTGATACTAAAGGCAATAAATATATAGATTTTACAAGCGGATACGGAGTGTCTTCTCTTGGATATAGTAATAATAATTTAAAAACTGCTTTAAAGGAGCAAGTGGATAAATTATTACATACATCAAACTTATATTTCAATGGTCCAGTATTGTCTGTAGGAGAAAAAATAATTAATATAAGTGGATTGGATAAAGTATATTTTTGTAACTCTGGAACAGAAGCAAATGAAACTGCTTTTAAAATAGCAAGAAAGTACAGTAGTGATAAATATGGTGAAGGAAGAGGGACAATCATAAGTTTAAAGGATTCTTTTCATGGTAGAACAATGATGTCTTTGATGGCAACTGGTATGGATAAGTACCATAAATATTTTTATCCACTTCCCGAAGGATTTAAATATGTAGAAAAAAACGATATTGAAGATTTTAAAAATAATATTGATTCAACTGTTTGTGCAGTAATTCTTGAAGCAGTTCAAGGTGAAGGTGGAGTTAATGTTCTTGAAAAAGATTATATTTTAGAACTTGTAAAAATATGTAAAGAAAAAGACATAGCAGTAATATTTGATGAAGTTCAATGTGGCATAGCAAGAACGGGGAAACTTTTTGGATATGAATATTTTGATGTAAAACCAGATATTGTTACAATTGCAAAAGGTTTAGGCGCAGGGATACCAATAGGAGGAGTATTAGTAAATGAAAAATTTTCAAAAGTTTTAGGAAAAGGAGACCAAGGTACAACATTTGGAGGGAATTTATTAGCTATGGTGGCAACTTCTGTTGTGTTAGATGAAATATCTAAAGAAGGATTTTATGAAGATGTGTTAGAAAAAGGAGATTATATAAGAAAATCTATTGAAAATTTTAATAGTACAATCGTAGTAAAGACAAAAGGTATGGGCTTGATGATAGGAATCGAAACTACTATTGAATCTAGCACTATAGAAGAAAAAGCTAGAAAAAAAGGATTACTTATTTTGACTGCTGGAAAGAATGTACTTAGATTTTTACCACCTTTAACTATTAGCTACAAGGAGATAAATGAAGCTCTTGAAATTTTAAAAGATATATTACTAGAAGATAATTAAGTTATTAAAAGATTCATTGTTAGGGTGAGAATTAGAGTAGATAAAAATATATGAAACTAAAAATTTTATAGCATTTAAATAAATTTACAAAAAGGGGAAAATCAATATGAATAATATAAGTTTAAAAGGAAAGAGTTTTTTAACATTAAAGGATTTTACAAAAGAGGAAATTAGATATTTATTAACTTTATCTAGTTATTTAAAAACTAAGAAGAAGGTTGGTATAAAAGGAGATTTATTGCAAGGTAAAAATATAGCATTATTGTTTGAGAAGACATCAACAAGAACTAGATGTTCGTTTGAGGTGGCTGCTCATGATGAAGGTGCTCATGTAACTTATCTAGGACCCAATGACTGCCATATGGGTAAAAAAGAATCTGTATCCGATACAGCAAAAGTTTTAGGAAGATTTTATGATGGTATAGAATTTAGAGGATTTAAACAGGAAACAGTTGAAAGTTTAGCAAAATACTCTGGAGTACCTGTTTGGAATGGCCTTACAGATGAATATCACCCAACTCAAATACTTGCAGATTTTCTAACAGTAATTGAAAATGTAGATAAAGATTTAAATAAAGTTAAATTTGTTTATGTTGGGGATGCTAGAAATAATATGGGTAACTCATTGATGATAGGATGTGCTAAAATGGGAATTCATTTTGTAGCGCTTGCTCCTAAAGAACTTTGGCCAAATGAAAAGTTAGTTGAAGATATGAAAGAAATAGCTAAAAAGTCTAAAGGAGATATATTGTTAACTGAAAATATTGATGATGTAAAGGGTGCTGATGTTATATATACAGATGTATGGGTTTCTATGGGAGAAGAAGAACAATATGAAGCGAGAATAAATCAACTTAAAGATTATCAAGTGAATATGGATATGATAAAGAAAACTGAAAATGAAAATGTTATATTTTTACATTGTCTTCCAGCTTTTCATGATTTAGAAACTAAAGTTGGTCAAGAAATTTATGAAAAGTTTGGATTATCAGAATTAGAGGTTACTGACGAGGTATTTAATTCCAAGTATTCAAAAGTATTTGAAGAGGCAGAAAATAGAATGCATACTATAAAGGCTGTTATGGTTTCTACTATGACTGATGTAAATATGAATAATAATTTAATATAAATATTTTTTAATCTAGATTTATGTTTTGATAAAAGTCATAAATATTCTAAATATATTATTAAAAATCCTCATTATATGTTAAAATAATTTATGTATCAACAAATTAAGAGGGAGGATTTGAGATATGAAAAAAATCATATTACTTTTAACAACTTTTTTATTAGCAATATCTTTGACAGCATGTTCAAGTGCAAAACCAGAAGATACAATCAATAATTTTTTTAGTAGTGCAAAGAAATTTGACTTTGAAGGTATGAACAAAGCTATGGAAAATAATGATGAAAAATATAAGGATATACTAAAAGAATTAGAAACAGAAGACCCAAGTACACAGTATGTTTTAGATTATCTAAAACATAATGCATCTAAAATAACATACACAATAAAAGACAGTGAGATTAAAGATAATAATGCAAAAATTCAAGTAGAGTGTAAGTTTGTAGATTCAACACCATTACTTAAAGAAATAGTGGCTGAAGCATTTACAAAGATGCTTGGCATGAGTTTTTCAGGTCAAGATTTAACAGATGAGAAAACAACTGAAATGTTAGTGTCAATTATGAAAGAAAAGCAAAAAAGTGTTGAAGAAACTTTTGTAACAAAAACTGTAGAGTTTGAATGTACTAAGAAAGATAATAAATGGATAATAAGTTCAGCTAATGATGCACTGGCTGATGTATTATTATCTAATCTTGTTACAGCAGGAGAGGAATTTTCTAACTCTATGAGTTAAGTTGAATATTAAATTGGAACTATAATAAAAAATGAATATATAACATTTATAAGGGATATCAGCTTTGGTATCCTTTATATTTTTAAGGTAAATAGATAAAAATCAATGGAGATATTAAAAATAATTTGAATATTTATTGTCATTATTAGAAAAATATTTACTGTATAATATATATTATTTAAAATGAGATAATTACGAATAGAATGTATAATTATAAGTAAGACATATATCTAATGGAAATGATAGATGTGATATTATTGATGAGAAATCAACTTTTATATAAATAGAATTAGAAGGTAGCAATTAGAGTTAGTTGCTACCTTTTTCATGTTTATTTTCTTTTTTTATACATCAGAATGAAGAGTATTATTGTAAAATTATTTTAGATTAAGATTATCTAGTATTTTTAAAAATATTTTTACTGCAATATCTAAATCATTCACAGTAACATTTTCATTAGGATTATGACTTATGCCTTCAGTACATCTTATAAATACCATGCCTATATCAGTTATATTATCCATTTCTTGAGCATCATGACCAGCGCCACTATAAATATAAAATGGGTTGAGATTTAAATCCACAAAACTTTTTTCTATAACTTTTGTCATTTTATCAGAACATGGTACAGGAACATTTTCAAAAGAGAGTTCACTTGTATAATTAAGTTTTCTATTTTGACATATGCGAGTTATTTCATCAAATATTTTTATTACTGAAGTATCAAGAGTTTCTTGTGAACATGAGCGGACGTCAAGAGTAAAATCAACCCTTTCAGGAACTACATTTGATGATGATGGATAGAAATTCATCTTTCCAACTGTAGCAACTAAATCAGGCGTTATCTTAGCTATATTTTCAATTGATAATACACATTCACAAGCACAACATCCAGCATCAAATCGCATATCCATTGGGAGTGTTCCAGCATGGCCAGATTTGCCATTTACTGATATTTTAAAACTCTTAAATCCTGTAATACTTGAAACAATACCAGCAGGAAGAGCATTGTTTTCTAAGACAGGTCCCTGTTCGATATGGAATTCTAAATAAGCATCAATATCTTTTCTAGGGTGTAAATTTATTAAATTTTTAGTATCAAATCCAAATTTTGTTACAGCTTCTTCAAGCGTGATTCCATTTTCATCAACAGATTTGAGTAGTTCCTCTTTAAAAGTACCAGCAAAAACTTTACTTCCCATTAGAGATGTTTCAAATCTTGTTCCTTCTTCCTCAGCGAATGCAACTAATTTAATATTAAATGGATAAGACTTATTATTATTTATAGATTCTTCAAGTCCAATTAGAGGAACAATTATTCCTAGCATTCCATCAAATATACCTCCACATTTTACACTATCTTGATGAGATGCAACTACTAATGTAGGTGCGTTTAAGAAATTAGATTTATATGTACCTATAATATTTCCAATATCGTCAATTTCAATATCAAGATTCAAATTTTTCATCCAAGAACTTATTAATTCAATCGATTTTTTATGCTCATCAGTTAATATAAGTCTTGTAAGTCCTGTTGTTGTTGAACTTATTTTTCCTAATGTTTGTAAATAATCCATACATCTTTGTCCTAACATGTGTACCCTCCTAAAAATATAATTGTCAACTAAATTTATCAGATAATTATATTATATCAGTATATTTAGAAAATAATAGGATGTTACTGAATAAATAAATAATAAAAAAATAAAAATCCTAGTAGAAATAAATTCATAAAAAACAAAAATACTATCAAATTTTACCCTGATAGTATTTTTATAAAATCTTTTATAAAACCACTTAAATATAAAACTAGTGTTAATATCTTTTACACTTCTTTTTTACAATAAATTTTTGTAGAAATAAAATATGAAATTACAAATAATAAAATCGCAATAAATGGAAGAGAATAAACTAAAGTATTAAGTATAATTTCAATAGAAATACTTGAATTAAATCTTTCCAAAAGACTTTTAAATCCTAATATTGCAGCAGTAGGAAGTAAAAAGCATGCAATCATTAATAAACGAGCTTTTTCTGTACCAAATTTATAAATAAGTGGTAAAATAAGGCTAGCAAAACATACTGAAATTGATAAAATTAATCCTGTAATAACTAAAGTATCATCTAAAACAAGTGTATTTTTAAAATATCCATTAACAATGCTAATAATAAGTGAAAAAAATACACCTATAAAGCTAAATATTAACATAGTTAAATATTTACTTAATACAATAGTGTCACGTTTGATAGGCATTGTAAGTACATAGCTATCCCATTTATTTAAATCATCATATGAAAATGTTGAAACAATCATTGTTGTACATAAAACTATAATAACACCTATAAAACTACTGTTATTTCCATCTCCAACAGAAGAGATATATCCAAATACAATCATAAATAAAATTAGAAATTTTATATTGCTTTTTAAATTAAGTAAGTCTTTTAAAATTAGTCCCTTCATTATTTATCACCTCTCACATAAAATAACATAATTTCTTCAATTGATGTATTATCAACTATAAGGTTTGGATGTTTTGTAATAAATTTATACTTATCTTTAAGTAGTACTTCATATCCAAACTGGCTTTTACGATAATATGAATAATCTTCATTTGTAAGTTTAGCAAAATCATTAGAATTACATTTTAAGATACCCATAGTATCGATTAATTCATCTTTGCTTTCGCTAAATACAATTTTCCCCTTATGTATAAATGTAATATAATCTGCTATTTTGTCTAAATCACTTGTAATATGTGAAGATAAAATAATAGAATGTTCTTCATCTTGTATAAAATCTAAGAATATATCCAATATTTCTTCTCTTACAATAGGGTCAAGTGAACTAGTTGCTTCATCTAATATTAATAACTTTGGTTTATGAGATAAAGCTACAGCAATACTAAGTTTCATTTTATTACCTTTTGAAAATTCTTTAATTAGTTTATTATTTGGAACTCTTAGTTGTTTTAAATATTCTTTAAATAGTCTATCATCCCAGTTTTTATAGATATGGCTCATAATTTTTGAGATATTATTTGTATTTAAATTCTCATGAAAGTTGCTTCCTTCAAATACGACACCAATTTGTTCTTTGATTTCTTTTTCATTTTTTATGTTATCAAGGCCAAAGATTTCAATATTTCCACTATCATAAGATATTAAATTTAAAATTGATTTTAGTGTAGTAGTTTTTCCTGCACCATTTTCACCTACAAATCCCATTATAGAGCCTTTTGGTACTGAAAAAGATACATCTTGTAATGCAAAATTTTTGTAAACTTTGTTTAGGTTTTTTATAGTTATTGCGTCCATAATTATCATTCTCCCTTATATAATAAAAGTAAAATATCTTGTAACTCATTATATGTAATGCCACTACTTTGAGCTGTATCAACTGCTTTTTGTAGGTATTCTTCGATTAAACGAAGTTGTTCTTCTTTAACAAAATCCATATTTTTGCCAGATACGAAACTACCTTTACCAGTAACTGTTTCAATAAATCCATCATGTTCTAAATCACTATATGCTCGTTTTGTAGTAATTACACTTATTCTAAGTTCTTTTGCTAATAATCTCATACTTGGAAGAGCAGTACCTTCTGGCAACTCTCCACTTATAATCATACTTTTAATTTGTGTAGTAATTTGTTCGTATATTGGCTTGCCACTTGAATTACTAATAACTATATTCAATTAAACACCTCCTTAAATTGTATATATAGTATATATACATTATATAAATATATATATACTATGTCAAGTAAACTTACAAAAAAATAATTGGAAATATTATGTGTTTAGTGGTTTTACTCTGTAGAAAAGATTATTTTACTGAGCATATTAAAATTTTTAAAAAAAATTTACAAATATTATTCAAAAATCTTACCAATAAATTGAAAATACTGATTTTAAAAAACAATAAAGTTTAGCTTATAGATAAATAAAAGTTTAGCTTATAGATAAACTTTTGCTATTTTTGTTTTTGACATACATATTTTTTTGTAATATATTTATATTATCAATTAGAGATAAGGAGAGTGAGAAGAGATATTTAATTTAGATAAGGCATTAAAAAAAGATTTAAATCAAGAATACACAGAAAGTAGAAATTTGGTTATGAACAAAAGTAAATATATGAATGTTTGCTTTAAAAATTATATCAAAGTGGCAGAAGGAATGTATACTAAAAGAGATTTAATTCCAATAAAATTGATAAATTCTATGGATAAAAATAATAAGATTAGGAAAACACTACATGAATTATCTTGCGAATTTGAATATCCAAAGACTTCCTTGTCTTCATTGTTTACAGAACTAAAAAAATTAGATTTTTTACAGAAAGTAAAAAATGGTGAGTATATGATAAATCCACATATAGCATATAAAGGAAATAAAGCTGATAAAGAAAGTTTACTAGAAGAATATAATCAGATAAAAAGACCTAATAAGGTTAGTAAATAAGGAAGAAGGTTTTTATATGAGTTTAAAACTTGATAGAAATGTTCTACAGTGGTTTGATTATGTATTTGAAAATGAAGAAACTAGTTTGAGATATTATAATTTTGAATGTACATTAAAAGAGATTAGCCCCACTAGTTTAAACAGAGTAGCATTTATATTAGAAAAAAATAATTCTGAATACTGGAAGTTGTATTTTGAAATACCAGCTGAAGTTACTTTGAAACTTAAACAAAACATTCATCCTTTATTTAGAGAGTATATATATGAACAAATATCACTGTATAACGATAATCAAATTTACAATTTTGTAAATTCAAATTTATTAAAAGTGTTTAATAATATTGCAATTTACCAATATAATCTTTTAGAAAATCTATATACTATTGATTTTAGAAAGAGTTTTATAGATAAGTGCCAATATTTGTTAATAGGTGAAAAAAGACTTATAGATGAAGATTTATATCTAAGAGCAAAATCAAAAGAAGTGTTTGATTTTTTTAATTCAGATGGAACCTTTAATCTGACATTAAGTTTTGACATACAAAAAAATGAAAGTTTGCTTGATAGTCTTTTAGAGCTTAGAAAATCAATAATCATAAATGAGAGAATTTAATTTATTTGGATATAATATTAAAATGGAGGGATTTATATGGACGTAGAAAAAATGACTTTAAGAGTTCAAAAAAGTTTAAATGAGGCTTATAATGAAGCAGTAAAAAATCATAACCAACAAGTAGATGTAATTCATCTTTTTTCAGCACTTATTAATCAAGAAGATGGATTAATACCAAATATAGTAGAAAAGATGAATATATCAATAGATTCTTTAAGAAATACTGTAAACTTTGAAATGGATAAACTTCCAAAAGTATATGGAGAAGGAGCAGATTCACAAGGAGTGTCAGCTACTAGAAAAATAAATGAAGTACTTATAAAAGCAGAAAGTATTTCTAAAGAATTTAAAGATTCATATATAAGTGTTGAACATGTTATGCTTGCAATGATGGAAACAGAATCAAAATCAGTTGTTGGTAAAATATTGAAACAATATAATATAAATAAAAATGATTTTTTAAATGTTTTATCACAAGTTAGAGGTAGTCAAAGGGTAGAAACACAAGACCCAGAAGGAACATATGATGCACTTGCTAGATATGGAACAAATTTAGTAGATTTAGCTAAAAAAAATAAATTAGATCCTGTAATTGGAAGAGATGAAGAAATAAGAAGAATTATAAGAATTTTATCAAGAAGAACAAAAAATAACCCTGTATTAATTGGTGAACCAGGTGTAGGTAAAACTGCGATAGTTGAAGGCTTAGCAGAGAGAATAGTAAGAGGAGATGTACCAGAAGGATTAAAAGATAAAATAGTATTTTCTCTTGATATGGGCGCATTGATTGCTGGTGCAAAATATAGAGGAGAATTTGAAGAAAGATTAAAGGCTGTCTTAAAAGAAGTTCAAAGTTCTGATGGAAAAATCATTCTATTTATAGATGAGATTCATACTATAGTTGGTGCTGGTAAAACAGAAGGCTCAATGGATGCAGGTAACCTGATTAAGCCTATGCTTGCAAGAGGAGAGTTAAATTGTATTGGTGCAACTACTTTTGATGAGTACAGAAAATATATAGAAAAAGATAAAGCCCTTGAAAGACGTTTCCAACCTGTAATTGCAGAAGAACCTACTGTTGAAGATACAATATCTATACTTAGAGGACTTAAAGAAAGATTTGAGATACATCATGGAGTAAGAATTCATGATAATGCTATTGTAGCAGCAGCAAAACTTTCTCATAGATATATACAAGATAGATTTTTACCAGATAAAGCAATAGATTTAATAGATGAAGCTGGAGCTATGATTCGTAGTGAAATAGATTCATTGCCAACAGAATTAGATGTGGTTAGAAGAAAATTATTTACACTAGAAACTGAGAGAGAAGCTTTGCTTAAAGAAAATGATGATAAGAGTAAGACAAGATTAGAAGATATTCAAAAGGAAATAGCAGAGTTAAAATCTAAAAATGATGAAATGACTGCTAAATATGAAAAAGAGAAGAGTCAAATACTAGATATCAAAAATTTAAAATCTCAATTAGATGAAGCTAAAGGAAAAGCTGAAAAGTACGAAAGAGAATATGATTTTAACAAAGCAGCAGAGGTTAAATATGGTGAAATACCTAAATTAGAAGAGCAAATAAAGAAATATGAAGAAAGTATGAATGATGGTTCTGAAAACTCACTTTTAAAAGAAGAAGTTACAGAAGAAGAAATATCTAATATTGTATCAAAGTGGACAGGTATACCAGTAACTAAATTAGTCGAAGGTGAAAGAGAAAAGCTACTTAAGCTAGAAGATGAACTTCATGAGAGAGTTATTGGACAGAATGAAGCTGTTACAGCAGTTTCAAATGCAGTAATACGTGCAAGAGCTGGCCTAAAAGATGAAAGAAAACCAATTGGTTCATTTATATTCTTAGGGCCTACAGGAGTTGGAAAAACTGAACTTGCAAAAACTCTTGCTAGAAATTTATTTGATAGTGAAGACAATATAATTAGAATTGACATGTCTGAATATATGGAAAAACATGCTGTATCAAGATTAGTAGGACCTCCTCCAGGATATGTAGGATATGAAGAGGGCGGACAACTTACAGAAGCAGTTAGACGTGCACCTTATTCTGTAATATTATTTGATGAGATAGAAAAAGCACATGAAGATGTATTTAATATGTTTTTACAAATATTAGATGATGGTAGACTTACTGATAATAAAGGTAAGACTGTAGACTTCAAAAATACTCTTATAATAATGACCTCTAATATAGGAAGTAATTATTTATTAGAAGCAGGTGGAAATATAACAGATACTACTAACAGTCTTGTAATGAATGAGATGAAGCATAGATTTAAACCTGAATTTCTAAATAGAGTAGATGATATTATAATGTTTAAACCTTTAGACCAAGATAATATCAAGAAAATTATAGACATATTTATGGAAGATTTAAAAAATAGATTAAAAGAAAAAGATATTTCTATTGAGGTTACAGATTCAGCTAAAGATGTAATGGTGAGAGAAGGTTATGACCCTGTGTATGGTGCAAGACCTCTTAAGAGATATATAGGAAATACATTAGAAACTATAATTGCAAGAAAACTTATTGCTGGAGAGATATATAATGGATGTACTATAGTTATAGATGGTCAAGATGAAAATATTGAAGTTTTAGTTAAGTAATAAAAGTCAGTAGAGCAAAATGTGTGGTTTGATACATCATGCTCTACTGACTTTCTTGTTCATTAATGTTAATTAATTTATATATTTATGGTTTTAATAAGGAAGATATAATTAGTTTTATTATTTATATAATATAGGGTTATTAATTGATTTTATATAAAACAAATATTTTTAAACAGAGTAAGGTTTTTTTATTAAAAGTTGATAAAATATATGATATAAATAAGTAAAACTATTAATCATAACTGAAGATAAAAATAAATATGGAAGGATATAGTGCTCAATGAAAAATATATTTTACTATGAAACTAAAATTGGGAAAATAGGAATATCAGAAGAAAATAATTACATTACAGATTTATTCTTTGGGATACAAGAATTATCTTGTGAAAAATATACAGTTAAAGAGACTAAAATTATAAAAGATGCAAATAAACAACTAAGTGAATATCTAAATGGTGATAGAAAAAAATTTGATTTACCATTACATCCATCAGGAAGTGAGTTTAGTAAACAAGTGTGGAGTGAACTTTGTAAAATTCCATATGGAGAAACAAGAACTTATCTAGAATTAGCGAATACAATCAATAGACCTAAATCATATAGAGCAGTGGGGTTGGCCAATAGTAAAAATCCTATTTCTATTTTTATACCTTGCCATAGGCTTATTGGTTCTAATGGAAGTTTAAGAGGTTATTTGGGCGGAATAAAAACAAAGGATTATTTATTAAAACTGGAAAGTGAAAATAAATAATAGAATTATATAGTAAGTACATATTGAAAAGATAATACTTATAATGAAAATTAACTTTATTTTCATTAATAATTAAGTTCCAATAATTAAGTTATGAAAACTTAAACTCTCAATAATAAAAATAGTTTAAAGCTAAATAAATTTTACTACACAAATATAAAGTGAATAACATAAATAAAAGATAAATAGTATTTTGTGAGAAAAATTTGAAGTGTAGTCATGCAAATCTAGCCTCTTTAGAAAGTGGATTTTAATTATGTTTATAAATGGTAAAAAAATACTGATAATGATAGTTAGTAAACTATAATTATCAGTATTTTTTATACTTTATCAAGTACTAAAAAGTAGATTAAATAAACATAAAAATTTATATATTTATACAAAATTTTATAATAAGAATTATCTTAAAAAATATATAAAAACATAAAAAATATACAAAATTCTACAATAATAGATTTTTTTGTTATAATTACGAGTTTTTTATTGCATCTGTAGAATAAAAGTATTATTATATAGTTAAGATAATTATCCAAGAAAATTTTGGATAAGAGAAAAATATTTTATGAAATGAAAAAATCATAATTACATAATTTTTATTAAAAATTTGTTGGGAATCTTTGAATAAAATTAAGAACATAGGTTCGCTGGGGGATGGTGTATGTGGAAAAATCAAATACTACTATTATAAGAAAGGAAAAAATTAAAGACACAGGAATTAAATTAGATTTTTTATTGAGTGTAGATATTGATTTTTATGAAATGTTATTAGAAATATTGGAAAAAGTAAAAGAAGAGAACTAATTCTCTTCTTTTAAAAATCTCTTTATATAAGCATTATCAATCATTTTTTCTATAGCCTCTCTATCTTCTTCTTCAAGTGAATATATCTTTTCTAAAAGCTGCTTTGTTTTTTCACTAACTGATAAACTTTCTATTATTAATTTGTCTTCTCTATTTATTTTTGTATTTTCATTTATACCTAATAAATAATCTGTAGATGTCTTCAGTGATTTTGCTAATCTTACTATTATTTCACTTTTAGGTTCTCGCAGATTATTTTCATAACGTGATAAACTAGCTTCAGTTATACCAACTTTAGTAGCAAGTTCCTTTTGATTTATATTCAACTCTTTTCTTAGCTTTGCTATTCTATCTCCTAAACTTTCCATATGTACATCACTCCTTACCGAAATTATAAGTTATTTTGCTGAAAAGTAAAATAAAATTACCAAAAATATATAAAAAAAGAAAAAAGATAAGAAAAAAGATTGATAATTACCGTTTGTATATATATAATATAAATTATACAAATGGTAATTTATGGAAGGGTGATATGTTGAATGGAAACAAATCAAAATTAAAAATGATGCTATAAAAAAAATAATGAAATTATTAAAAATAAATCCTATAATACATTTATTTGAAGAAAATATAAAAATAAGTTTATAGAAAAGAGATATATATGTTGTAAAATATTGAGTTTTGATATAAATGATTTAATATACAAATGATTTGAATAAAAATTTTTATTAATACAATTACCAAATGTATAAATCAACATGGAAAGGGTGGTAAGGATAAGTTTTACTAAGTGAAATAGATTGTATAATGATGTTGGAATAATCAACAAATGATTTATTATGGAAATAAAAAAGAGAACTAATTAGCAAGGCTTTTAGGATTAAAGAAACTCTCAAAAAAGAAAGATGGTATATAAATATGTAATGGTAAAAGTTTTAATTATGTCAAAATAGTATATAACAAGGAAATGACTTAAAAATAAATTAAATATATTGGAGAATTTGAAATGATAATAATTAGAAGCCAGGATAAAACTAATTTAATGAAAGTTAGTAAAATTGAAATAAATGATAATCAAATATATGTAACATTTGAAGATATGTATAATACTAGGAAGATAGGATGTTATGAAAGTAAAGAGAGAGCAATACAAGTATTAGATAAGATACAAAATTTTATTGAGAATGGCACTGAATATGATTATATAACTGCTAATAAAGTTAGATGTAATGTAAATCGAATATTTCAAATGCCAATTAAGTAAGGTTATTATATTAGGCTATTCAGATTTGAAAATTATTCTAATAATTTTGTTGAAAGTGATTATAATTAAAATTTATTTTAAATATTGTTTTTGCTATAATCAAGCAGAAAAGTGAAAATAGGTATTATCAATAAGATAAAAAGTTATTGTTAAATATATTAAAGAATAAAATACCCTGTTCTTAAGGTAGTAAGAATGGGTATTTTATTTGTACATAAATATTAAGATAAAATGTAAAGCTAATAGATACATTAAATTATCTAATAAGTGATATAAAAATTATACAATAGAAATTCTCCTAAAACAGCTAATATTAAGTACATAATAGCTTCATTTTTAGGGAGGTTAATAGTTTTTCTATTTGTATCATCATCAGCTTCAACAGCAATTTCATCTTGAAGAATCTGTTCATATCGATGTGCAAAGATAGTCTTTTTACTTATATAATTAAATAAATTATCTATACATATCCATATGAAGTATCCCAAAATAGCACCTAGAGTATTCATCATCAAATCATCAATATCTGTGGTTCTATGATTAAATAATTGACAAATCTCAATTGCCAATGAAAAGCTTAGTCCAGTACATAATATGCTAATAAAATTTCTAAATCTTTTCCAAATCAAAGGAAGTAAAAATCCTAAAGGCATAAACATGATGATATTTAGAATGTAGGTTAAAGCACCACTTGAACTAAATGGAATTAAATTTATTTCATCTAGTCTAATAATTTCACCATATCTACCTATATCCCATATACTTCCAATACCTGCTTTGCTAAGTGCTAAGTAAATATAAAACAAAAAAACATAGACCCATATTAGATGTGTTACTAAATTCCTTTTTTCTTTTAAATTTACTCTTCTTATAACAATTATTTGGTATATTAAACAAGGTAATATTGCACAAAATAACGGATAAAGTGTACACATAATTTTAATTTATCTCCCTCCAAAATTTATATTTTTGACCTTATAAATACTATCTTTATTGTAATCTTTAAAAATAAACTTTTCTTTAATAAAACCTTAAAAATTTATTAACTTATAAAAATAAACTATGTATCCTTATAAGACTTAGAAAATTGAATCTTCTACACTTAATATGTAAGTATTTAAAAATTTTATCATATGTATAAATATTATAAATATATGGAAATAATAATAGTATATATTGGTAAAATAGGAGGAATTGTATGAAATGGATTAAATGGTATAGTATTACATGTATATGTATTTTTGCTCTTATAACTTTTTTTATGTTAATGTTTCCTAATAAAGTAAAAATACTTGATGCTTCATCTGCATATAGTTTTATTGAAAAAAAAGTGCCAAATAATGCTAGCTATCAAGGATACAAGAGGAATCAAATTGATGGTACTACTACAATTTATTATAATTATAATAATTCAACTCATGTAGTAAAATTATCACACCCTGAATATAATTCGAGAGCGACTAACTGGGATAAAGTTTCAAATATTATATTTGATTAACTTAAAATTAGTACTTATATACAAGTATATTAAGTTATAATTTGTTTGACATTTGTAAATGTAGATATTAGAATCTAAACATAAACGATTTTTGTTTATCTTGAAGATAAGGCAATTATTGTGTGTTAGACTGGAGAAATAGATTATGAAAAATGTCGAAGAACTGCTTCCAAAAGATAAGTTTGATAACTGTAATATTGAAAAATTAAAGTTATTATCTGATGAAGAGATAAAACCTATTTGCCTTAGGCTTTTAGAATGGATACAAGATTACAATTGGCCTGTTGCAAAAGATATATTACCTGTATTGGCATTACATCAAGAAATTATTACTCCACTGATAATAGATATTCTTATCCCAGAGGAAAAAGATGATGATTGGAAATATTGGATAATCGTATGTCTATTACCAATGTTCACAGATAAAAAACTTGAACCAATTATACCTTTTATAAAGAGAATTGCAGAAAAACCAACAAAATGGGAAAATACTTCAGAAGTAGATGAGGTTGCGAGAAAATTGTTACAATTAAGGTTATGAGTATTTTTGGAGTGTGCTTTATTAGATAAGATATGTATAATAGTTCAACTTTACAAAACTATGCTATTATGTGATATGCAGTTAAAAATATGGGATTTTAGAAAATAATTATTTTATGAAGGTTTATGGATTTATATATGAATATATGAAGATATTTTAGACTTATATTCTCCAAAAAATATTGTTGATAGAATGCAAATAGCAGTGTATTTCTAATATACTTATGTACCTAAAAACATTCTCTTTATGGGAATGTTTTTTATTTATTAAAAAATCAATATTTATTAATGCATGAAATAATAAAGCTCATATTTTCTATAAATAATACTATCTTCCATCTTATTAAAAAAATTTTCTAAAGAATACAATAAAAAATAATTATTTAGTTTAATTGTGTAATTTATTGATATCTTTTAGATTTTTTGTAATTAGTTAATATAAAAATGTATTATAATGATATTATTGAAACTTGAAAATCTGATAAAGAGATAATATCATAAGAAGTGATTACTATTAACTTTCATCTAATAAGTCTAAATCATATAGAATCTGAATTAACTAATATTAAAAATCTTATTTTAATTTTTGATGTAGGATTATTAACTTTGATGAAATTTTAAAAAGTCATGAAGAAGTTATTTAGATAGAATATAAATAAAGGGTTATTTATTGAAACTTAAAAAAGAAGATAAATAATAGAGATATACAATAAATACACATAGAAAGGATGATATTTATTATAAAAAGGAATTTGAAAGGAATTGTTACAGCACTTATCATTGTTATTTTTATACTCATTTATTATGCATTTTTTAGGGGTATTACAGCAGAGCAAATACGTCAATATGTGCAATCATATGGAAACTATGCACCCTTTGTATATATATTGATTTTCTCAATTTTGCCAATTACTTTTTTCCCAGTTCCAGTATTAGCATTGGCTGGAGGATTAGCATTTGGATTGTGGAAAGGGACACTTTATACGATAATAGGTGCAGGTGTTAATAGTGCAATTATGTTTATGATGGCAAAGGTATTAGCTAAGGATGCCATAACTAAGTTTTTAAAAAATAAATTATCACCATCTTTATGGAAACTTTTTATGGAGGCAGATGAGAAGAGAGGATTTTTTATTATATTTGTATTAAGATTGATACCAATTACTCCATATAATCTGATAAACTATGGAGCAGGGCTTACTAATATAAGATTTAGTAGCTATATGTTTGCAACACTTATTGGTATTTTACCAGGAACATTAGTGTTCTTAAATATAGGAGATAAAGCTATTGATATCACTAATCCTTCTTTTATAATTTCTATAGTGTTGTTGTTTTTATTAATAATAACATCTTTAATATTGGCAAAAAAGATTTCTCCAACTAGTATATCTAAGAGAGAATAACTATTTAATTTATTTGTGTAAGATATTAATATAAAATAGTAATATTTTTATATTAATATCTTTTAATATTTTTTGGGTTTTTTGTAATTAATTGATATAAAAATATATTATAATAATATTATGAAAATTTTTAAAATATAAGAAAGAGGTAATACCATGAGAAGCGATATAAAAAAAGGAATAGAGGGAGCTCCAAAGAGAGCATTAATGTATGGAATGGGTCTTACTAGAGAAGAAATTGAAAGACCATTAATAGGTATAGTAAATGCACAAAATGAAGTGATTCCTGGTCATCTTCATCTTGATGAAATAGCAGAAGCAGCAAAAAATGGAGTGAGAATGAGTGGTGGATTACCATTAGAATTTCCAGCTATAGGAGTTTGTGATGGTATAGCTATGGGGCATGTTGGAATGAATTATTCACTTGCTTCAAGAGAATTAATAGCCGATTCTATAGAGGCAATGGCAATGGCACATGGTTTTGATGCTTTAGTACTTATACCTAATTGTGATAAAATAGTCCCAGGAATGTTAATGGCGGCTGCAAGACTTAATATACCAAGTGTTGTTGTAAGTGGAGGTCCTATGCTTCCAGGAAAAGCAAATGGAAAAGTATATGACTTTAACTCTGCAATGGAAGGTGTTGGAGCTTGTAAGGATGGGACAATGAGTGAAGAAGAACTAGAAGTGTTGGCAATGAATTCTTGTCCTGGATGTGGTTCATGTTCTGGGCTTTTTACAGCTAATAGTATGAATTGTTTAACAGAGGCACTAGGTATGGGTATTCCATATAATGGTACTGCTGCTTCACATTCAGGAGAAAGAAAAAGAATCGCAAAGTATGCAGGTATGTATGTTATGGAACTTCTTAAGAATAATATAAAGCCTAGAGATATTTTGACAATAGACGCTTTTAAAAATGCAATAACTGTAGATATGGCAATGGCTGGTTCTACAAATACAGTGCTTCATTTACCTGCAATAGCCTATGAAGCAGGAATAGAACTTAATTTAGATTTATTTGATGAAATAAGTGAAAAAACTCCTTGTTTAACAAAATTAAGTCCAAGTGGTAAGCATCATATCGAAGATTTACATATGGCAGGAGGAATACCAGCTATAATTAATGAACTTTCAAAGATAAAAGGAATAAATTTAGATTGTAAAACAGTAACAGGCGAGTCTATAGGAGAAAACATAAAAAATTGTGAGATAAAGAATGAAGAAGTAATACATACATTAGAAAATACATATAGCAGTCAAGGTGGCCTATCAATTTTAAGAGGTAATCTTGCTGTAAATGGAGCAGTTGTAAAAAAATCAGCAGTAGCAGAGGAAATGTTGATTCATGAAGGTCCAGCAAGAGTTTTTAATTCAGAAGAAGAAGCTGTTAGTGCTATATTTGACAAAAAAATAAACAAAGGTGATGTTATAGTTATAAGATATGAAGGTCCAAAAGGAGGGCCAGGAATGAAAGAAATGTTATCTCCCACATCAGCAGTTGCGGGAATGGGGCTTGATAAGCATGTAGCACTTCTTACTGATGGGCGTTTTTCAGGAGCTACCAGAGGGGCATCTATAGGGCATATTTCTCCAGAAGCTATGGAAGGTGGTTTAATAGGAATAGTTGAAGAAGGAGATATAATTTCTATAAATATACCAGATAAAAAATTAGAACTAAAAGTAAGTGAAGTAGAAATAGAAAATAGAAAATCAAAATTTAAGCCTTTAGAAGCAAAAATAAAGCATGGATATTTAAGTAGATATGCTAAGCTGGTTACATCAGCAAATACAGGGGCAGTTTTGAAATAGTAAATATATTAAAAAAGTAGAGAATATTAAATACTAACAGGATATCTTAAAAAGTTTTTACCATAAATAAGATATCCTATTTTATTGTTTTAAATGTATAAAATATTTTATATCCTATAAAAAAGTAAATTATCTATAAAAGTAAATCTGTATATGTAAGCAAATCTTTATTTTGATATAACATATAAATTTTATTTTGTAGACAATAAAATATGACTCCTAAAAATAAAAAACATATCATAAATATAAATAGATGAGTATAAGCATGTAACTATAAATTAATAATTTAATTTATAGTTTATCACTTTAACTTGTTTATAATTTTTTATATGCAATAAAATTTTTAGGGGGATACATTATGAATAAAAAAATGAAGTTAATTCCATATGAGATAAATGAAAATCTAAGAGGAACAAAGAATAAATTTCCATATGGTATAAAACAAATGAATGCTAAAGGAATGTGGGAAGAGGGTTACACTGGTAAAAATGTTGTAGTTGGTATAATAGATACAGGTTGCGATACATCTCACCCTCTATTAAAAGGAAAAATCATTGGAGGTGCAAATTTCAGTGATGATAGTAATGGAAATAAAAATATATATGAGGATTTTAATGGACATGGAACACATGTAGCAGGCATTATAGCAGCATCTAATTATAATAATGAAGTTATGGGAGTAGCACCAGATTGTAAATTATTAATAGCAAAAGCATTAAATAAAGATGGTATTGGGACATATCAGGGTATAATTAATGCTATCAACTTTGCTGTAAGTAGCAAGGTAGATATTATATCTATGTCTCTAGGAGGGAATAAAGATGATAAAAATCTAAAAAATGCTGTTTTACAAGCAGTAAAAAATAATATTCCTGTAGTGTGTGCAGCTGGTAATAATGGAGATGGGGATTCTAGTACAAGTGAATATAGTTATCCAGCAAGTTATCCTGAAGTAATAGAAGTAGGTGCAATAAATGAAAATTATTTAGTTGAGAAATTTAGCAATTCAAATAGTACAATAGATTTAGTTGCACCAGGAAGAAATATTTTATCCACTTATATGGATAATAAACTTGCTATTATGAGTGGTACTAGTATGAGTGCACCCTATGTAACAGGTTCAATGGCATTGATTAAAGAGTGGGCAAGAGAAGAGTTTGAACGAAATTTTGATGAAGCTGAGTTGTATGCACAGTTGATAAAGTGTACAAGAGCACTTGGTTTGCCTAGAACAGAACAAGGAAATGGTTACTTATATTTAAATCTTTATAAATACAAGGGAAATACTAAAAGATAATCTTTGTTTGCTAATGAAAGATAAGGACTATATATTTACGAAATAAATGATAAAAATTGTTTAATGAGAAATATTATCAATAAGTATTGATTTTTAAAACTGTGCATGATATTATATATTTAGAAAAAATAAAGAGATTTCAAATAAAGAAATCTTTTATTTTTTAAATTCTAGTTAGCTATAGCTAACTAAAAGAATGATTAAAAATATCGTAGGAGGTAAAAATGAATAAAATATATATTGTTTATTGGAGTGGAACAGGAAATACTGAAAAAATGGCAAATTTTGTAGCTGAAGGTGTAAAGTCAAAAGGTAAAATAGCAGAGGTTTTAGATGTAAATTTATTGAAACCAAGCGATTTAAAAGGAGAAAATAAATTTGCACTAGGTTGCCCATCTATGGGAGCAGAACAATTGGAAGAAGGTTATATGGAACCATTTGTATCAGAATTAGAAGCAATGGTATCAGGTAAACAGATTGGATTATTTGGTTCATATGGTTGGGGAAATTGTGAATGGATGAGAGATTGGGAAGAACGTATGCAAAATGCTGGTGCTACAATTATAGGTGGTGAAGGAATCACAGCAATGGAAGATCCAGATGGAGAGGCAGAGGCTAATTGTATTGAATTAGGTAAAATGTTGGCTGAATAAATTTGTATGCTATAAAAATCTAATTTTTAAAAACTAATGATAATATTAGTATACATAACACTAAAAAATATTAATAGCATGATATATGTAATGAATATTTTATAAAAGATAAAATATTTAATATTTTGACTTCAATATACATTCAGTACTGCCAGATAACGATTTTTTATTTGTTATCTGGCAGTATGTTTATTAAGTATAAACTGAATAATCTGAGCTATTTAATCTTATGAAAGTTTTAATAAGTGTTGTAGAAAAATGTAAGGAAAAGGAGTAATAATGTGCTCCATTTATTGTAAAAGAAATATAACCATCAACCTGTACTATCTCTTCAAGATTGTCATAGCCTGATTTTTGTTCAATTAACATCATTTTCAATGTTTCTTTATCTGCATTTTTAATATAGTTTAAATAATTCATACGTCCATAATACGAAGCACGTTGAGGGTTGCATCCTCTTATGCCTTTTGGTGGATAGGTACAAACTGATACTGCTTTTTGTGCGTCTTGTACTGTATTAATAAATGGAAAGCCTATAATATCTGTTCCCATATCCATTATAGCTCTAACAAGAGTAGGGTCACTATTTCCCAATCTAACCAAAGAAGCAGCACCACCAGCATGTGCTGCTATCATATGTTGCTGAATGTCTTTACGGTCTAAAGTTCCATGTTCTCCCTCAATCCATACAAAATCATATCCAGATAATCCTACTAATTCACTTACAGCTGAATCAGACAGTGAAACTGCAATCCCACAAAGTACTTTTCCTGCATTTAAATTTTCTTTAATCATAGTTGCATATTTTTCCATTTATATAATCCTTTCTTTTACAAATTGATTTTTACACTTCAAACTATACAACTTCAACCTAACTTGAAGTCAATACTTTTTATTGAATACTGATTGACTATTATGAAAGGAATTTTTATAATGTTATTATTCATTTAAAAGTTTAGGGAGGTAAAGAACATGCAATATTCCATGACTGAGGTATCAAAAATAACTGAAATTTCTCCATCAGCAATCCGTTTTTATGAAGAAAAAGGTTTACTACTTCCCATCAATAGAAAACCAAGCGGTGTTCGTTACTTTTCAGAAAAGGATGTAGAACGCTTGATATTTATTACAGAACTTAAAATGGCAGGTTTATCTATAAAGAATATATATGAATGTTTTCATTTCTGTGATATGGGAGATGACACAATAGATAAAAGAATTTGCCTATTTGAGCAATATAAACAGAATATTCAAAATAAAATACATGTGTTGGAACATTGTATGGAGCAAATAGATGAAAAAGTAGCTTATCTAAATGAAAAAAAGGCAGTTAAGAAATAATTTTTTGTGCTCTTTTTATAACTATTTCTATTGAGGATAAGTAAATATAGAAAAAGGATACTAGTTTTTGATATTAACTTCTTAGAATTAATGGGTTGATAATAATTAAAATAGTGTGTAGAAAATGAATTAGTATTCCTGTCATTTATACCTGATTTTATGAAGGTTTTTCAACTATGTTGTCTATTTATTTATGTAAAGTCTCGTTTTTAATGATTTTTACACTATATATCAAAATCTAAAATGGGTTTTATTTTATATGATATTTCTCTATGTAATAAAAAAGAAAATTATGATAAGATATATTAATGTAAGTGATAAAAATACTTATGAGTATAAAAGTGAGTATTTTTTTATTATATATGAACAATCTAGATTATGATGTTAAAACATACAGTTATACTTTTTTAATTAGTATGATAAAAATATTAGAATTGAATTGTTATTGCTTGGGGGAAGTAAAAATGTATGAATCAAGAGAAAATTATTTAGAGACAATATTGATTTTGGAGAAGAAAAATGGAGTTGTAAAGTCTATTGATATAGCAAAAGAATTAAATTATAGTAAAGCAAGTGTAAGTAGAGCTGTAGGGATTTTAAAAGAAAGTAGTCTTATTATAATGATGCTTGATGGTGAAATTATTTTAACTGAGAATGGTAGAAAAAAAGCAGAAGAAATTTATGAAAAACATATTTTAATTACTAGATTTCTAATAAATACATTGGGAGTTTCATTCAATATAGCTGAAAAGGATGCATGTAGAATAGAGCATGTGATAAGCAATGAGACATTTGAAAGAATAAAAAAATATTTAGACAAAAACTAAGAGGTGAGCTTATGGAGTATTTTAGTGAGTCGAGTAAATATGAAGTGCAAAAATTTAATTGGGGAGAAGTTACATGGATACATGAGCCATCAAAAACACAATCTAATAGACTTAGTGCTGGAGTTGTAAAATTTTTTCCAGGAAATTGTCAAGAAAAACATTTTCATTTAAGTGAAGAACAACTTTTATACGTGATTCAAGGAGAAGGAATACAAATAATTGATGGTAGAAAGATTAATATAAAGAAATCATCAATAATCTATTGCCCACCATATTCAGAACATGAAATTATAAATACTGGTAAAAATGATTTGATAATATTAATCGCCTATGTTCCCTATAAATTTTCGAGCTTAAAACAATTACCAATCATGTTTTCTGAGAATAATATACAAGAATTAGTTAATATAAATATACTTGAAAATATTGCAAATCAAATATCTAATATATTGAAGCTTAAAATATCTATTTATGATTCAAAACACGAAAAAATATTTGAAACTAATGGAGAAGTTAAATTTTGCGTTACTTGCAAAAATATAAGAACCTGTAATAGAAAACTTAATAAAAATATAAATAACGACAATTTTACTAAAATATATAATTGTGATTATGATGTTTCTAGTCTAGAGATACCTATAGTATTAGAAGAAAATATAATTGGATATATAGAATGTGGAAATTTTATAATATATAAATCTATTGATATAGATAAAAAGTTGTCTATATTATCAAATAACTCAAATATAGATACAAAATATATAAATAAAATTTACAATGAAATTCCATTAAATCCTAAAAGTAGATTATATGTATTAAAAGAAAATTTACTAATGGTAACTGATTTTATTCAGGAAATAGCGAAAAGAAAATTCTTTGAAAACCAACTTAGCATAAAGGATGAGGAAATATTAAAAAATAGAAAAGACAATATAAGGCTTGAAGATGCACTTAAAAAGGCTAATACTAGGCTGTTAGAAGAAAAATGTATTATAAGCCCTATAGAAATTAGTATACTTAATACTGCTGGTGGAGAGTATCCTTATGAATTAGAATTTTCTCTTGAGAAAGAAATTAAAAATATGAATTTAGAAGGTATTTGTAAATTAATAGAGGTAAATAAGAAAATACATAATAATATTAAGAGTATTGTTCAAGAGATGACGCTCATATTATCTAGAACAGTACTTAGAGATTTAGAAGATTTAAATCTTATTTATTATGTAAAAAATAAATATACTAAAAAAATATCACTTGTAAGTAGTGATGAAGACTTATGGAATATATTACTTGAATTTTCTAAAGAATGTATTGATATTAATAGAGACTTTTGGATAAAAGATAAAGTAAATTTAATTGAAAAGATAAACGAATATATACAAAAACATTATAAAGAAAATATAAATTTAAATAGCATATCTGATGTATTTTTTATAAGTCCAAATTATTTAAGTTCTATTTTTAATGAAAAGAATAAAATTTCAATAACTGAGTATATAAATATTCTTAGAATAGAAGAATCTAAAAAATATTTAAAAAATGAAAATATGAGTATAGCAGATATTTGTAAGAAAGTAGGATTTAATAATAGCAGTTATTTTTCACAAATATTTAAAAAATTTAATAATAGTACTCCAAATGAATATAGAAAAAATATATTGGACAATAAAAATTAAAAAGAAATTGTATAGAGTATATATTATAAAGGAGATTGAAATAGAATGTATGGAGGAATTTTATGTTTGTAATTACTTTTTTATGTATAGGGGGTTTTATAGCTGCTTTTGTAGATTCTATAGCAGGTGGAGGTGGGCTTATCAGTATGCCTGTTCTTATGGCTATTGGAGTACCAATACATCTTGCTATTGGTACAAATAAATTTGCAGCATCAGCAGGTTGTATAAGTAGTGCTTATAGATATGCAAAATCTGGCAAAACTAATAATGAACTTTTAAAAAAGCTAGTTCCTTTTACTATTATAGGTAGTATTTTAGGAGTAAAATGTGTATTATCAATAAATGAAAATATACTAAATGTTTTAGTTGTATTAATGATTTTAATAGTGGCAATTTATACTTTTGTTTCTAAAAATTTAGGTCAAGAAGATAGATTTGAAGGTATTAATAAGAAAAATTTGAGATTAGGAATGCTTATGGCATTTATAATGGGATTTTATGATGGTTTTTTTGGACCTGGAACAGGAACATTTCTAACTTTCGGATTTATAAAAATATATGGATATGATTTCTTGCATGCTTCAGCAAATACAAAAATATTAAACTTGACAAGCAATGTAACTTCGTTATTATTATTTATGATAAATGGTCAAGTATATTATAAAATTGCTGTATTGTTTGCATTAGTGATGATAATAGGAGCCTATGTGGGTGCTAAAGTTGCAATAAAAAATGGTTCAAAAATGATAAAACCAATATTTTTAGTAATGGCATTGTTTATGGTCACAAAGCTAATGTACCAGACATTGTTTTAATTAGATAGTTTTAATTCCTATAATTATTTATATATTATATAAAAATCTATAACCATTGTAGTTATATTAGTTATGGCTTTTTTATAGGATACTGATAATTAAAAACTTCAAGTGTTTTGTAGTTTCTAAATGCTCATTATAGTATATATGAGAACATATATTTCACGTTATTTTAAGATTTTTATGAGGTTAATGTTGTATAAATATGAATATATACAAATTTTACAAAAATTCTAATTATCTTCTAATACAGTTCATATATAATACATATGGAAATTGTAATATTATAATAGAAAAGTTATATAGTATAAAAATATAACTTTAATCTATGTATATGAAATATATAATAATTTGTAGGAGGAATATATATGAACATATCAAGAAGAGCTATGAAAATAATTGAACTGGCACAGAGAATTGCTAATAAAAGAGGTGTAACAGTACAAGAAGCTTGGAATGATGCCGTAAGAGAATACAGAGAAAAGTATGAATATGTTGCATAAATAGTGCGCATTATATTTTAAATATAAGAAAGTTTATAAAATAAAAGGACTTAGAGTTTTATTTCTAAGTCCTTTATTTTTTTGAAAGTAAAGTATTTAAATAAAACAATCTATGATTGAGATTGTTTTATTTAAAGCTAGTTTTAGAAATTTATATAATAATTTTCAATAACTATTTAGAAAAAAATCTAAATAGTTATTGAAATGAATAATTAATTATGCTATATTGTATTTAGATGAAATTCTAAATAGAGAGGTGATATTGTTGGGTTTTCCAGAAACGTTTAAAGCTCTTTCTGACCCTGTAAGAAGAGAAATCTTACTTATGCTAAAGAATAACAAGATGTCAGCAGGAGAAATTAGTGAAAAATTTAATATGACAAATGCCACAATCTCTTATCATCTATCTCAATTAAAAAAGGCAGGGCTCATATTTGAAACCAAGTATAAAAACTTCATTTTCTATGAAATAAATACTTCAGTTTTTGAGGAAGTTATGCTTTGGTTTTCACAATTTATGGAGAAGGGAGAAAAAGATAATGAAAAAAATGATAAATAAACAATTTGTTTTATCAACTTTAGTATGTTTTATACCATTTATTGTATCAGTTTATTTTTATAATAGATTGCCAGATCAGGTTGCAATTCATTTTGACAATTATGGAAATCCAGATAATTATGCTCCAAAAGTTATAGCGGCTTTTGGTGTACCATTATTAATGCTATGTATTCATTTATATACATGGTTTAGAATTGAAAATGAACCAAAGAAAATAGGATTTTCAAAAATACTTCAAGGTTTTTCAAAATGGGGAGTTGCTATACTTTCAGTTATTTTGCAAGTAATGATGACTGTGTATTCAATAGGAATTACTTTAGAGACAAATTTTTATATAGGATTATTTTCAGGAATATTGATTTTCTTTATTGGAAACTATATTCCTAAATGTAAACAAAACTATACATTAGGAATAAAATTACCATGGACTCTTAATGATGAAGAAAATTGGAATAAAACACATCATTTAGCTGGATGGATTTGGATTATTGGTGGAATATTGTTAATTATTAATGCATTTATTAATATTCCTTTTTATAATACTTTTGTAATAATTATGATTGTAGTGATACCATTTATTTATTCTTATTTTATATATAAAAGTTCAGCTAAAAATAACTAGGATAGTTATATATTTTTATAAAACTTAGCTAAATCTTATATATTTCAGAGCTAAAACAGACAATTAAAAACTTATTAAGATATTTATCTTAGCTCTGAAATTAATTAACATTAAAAGTAAAAAGTCATCAGTAACTATATATTCTAAGGTCATTTACCAATCAGGATATGCATTATAAATTGAAAATTCATATTTAATATTGAAAATATAAGTATGATGTTATATCATACTCTATAAAAATTATTTATGAACACAGGAGGTAGACATGAATCTTGAAGAAATGAAAGAATATAGAAAATTATATAATAATAAACTAAGTGAAACAGATGAATTTTTTAGAGCCTTTGGAAGTCTTGATGATAAGACTTATTCTGAGGGAGCTATAAGTAAAAAAAATAAAGAGTTGATGGGATTAGCAATTTCTATTTTAAGTCGTTGTGATGAATGCATTTGCTATCATATAGAGGGGTGTGTAAACTCTGAAGCAAGTAAGGCTGAAATTATAGAAGCAATAAAAATAGGTGTAATTGGTGGTGGCTCTATTACATATCCAAATGCAAGATTTGCAATAAAAATCTTAGAAGAACTTAATATATAATTATAGATTTGTTTTTGTAATTAATATTTAATATCTAAGATATATTCTAAGACAGTTTTTTTAATACTGATATAATAAAACCTCTTAGAAAATCAAGTATATCAGAGGATGTATGAGATAAGATTGACGATTAAAAAAAGGAAGTGGTTCTTGGTACTTCATTTATCTTTTTCAACTTTAAGACTTTAGATAAATTTTATTAGATTTAAATATATTGATTGCTTAAAGTTATAATAAAAAATAGATAAACTATATAGTTTATCTATTTTTTATTATAATCTTGTTTAATTGTCAATAGTTAGAATGTTAAATAGAAAGATATATTTCTTCTTTTCAAAAATAATCTTCCTCTATCATAATTGCTATCTCACAGTCATATAATCTTTTTGACAAACTAGTATTATTATGCTGATATTTTTTCTTATTTTTCCTTAATAGGTATTAGTAAATCAAGTTGTATATCTTTTACCTCAAGGTCTGTCTTTTCTATATGGCTAAAATAGTTTAAATGTTCTTCTAAAAGACCACACATATGTTCTTGGTCTTGTAAATCACCTGCAAATTCATATTTCTCACTGTTATTCACCCATTCAAGAAGTGCATCCCATTCAGCAAAATTGCCAAAAGCAATCATATGTGCACCATATAACCCTCCTGCAAATTGCTTTCTTTTAAGTGGTGCCGAAATATCCATATTATCTGGAATTGTCACCCATGCCTCATAACCATGATAGCCTGTTTCATCTATTGGATTAGGATGATTGAAACCATAACGTCTTAAATCTGGTTTAATTTTATTCAAATTGTTTTTACACACGAATTCATCAAGCATTGTATTTGCATGAAGTTCTGGGTCATCACCAATATAATGAGCGGAAGCAATAGTAGTTGGTGGTAGGTATACTATACGTATATCATTGATTTTTGATAGTCTTTCATCTGCTTTATTTAACTTATTCATACCTTGCTCCTCCTTAAAATTAATACTAACAATATTGAGTGATTCAATAGCTGATAACAATGTGTCATTTTCAGAAATAATATTTTTGAATGGTAGTTCTGTAACTTTAATTAATTCTTTGATAAAACAAAAGAGAATATCCTTGATTGTTGAAAGAGCAGTAATTTCCTCGTCTAATTCATTTATATTTTGACGAAAGATGTTAATAGCAGTAACTGCATTTTTATTTTCTAGAATTGTTTGAATTTGACGTAAAGGAATTCGCAATTTACGCAAAAGCATAATCTGCTCAATTCTAGAAATTGCTTCATCATCATAAACTCTGTAAGCATAACCTTCACGACGAAAACTTTTAATTAATCCAATTTGTTCATAATAGCGTAGCATTCTAGTGGATATCCCCATATTTTTAGATACTTGGCTTATAGTGATTGTCTTCATTATACTTCCTCCTTACAGTTTCAGTATAAACTACGACACGGTGTCAAAGTCAATAATTAGACATTATAATTATTTATAACCTTAATTTAATCAGTTTAAATATCTCCTATTACACTTAGCTCTTTGTGAAATTAAATAAGTCTATATAATAACATAAAAGTTTTTGAAATATTATATATCAAAGGCATACAGGCTATTTATTTCAAGCTGTATAATCATCTGTCATTATACTAGATACTGTATTTTACAGGAAAATCAAATATTTGATATGTTTTTTTAGAAAAATTCTACTAATAGCATATAAGTTTGAAACTTTTCTGTTATTAAATATTTTACCTTTTATTTACTTTTAGAAATAAAATAGTTAAGGAATCTTACTTATATATTAAATCTGCTACACAATAAATAATTTTTGTTATTTTTACTGTAAAACTTTTGGAAAGAGAAGTACTGATTTTATTACAGAGTTTTTTACAAATTAAATTGCATATTTTTATTTATAGGGTAGAATAAACTAGTTTTGTTAAGTATTTTGAAGGTAAAATAAAGTCAAAAAAATAAAGGAACTAATTTGTCTAACGTTTATTGGTGAAAAATAAACATATAGAAGTTATAATAAATATATAAAAATGTATGAGAGGTGTTGTATGTTTGGCAAACAAAAGGAAAGTGTTAGATTTCTAGAGTTTAATGATGTAGCAGAGAAGTTTGGAGAGAAAAAAGCTGTTGCAATTTTTGATGCAATAGCTGGAAAAAAATCTAAAGAACATATTATCAAAGACATAGAGAAATTAGTCAAAAACGAAGTGTAGATATTTATAAGGTATATTGAGCTTGAGGGTAGCTCTTTATACCTTCTTTTTTATTGTATAAAAATAATTAAATATTCTAGTATTCATTTAATTATGATTGCATTACTTTTATGTTGACAAGAAAGCGCTTTAAATATATGGTGTATATATTAAAATAAATTTAAATGTAATTATGAAATACAGCTATTGATTCATTTGTTTAGGTTAGGGATTTGTATAATCACTTTCCTAATGAATTTATTGTTCTAAATAAACAAAATAGTCAAATTAGTAATGTGAGGTGAAACTTTATGCCAATTAATTCTTTTGAAAATTATCCTATGAATTGGAAACCAAAACGGCCATTAAGAGGACAAATATTATATAAAGCTATTGCAGAACAATTAGAACAAGATATTGATAATGGAACTTTGTTGCCTGGTACCAAATTGCCACCACAACGTGAATTGGCAGACTTCCTAGATGTAAATGTAAGTACTATTTCTAGAGCCTTTAAAATTTGTGAAAAGAAAGGATTAATAAGTGGGGTGACAGGAAGTGGAACTTTTGTAGCTTATGATATACGGTCAAATTTATTTTTGATGTCAAGTAATAAAATTACATTCATTGAAATGGGTACAATGAATCCTGATTTTGCATTAGAAGAAATGAGTACTTTATTTAAACAAATAACTAAAGAATTGGATTTTAAAACTATATTTCAATATGGACAGAGAGATGGCGCTGATTGGCAAAAAGAAGCTATAGCTAAATTGATTTCCCAAACTGGATTTAAAACCTCAGCTGATAGCTTACTTCCTGCAAGTGGAGGACAAAATGCAATTGTAGCCATTTTGGCAGGGCTATTTCAACATGGAGATAGAATAGGTGTAGACCCATTAACTTACCCTGGAATAAAGACAGCAGCCAAAATGCTTGGAATACAATTAATTCCAATTAAACAAGAAAATGGGGAGATTAGTGAAGAAGGTTTATTATATGCATGCAAGAATGAAAATATCAAGGGAATATATATAATACCAGATTATCAAAATCCCACTACACATATAATGTCAGAGGATGGACGAAAAATGATTGCACATATTGCATCCAAATATAACCTAATTGTTATTGAGGATGCTATTCATGGTTTACTTAATGAAATACATTTGAATCCAGTTGCTAATTATATACCTAATCAGACAATTTATATTACAAGTTTATCAAAAATTCTTGCACCTAGCTTGCGTCTTGCATACATTGCTACACCTAAAAAGTATAGAGAAGCCTTATCAAGTGCTTTGTATAATATTAATCTCTCTCAATCATATTTTTTAACAGAAATAGCTTATCGTATGATTGCATCAGGAGAAGCAGATAAATTAATTGAGGCACGCCGTAAGTCTGCTAGAAAGAGAAATGAGATTGTCAATCAATATTTATCTGAGTATAATATTTTAGGAAATAATGAATGTATATTTAGATGGTTAATACTACCTGATGATATAATGGCTGAAAAACTTGAGTTACAAGCACTCAAAGAAGGTGTACAGGTTTATGCATCTGAGCGCTTTGCAGTTGGAAAAGAAAAACCTATTTCTGCAATAAGAATAGCTGTATGTGCTACAGAAAATATAGAAGAACTTAAATCTGGTTTAAGTGTATTAAAACGATTACTAAAAGAAAAAAGATAATTGTATTGCACACAATATTTTAATTGTGTGTAATTTTTTTTGCTGTTACAATGAAAATATGATAGATAATGGATTTATAAGAATTGACATATATTATTGCCTCACAACAAAAAGTAATTATAAATTAATAGTATTTCAAAATTAATTTATTTTTATTTATATAGTAAAGCTTATATAGTTAATTCAAATCTATTTTTAAGTATAATTGCAATTATATGATTAATCTATTTTATATTTTAATAATACTCAGTGTATTAAAGGTTAAAAGGAGTGATTTATCATGGAAAGAACTCAGCAACTAAGAGAAAGTTTTATTGCTTCTATACCCATATTTTTGGGCTATATACCAATAGGAATAGTAGGAGGAATACTATTGCAGAAATCTGGTATTTCACCTTTCCAAATAGCATTAATGGTAACTTTGGTATTTGGAGGAAGTTCTCAATTTATTGCAGCTTCAATGATTTCAGCTGGTGCAAGTGTAACGTCTATTGTATTAACCACATTTATTGTTAATTTGAGACATTTTTTAATGAGTTCCAATTTAAATATGTATATAAAAAATAAAAGTCCAAAGTTTATATTGCCATTTTGCCATACCATAACTGATGAAACTTTTGCAGTTAATTATGAAAAATTTACTACTGGAAATTGGACTGATAAAAATGCAATCTATCTCAATTTTTTTTGCCTAGTTTCATCAGTCTTAGCTAATTTTATTGGGGCATTTTTAGGAGAAACAATATCTATAGATAGTTCTATTTCTGGATTTATACTGACCTCTATGTTTATAGCATTAATAGTTTCTCAAATAAAAAACAAGATTTATGTTTTAGTATTTATATCGTCAATTATTATTTCAATTATTTTATATGTATTGTTTAAGAGTAATTTAGTAATTATAGTTGCATCAATTTTAGCCTCTTTAATTGGGTTCTTTGCAGAAGAGGTACATTCGAAAAAGGAGGAATCTTATGAATAATAGTAATTATATATTTTTTATTATAATAGGAATGTACATTGTTACATACCTTCCAAGAGTTCTTCCAATGTTAATTTTTTCGAAAAAGGATATGCCTGAGTCTTTGAAAAAAATAATGAAATTTATACCTGTAGCAATCCTTACTTCTTTAACAGCGAAAGATGTATTTTTTAATGGAGATAATTTATATTTGTCTGTAGTAAATCCTAAAATTATATCTTTTCTAATTGTGCTTCTTGTTGCATATAAATTTAAATCTATTGGAATTTCTATTGTTACAGGTGTGATATCTATATATTTATTTGGATTTATTATGTAATATTTAACTACTGTCATATACAAATTTAAAAATTATAAATATTTATAAATACCTATTGCTTTAGATTTTATTATCTAACATAATTATATATTTTTAGTATTATCTTGTTATGTATTTTAAATTTAATTGATTAATGTTTTACGTACAAATATAAAGAACTTATTGCTCATATATTAACTTTCATATAGTAATAAGTTCTTTTTTATAATTTAAGTTTGTAATTAATTTATAGGTATTTTAATTTAATAGAGAATATTGTATAAATACATAATAAATATAAATGAATTTATTTTATATTTATATAAAGTCATATAGATTCAGTTACTAAGTAAACTTTAGAATAAGGTAATAATAAATTTAACTGGATTATAAATAAAAGTCTAAAACATGTTAATTTTAATCTATAAAAAATTAAATTATTATATAATAATTTTACATAAGTACTGTGATTTATATATGGAAGTAAAAAAATATTACTTGCACCAATTTATATGTATTTGTTGAATATAATAAATTAGGCATTTACTCTAATTGATTTTTTATTACTTTTAAGTTAAACTTTGCATCATTGTTATCCTTATTAGCATACAATGATTTATTTAAAAATTTTTTTGCTTCATCATATTTTTTATTACCCATACACATAACGGCCTTTAAATTATATGCATCACTTAAATCTTTTTTATAATTAGAATTTTTTTTATCTAAATATTTTAAGCAGTTATTAATTGAAATCAGACCATTATCATATTCGTCTAAATTCATATAGTGACATGTTTGTGCATAATAAGCATCTGAATTAGTAGGATCAATGTCAACTGCTTTTTTCAGTAGTAGAGTAGTATCTTTAAGTGCTTTTTTAAGTGTTTTATCTGAAACTATCTCATGTTTTCTAAATTTTAGATATACAACATCAAGGTATCTAGAACTAAGATTTCGTTTGAAATTTTCATGCCATAATAACTTATACTGATTATTTTCAACTATAAGGTACCTATTAATTTTTAAAGACTCACATTTTTTTAAGTAAATATTTTTTATATCATAAGTTTCTTCTAGTTTAACAAGATTTTTATATTCTTTTTTATCATATTTATATTTTTCTATATTTTCTTCTTTTATTAATTTATAACCAATTACTTTTTTTGTCTCAAGTAATACACTTTGATACTCTTTAAACCTTTCAAGGCTAACTTTTTTCTTGGTGTCTTTGCTTAGTAAATCATATGCTGTTTCATAATCTCCAGAATTTACTCTATCACTGTACTTTTTTGCTACTTCACTAGCACTTTCTCTTGGAGAACATCCTGTTAGTAATATTGCAATTAATACTATTAATATTAAGGGTACTCTTTTAATAATGTTCATAATATAATCCTCTATAATTAAATATTTATTAATTTTATTTTATCATCAAACATTAGATAAGTCATCAGCTTTAATATATATGTGAAGTAGATAGTTTAATAAAATGTTGTATATCTTAATTTAGATATATGAAAAATTTCTTATAAACAATTATTGCTTTAAGAAGTTGTACTTATATTACTTTATAGATTTCCTAATAATAGATTTACTTATTTCTTTACTTATAACTATTTTGATTTTATAATATTAGTAATATCTGTTTTATTTATACTAATATTTCTAAAAACCTAATTCTAATAACCAGTTTGTAAGTTTATTTTCTCTTTCCTTTAAATTGTTATTATATTCATTAAACTTTCCTAATATAATTTCTCCAATGATTACACCATCAGACATAAATACTACTCGTTCTGTTTTTGCTGCAACTTTGGCATCATGAGTTACAAGCATAATGGTTGTACCAGAGTTGTTGATATCTAAAAGAATGTCCATCACTTCATTTGTTACTTTAGAATTAAGTGCACCTGTTGGTTCATCTCCAAATAAGATTTCTGGAGTATTAATTAATGCACGACATATAGCTGCTCTTTGAAGTTGACCACCAGAAACCTGAGTAATATCTTTATCTTTGATTTCTGAAATATTTGTTTTCTCCATAAGTGTTTTTGCTCGTTCATTAATTATTTGGCGGCTTTCTTCCTTTCTCAAATAGGCGGAAAGGACTATATTGTCAAAAATATTTAAATTTTTTAGTAAATTGCTTTGTTGAAAGATAAATCCCATTTTTTCTAATCGTATCTTCGATAATTCTTCCTCAGACATACTAGAAATCATTTCTCCGCAGAATGTAATATTTCCAGATGTGAGTTTATCCATACCACTTAAGTTATAAAGTAGAGTTGTTTTTCCTGAGCCAGAAGCTCCCATAACAGATACAAACTCTCCATGTTGAATGGTTAAATCAATTCCTTTTAAAACTTGATGTATATTCTCTTTGCTGATGACATATTCTTTACTAATTTTTCTAGCTTCTATAATATTATTCATAATATACCTCTTATTCTATGATAGACATAATTTTTATTTTTTTGATTGTCATACTAATTGCTGTAATAGTAACAGATACAGTTATAATTAAAGTTATTGGACAAACTATATATACAATTAGTGGATTTGTTATAAATTGTAAATTGGATATACCAGAAAGAAGTAGCCCTGCTATTTTCTGACCAATTGTATTTGATGCAATAATTCCTAAAATAATTCCAATTGTAAGCACTAATAATGCTCTTGCAGTATATTGAGTTCGTATATTTTTAGTAGAAAATCCTAAACTAAGCATAATTGCAATTTGTGATGTATCTTTAGCAATCAGCATTTTGAAAAACATTGCTGTAATAAATCCAGAAATCGAAACAGATAGAATAATAGCTAACTTTATAACAAGTCTTAATTGGCTAATAACAGAGCCTAATGTCTGACTTACATAATCATCCATATTTGTAACTTTTGCAGGATAACAATCCATTCTATACTGATCTAATTTATCTGTTAAATTAACTCCAGGTTTCATATTTAAATTTATGATATACCATAAAATTGTATCTTTTTTGTAAGGTAGCATCGCTTTTGCAGTCTTACCACCATATGTAACATCTTGATAAATGCCACTAACAGTGAGAATTAGTTCATTATCTTCTTCTGAAAAAATGGATAAATTATCTCCAACACTTTTCCCTAGTTCATCAGCATTTATAACAGATAGAGCAATCTCATTTTCATTTGTTGGTGCAGAACCATTTACATATTCAAGTGGAAAAGTTGAAAAATCTCCATTTTCTATTTTCATGTTTTCTATCGCCCCATCCTGATTCACTACCTTATAAGAACTCGTTATAAAGGAATCATATTTTTCAACATCATCATCACTTTCAATCACATTCAATATAGAATTAAGATGGTTTTGAGTTTCATTTGTCTGTTGCAAATCAATGCGAATATCGCTTTGACCAGCTCCCATATAAGTAATAAATTCTGGAGACTGAATAGTATTTAGAAAATTAAGTGGTACAATCATGAGGAAGGTGCAGACAGCATAAACAAAGCAGAGTAAGCTATAAATGGTAAATCTTCCAGTTACTTCATTTAATCCTAAAAAGAGATTAACATTTGTTATTTTGCTTTTGTACAGTTTTATATTATATCTGTTTTGTTTAGTGGTCATTGAAGTACCTGTTTTTAATGCTTCTACTGCTGATATTTTATTAAATCTTTTGAGTATTAGATTACAAAAGAATATAACTGCTATAAATACAATAACTGCACCAATTAATGGGATAAAGACACTAAAAGTATTTTTTTCTACTGTACCCATATAAAGATTGATATTCTCTGTAAAAAAAGTTCCAATAAATAATGAGGTTATATAACCAAAAAAACTTGCTAAAGATGCAATCAATAGATATTTTGCAAGATACAACTTTCGGATATTAACACTTTGGATACCAATTGCTTTCATAACACCAATTTCACGATAATCTTCTTCAATAGTTGTAATTAGTGTAAATCGTAAGCATAAAGTAGAAATTATAATAAGTAGAATACTAATTAATATAATAATTGCAACTAAAATTCCATCAGATAATGCATTTAGTACTTGATAAAGAGAATAAGTTATTGATGTTCCTGTTTGTGGAAGATTAGTTGATTGATATAACGTTTCAAATTCACTAATTTTATTTATATCATTTAATAGAAATTCAATAAGGTACTCACTTTCACCTAAGTTAGCATGTAAAGTATTCCAATCATCATTACTGATTAAGAAACGCTTTGAAGTAACAAGGGAAGGGTTCATTTGTACATCACGCACAAAGTCTTTTATTGTAAATTCCATGAAGAAATCACCATTGGCTATTTGTATCTTATCTCCAATATTTAAATTATTTTGTTTCATGTAATAGACAGGAACCCCTATTTCTCCATTTTCTACTTTTAATATAGCATTATTCATGTCTAACAAAAAATCGAACTTACTATTTTGCCTCACAAAACTATTTTCTAAAACACTGTCAGATTGGCTTTTTTTCTCATTTCCTAGAAAAATATTTCTTCCATTGATATTTAGAAGTTCAACCGTTTGTTGTTCTTTTACAGACGGAGTTGAAGATGTAAATTCATTGATTAATTTTTGGTTTAATTCTCCAGAATACATTTGAACATAGTGAGGTGCATGAGATTGTCTAAACAAGGAAGACATAGAACTAGTAAGTTCTATAATGATATTTGTAGCACTAGATACCAACATAGCTGCCAGGAAAATAAATATGAATAATGTGGCTGTTACTACTTTATTTCTTGCTAAATCTTTTTGTAATATTCTTTTTAACATATTTCATCCTCGTTTCTTAAAAATTTTAAAAAATTAAAAATAGCATAAGTATAGCAATGTAAATAACTAAAGTAAGTGAACTGAGTTGAATATAAAAAAACTCAAGAAAGTGTATCATAAGTGATTTTTTTATTAATGTTATATATTGATAAGAGATAACAATAGTTACCACTATTTTCATTAAAATTTTTATTAGTTAGTCTTTATGTACTTTCATAATCATACAAATATATGTAGATTTTATACTTATATCTATTCTATAGACTGACCGTCGGTTTATATTAATGATACAGTGATATACCTTTTTTGTCAAGTAAGCTTTAAAAAATTATGATACCTAAATAGTGTTCAATAATCAAAAAAGAGATATAAGGTATAAGAACCTGTATGAATACACACAAACTTTTTTGTTAATATATATTTATAAAAGTTCCTGTATTAAAGATATAAGAAATTATGAATTTGTCTTTATATCTTCATATTCTTAATATAGAAAAAAGTTTGTTATAAAAAATTATATGTTAGGTAAATTACTATTTTATAGATGATTCATAGAGAATAATACTTTATTTAGTAATATAAAGATATTTTTTATTTATTATTAATTAAAAATTGAATTTATATTTAATTAATATAAAATTTGAGGGAATATTATTTTGTAAATATTTAATTTGTGTTATTATTCAGATATAGGCAATATTAGATAAATCTAATGACGCAAAGCTATAGGGACTAAAATCTTTATATAATAAAGGTCATGTCAGCCAGTTGCCAAAAAGATAATAATTCTTTTTGTTAAATTTATTTTTTAAGAGTTAGGTATTTTTAATAACTTAAAATTTGGCAAGAGGAGGATTTTAAATGATATCTGAATTAATGTTAAAAAACTTTGATGAATCTAACATCAATTTTAAGACTAAGATTAAATTGAATTTAAGAGAGAAACCAGATATAAACAGTATGAAATTAAAAAGCATACCAGAAGGAAAAATGGTTAAGTTAAATTGTGTAAATGGAAAATGGGCAGAAGTTGAAAGTAATTATGACAAAGGTTGGTTACTATATAAATATTTAGAGAAATTGAGCAATGCTAAAAGTAATAATATTCTAGAAAACAGAAAAAGAAATTACATAGGAAATATAAAAACTAATGGTTTAAATCTAGAATTAAGAAATGACAGAACAACAGATTCAAAAATAATAACTACAATTCCTGATGGTTTTAAAGTTGAAGTCTGTTATAGTGTTGGAAAATGGACAAGAATCAATATTCACAAAAATGGGAAAAGATATTCTGGATATGTATATAGTCAGTATGTAGAAGAATATTCGACTTTGACATAATCATATATAATAAACTTTATAAAAAAGAATCCTAATAAATGCAAGATGTCATTCATAAGGGTATATGAAAATATATTGAGAAAAAAGTTTTATACAATAGTTAAAGGTAATAACTAAAAATGAATATAATATAGATAGGCACTTCATATGAGGTGCCCTTTCTATATCTATGAAAGAAGAGTAAATAAAATAAATACAAAACAGTAAACTATGAATTATATGTGGAAAGCCATTATCTACAGTTTTTGCTTAATCCTTACAAACAGTTAATAATTTTTTTGTTCCAGAAATTTCTGCTAATACTATATCTATCATACGTTTTACATTAGCAACATGAAATTCACTAACTTCTTTTTCCCAATCATCATCATCTTTTTGCTTAATTCCTGTTAGATATTGATTTAAAACTTCTAATCGTTTTTCTAAAAGCTTCTTTCTTTCTTCTTTTCCTAGGTATTCAATAAAGAATGCTGTAATAGAAAAAATATTAGTGTCATAATCGAATTTCAAAATAGAATTTCTCAAAGTATCATGAAATTCTATACTTCCTTTTTCTGTGATTGTGTAAACCGTTTTGTCTGGCATATTACCATCCTTTTTAACAGTACCTAAAATCAATCCTCTTTTTTCTAAAGTCTTAATTGTAGTATATACGGTTGAGTCTGCGATATTAAACCAGTACTTTACATTCATGTATTCTAGCACTTTTATAATTTCATAGGCATTAAGAGGCTTTTCATTTATTAGACCTAAAAGCATTGTTGCTGGTTTTGATAACATTATAATTCACTCTCCTTTGTAATATTTATTATTACATAATTATATATATATTAGTTTTATATTAAACTACTACTATTATCTAGCAGTATTATTGTATCATGGAATTTTAATGAAAGAAAGTATGAATATAGATTATGTTACAAATTAATAAATGTATAAAGTTTAAATTAATTATTTCAAAAATTTAAGTAATAAAAACTGATTTATAAGTTTAATTTTCTACTTAATCCATTTAGGAAGGAATATAAGAGACCTAAAGATAACAAAGCAATTGTATATGGTATGAATAATATGATAGATGTTAAAGTATGATTTTTATATGTTGATGTGATAAAATATGACTAACAAATAAATTGAACTTTGAAAGGAAAAATGAATGAAAAATATTTATATTATTGGTGGGACAATGGGAGTAGGCAAAACAACAGTATGCCAATCTCTAAAATTAATCTTGAAAAATAGTGTTTTTCTTGATGGTGATTGGTGTTGGGATATGCATCCATTTCAAATTACTGTTGAAACGAAAAAAATGGTTCTTTCAAATATTTGTTCATTGTTGAATAACTTTATAAAGTGTAGTACTTTTGAAAATATTATTTTTTGTTGGGTAATGCATGAACAAAGTATTATTGATACTATTATATCTTGCCTAGATATATCTGATTGTAGAGTAATAAATATTTCCTTAATTTGTGATGAAACTGTATTGAGAAAAAGGTTGAAGACCGATGTAGAGGAAGGTTTGCGTTTTACTGATGTAATAGAAAGAAGTGTTAACTATTTACCCATGTATGAAATATTAGCAACAACGAAAATTAATGTTTCTAATAAATCTGTCAAAGAGATTGTTGAAGAGATATCTAAATTGTAAAATTTTAGTTTTTAATTTAAAGTTAATGACATTATAGTATTGTTGAACATTCCACTGTTGATTGATAAATATAAAAAAGGAATGCATTGCTTAATTCTATTTGTGTAATTCCTATTGTTCCAGTTAGATTAAGAATAAGGACGAAAAAATATAGTCAAATTTTAATATTCTTCTGATATTATAAAAAATATCTAATATAAAAAAATTAGAAATTTGAAAAAATTTGTAGTTTTTGAGTGAGTATATATTATAATAAAATAGATATAAATTTTTTATGAGGGGAAAGTAAATGAAAAAAAAGAAAAAATTGATTAGGATAATTATATGTTTTTTGCTAGTAATCAGTATTGTAAATCCGCTACAAGTAGAAGCTGAAATTATTAACGATTTTAGTACATCTGTTTACTCAACACAAACGAACTATACATCTACTAATGCTAAGTTTAAGACTATTAAATCTAGAAAAAGACATAGAGGTAGTAGGTCAAATAAAAGTAAAATAAAACTAAAAAAACGAAGTACAAGTAATAAAAGGTATAGAAATGGAATTATAAATAGACATAGTAACAGAAGTATAAAAAAACACAATATAATATCAAAGTTGATATTGTTAGTAATAGTGATATTTATCATTATAGCTATAGTAATAGTAATATTAATTAAAAGAAATAAGAAAAGATTTTATTAGAATATAAAAATAGAATTATTAAAGCCTTATTAAGACTAATTCAAAAATTACATAAAATAGCTAGATAAATAATAAGAAAATAAATTAAATTATTGAAAATAAAATTTAAAAAGTTTGAATTAGGTATAAAATTTTAAGAAAGAAATTAGTATTGATTTTTATTAGTATTATTTTAAAAAAATAGTTTTAAAAGAAGTATATTTAAAAAGCTATAAAAATATATTGACATTTTTTAGAAAAAGTAATATGATTATTTCAATGGCAAAACAATATATAATAAATTAAATCCTATGACAAGGAAGAGTAGTTAAATTTAGGTTCAATATAGAGAGCCAAGGATGGTGGAATCTTGGTAAGAAAAAATTTGATGAATGGGCCTTAGAGGAGTAAATCGAAATCATATTTTTGAGAGTAGACTTTATCGTTAGTCGTACGTTATAGCGAATAGGGTATGTAAGTACCTGATAATGAGATATATAAAAATTGAGTTTTATATTAAGTTTTTATATAATTTAGGTGGCAACGCGGATAATCTCCGTCCTATTAATTTAGGACGGAGTTTTTTATTTTACGAAAAATTCGATATGTAGAAGGTGGTGAAATAGATGTTATGAATTTCTAAAGCTAAAGATGATGATTTAGAAAACTGGCAAAAAAATAAATTGAAAATTAAAAAAATTAGGAGGAAATACAAAAATGAAAACAAATACAAAAAAACTAACTTTAAATGCAATACTTTTAGCAATGGGATTATTAATACATCAAATTACACCTGCTATAGGATTACCAATGAAACCAGATGTACCACTAGCAATGCTGTTTGTGATATTAGTTTTAAATAGAGATGACTATAAAACTTGCTTAATAGCAGGAATAGTGACAGGTATATTTACAGCACTTACATCAAGCTTCCCAGGAGGTCAAGTTCCTAATATAATAGATAAAACTCTTACAGCCAATATAGTATTTTTATTAATATATGTTAGCTATAAAATGCCTTTTATAAAAAACTTATCTAAAAAAACACAGGATACTATAGTAGTTGCAATTATAATGCCAATAGGAACACTTGTAAGTGGAACAATATTTTTGTTAGCTGCTCAAGCTATAGTTGGTCTTCCAGGAGCTTCTTTTACAGCGTTATTCTTAACAGTAGTATTACCAGCTGTTTTAATAAATTTAGTTGCAGGAATATTTTTATTCAAGATTGTTAATTTATCAATAAGAAGGGTTAGTTACCAAAGTTAAAATTTGATTAGATATATGGCTTATAATATTTAATTTGAGATATACTTGATATAATAAAAAGTTTATTTTATAAAGATATTATGATTATTTTATTTTCTTAAATAAGATTAATTTAATGTACTTGTATAGTATAAACTTAGTAAATTATTAGATATCAATAGAAATATATTTTGTAGAATTGTAAATGGATTGATTTAAAATCTATTTTTATATAAAAGTAAAGTATAATATAATAAAGGACAGCGATTTGGCTGTCTTTTATTATAGTTAAAACTTTAATAATACCTTTAAAAGATTTTTCTTATTTGATATAATTAAGGTTATGTGTAATATAAGAAATTAACTAGGAGGAATAGAAGTGAGCAAAAGAAAACAAGTAACAATACCTATAGAGAAAATACAAGAACAAGATAAATATATAGAACAAATACACAGACAAAATGAAGAGTACTTCAACAGAACTGGAAAAAGAAAACTCGTGTTTACTCAAACCTTTGGATGTCAAATGAATGAACATGATTCAGAAAAACTTTGTTCAATGTTAGAAGAAATGGGATACCAAATGTCAATGATAGTTGAAGAAAGTGACCTAATAATATATAATACATGTGCAGTAAGAGAAAATGCAGAACTAAAGGTGTATGGAAATTTAGGTCAGTTAAAGCATCTAAAAGGAAAAAATCCAAACATGAAAATAGCTGTGTGTGGATGTATGATGCAACAACCACATGTTGTAGAGGAACTAAGAAAAAAATACAAACATGTAGACCTTGTATTTGGAACACATAATCTATATAAATTTCCACAATTACTTACAGAATCAATAAATTCTGACAAAATGTTAGTAGATGTATGGGATGTAGATGGAGAAGTAATAGAAGGCCTTAGAAGTAATAGAAAATTTGAATTAAAAGCATTTGTAAATATAATGTATGGATGCAATAATTTCTGTACCTATTGTATAGTTCCATATACAAGAGGAAGAGAAAGAAGCAGAACACCTGAAGATATAATTAATGAGATAAAAGAGCTTGTTTCAAATGGAACAAAAGAAATAACTTTGCTTGGACAAAATGTAGATTCGTATGGCAAAACACTTGAAAATCCAGTTGCATTCTCAGAACTTTTAAGAAAAGTTAATGATATAGAAGGAATTGAAAGAGTTAGATTTATGACATCTCATCCTAAAGACATATCTGATGAGGTGATATATGCAATTAGAGATTGTGATAAGGTGTGTGAATTTTTACATTTACCAATACAATGTGGAAGTAGTAGTCTTCTGAAAAAAATGAATAGACATTATACAAAGGAATATTATCTAGACATAATAGAGAAAGCTAAAAAAGAAGTGCCAGATATTGCTTTTTCAACGGACTTAATGATAGGTTTTCCAGGAGAAACAGAAGAAGATTTAGAAGATACTCTAGATGTGGTTGAAAAAGTTAGATATGATTCAGCATTTACATTTATTTATTCTAAAAGACAGGGAACTCCTGCTGCTAAAATGGAAAATCAAATACCAGAAGAAATAAAACATGAAAGATTTAATAGAGTATTAGAAGCAGTAAATAGAATCTCAGCAGAGATAAATAATGAATATAAAAATAGAGTAGTTGAAGTTTTGGTCGAAGGAAGAAGCAAAAATAATGAAAATAAATTTGCTGGTAGAACTAGACAAAATAAACTTGTAAATTTTGAAGGTGGAAGTGATGATTTAATTGGAAAATTAGTTATGGTTAAAATCACTGAACCTAGAACATTTTCATTGAATGGTGTACTAGTAAATGATTAGAACTGTATAAAATAATAAAATTATGTAAACTGATTGGAATAGATGTACTATAAAACAAAATATATTAAATTTTTAAATTTTAAGAACATATCATATATATTATGATAATTTCAGTTTCTATTATAAATAAAAATAAATTTGATATAGGATGTAAATTAATTGTACATCTATTTTTTATTCTATTTTATCAAAGCTTACTTAACTATATTTAGTATTTATTATATATTAAAATATCTAATAGACATAAAAAAGCAGTCAATCTTTCATAATTAACTGCTTAACTTACTAATTTTTATTTTTTACATTTCTTGTTAGAGTAATAGATATTGAAAAACACGCTAGCAAGTATAACTATTATAAATATTACAGCAAACGGAAGCATTTTTTTTTCATCCATTTGTCCACTCTCTATTCTATATCCCAAAAATGACATGATAAATAACATTATAGATACGATAAAAGTAACAATGCTAGAACTTCTACATAGTTTTTTTACATCATATCGAGCTTTTTCTTTATCACTCATAGTATTATAACCTGCTAATAGCATACTTGCTTTTCCATTAAATAACAATATACTTAAAATGAAAGAGGCAATTGCAATTATAACTGTGAATCCTACTGCAAACATTATAAGCACCTCCAGATACTCTGATTTATCAGTTTACTTAATTATTAATATTTTACCATAAACATACATTAAAATCATTTATTTCATAGATTAATCTTATTAGATATATTATCATATTATAATTTATTTATAATGTGGTGTTAATACATAGTGCTTAGCTTGAAATTGTATTAAAAATTGTGTAACAATAATTGAACAATAATCAAGCATAAAAAATATTATAAAACATAATTTACTATCTTTTTTAGAATTATAACATTTTAAAGTTAGAAAATTTTAAAAACTTCTTATATAAAAATTTGAATATTTGATTACAAGTATTATTCTGATAAGAAGTTTAAAAAATTTTCTAATATTTTTGCTGTTATTCCCCAAATTACATAATCTTTATATTTATAAAATAGAACAGGGTAACTTCCACTTTCAAATTTATAATCTTTTTGATTTGGAATTGAACCATATGGAAGATTTTCATCAGGAAAAACTTTGACTGTATTATTATAGGTATTTGGAGGATTTTCTAAAAGATATTTTATAGGTACCAAAAAAGTATGGTCAACTTCATCTTTATTTATATTTAAATTATTGATGTTTTTTATATATCCTAAGTAGGGATGTATTATAAATTTTACAGGAGTTATAAGTAAGTCAAGACTTGCTATAACTTCTATATTGTCATTAAAAGTTCCAAGTTCCTCACATGTTTCTCTAATAACGGCTTCATAAGGAGTTTCGTTAGACTCTATTTTTCCACCTGGAAAAGAAATTTCATTGGGTTGATGCTTTAAATTTTTTGAGCGAACTTCAAATAATATATGATGTATGTTATTTATTTCTACTATTGGAATTAATACAGATGCTCTTTTCATATTTTCATAACCGTTTATATATGGTTTGTAATCTTTAAATTTATTTTTAATATTGTTTATCATTTTTTCCTCCTAAAATAATATTATTAAAAAAATGTAGAATTAAATTTTGACAATAACAATATATACGTAATTATATTTATCTAATTCAAGATATAGTAATATCTATATTATTATATAATAAATCAATAAATATATATTAACAAGTATTAACAAATACTAAAGTATTTAAGTTTAGTAATGTTTAAACTAAAGTATTATAAAATAATTTTGTGACCTTTAATTGAAAAATATATTTCTATTTTAACTGACATTCATTTTTTTATTTTTACAATCTCATTAAGGTGAATTTTATTTTAGAATCATCATCAAAAATAAAAAAGTGAGTATTTATAAAAAAGTAAAGTGGTAAGATAATCTTACTGCTTTACTTTTTTATGAATAATTTATCTAAAATATTTATAAATTAAAAATAGAGTAAATTCTATTTTTCTAACTCTAAATATTTCTTAATAACTGACTCTGCTAAACATTTTGACGAATCAATAATGTTAATTGATGGTTGTATATTTTCCAAGACAACATTTAAATCAGTGCAAGCAATCACTATGTTTTCAATAGATTCAAATTTTATACTTTCTAGAAGTTCATTCCAAATATTGATATTTTGTGGATTATTCTTATCTGTTTTTATGTTTTGTATAAGAGCATTTATCTTTTTTTGCCATTCTTCTTTAAATATAAATTCATGACCAGCTTTTGTTATACCTTTTTGATAAATTGTAGATTCAAATGTTGAACTTGTTGAAAGTAGAGTTACTTTTTGTGGCGTAGCAGGTAAATATTTAATAGTTTCTTCTACAATATTTAATAATGGAATACCTATTGATTCTTTCAATTCTTCAAAATATATATGAGCTGAATTGCACGGCATCGCAATAAAGTTTGTTCCAATTGATTCAAGTTTTTTTAGACCCTTAATGATAGTTTTTTTCATAAGTTCATGATTTATTGCGCGGTCAATATAAAATGGAGTAGGTAAGGAATATATCATAATTTCAGGAAACTCTTCATCGTATCTCGCTCCATACTGAGACTGACATTCATCAATAATTAAATCAACAAATGGCGCTGTTGACCTTGGGCCCATCCCAGCCAAAATTCCAATTAATTTTTTATTCATTTAAATAATCTCCTTAGATTCTGTATAGTTTATTTTGTATAGGCTTTATCCGCCAAAAATGAAGAAATCATATGTTTCTTTAATTCTAATATTTGGGTGTCTTTCTGTCAAATGTAGAATAAATCTTTGTAACAATCCTTATAGTCTTTTATACTATTTTTGTATCATTTAACAATTGTAGCGTAATTATGAAAAATATTTGAGTATTCTTTATTTATATAATAGCTCTTGTGGTATTATGTCATGCTCTATGTTACAATCAAAATTATATAAAAGAAGTATTTAAATTTTTATAAAAAAAGATTCGGATGGAATAAAATTAAAACCAACTATGCTTTTTGATAATAGAGGATGACTCGATTATGTCTTAAAAGAGATAAAAGAAAAGCTATACCTAAAAGTCATTATCCTATTTAATTAAATTTAAGTATGTCAACTGTCAAAAGATATTGGAATTTTTAACTGGTGTCATGAAGGAATTCTTTGTATTAAGAAAGACATAGTCCTGTTGCTATTTTTATATTGGTGCTTGTTTTTTAAATATTCCACAATTCACTCTAGAATAAGGGGGTGAAAATTTATGATTTCAATTTTAAACGATTTTTTTAGAACCGTTTTAGTAAGTAGTTTATTTATAGTTCTCTTATTAGTTTTTAGAATGACTATTTTTAAAACTTTCAGTAGAAAATTTAACTATTATATATGGTTTATTGTCATTATAAAACTATTATTACCATTTACATATTATACTTTTGCATTTAATGAATTGAAATATCAACACAATATTAATAAGGTAAATTTAGAAGGTTTTAACAATATTTCTACTTTGTGTACTATTATTTTAGTGTCTATTTGGATTACTGTTACGATATTTTATTTGATTTCTACTTTATGGAAATATATTAAGCTTAAAAATCTGATAGAGGATTTGTCCTATGATGTTGATGATGAAGACATAAACAATCTTTATGATAGTTTATTAAAAGAGCTTAATATAAATAAAAATGTAAAGATTAAATATTCTCATGAAGTTGAAACTCCGTCATTTTTTAATTCCTGTGTTCTTTTACCACCATATGATTATAAATTAAAAGAACTTGAATGGATATTTAGACATGAACTTATGCATTTTAAGAGTAAAGACATTTATATTAAATATTTAGTATTATTCTTAAAAATAGTATATTGGTTTAATCCTTTTATGTACATTATGGATAAAGTTATAGATTTAGATTGTGAACTTTATTGTGATGAAAGAGTTTTAAAAAATCGTAGTATAGAAGATAAAAAAGAGTATGCTTTGACTATTATAGGTGCAATGAAAAAAGATTTAAATTCTTCAAATAAATTTGTAGCTGGACTGCATAAGAAATCAGATATAAAAAAAAGAGTATCTAATATGTTTAATGAAAAAAATAGAACAGGAAATTTAATGGCATTAATTTTATGTTTATTATCATTGATTACATATTTTAAAATAGATGTAATTGATTCTAAATCATTAATTTATTCATTACCAAAACAATTAACTATTGAAAATAAGAATTCTAATTTTAAATACTTAGGACAGGTTAATACAGATGAGTAATGTAAATTTTAAATAATACATTTAGAGATTTATTGTGAATAAATTAGATTATTAATTACGCTAATATATATTTTAGTGTAAATTAGTTTGTTAGTTCAACTGTTATACTTTATGTATATTAAGTTTTATAGGGGGATAAAATGAATTTTAAAAGTAAAGCCAAAGTATTAAGTTTATGTTTAATCTCAATTCTAATGATATTGACAGGTTGCACTAATTCTAAAAATGATAAAATCACTGAAATCAATATATTAGCAACTACAGACTTACATGGAGAAGTTACCTATAATGTAGCTGAAAAAATAAACGAAGAAAGAAAAAAAGACTCTAATATAACATTAGTAGATGCAGGAGATTTTTATGATTCGGATGGTTTAGGAGCAATGGAGCAATATCTTAGTGAGGCTCGAGATGCTTACGAAAAAGATGAAGTAATTAAAAAAGAAGTACCTATAGTTAGACAAATGAGTGAAGTTAAATATGATGCAGTAGTGCTTGGTAATCATGAGTTTGTTTCTAGCTCTAAAAAAAATTTAGATAAAATGATAAATGAATTTAATAGTGAAAATATAGAAGTTTTATCTGCGAATACATATAATAGTAACAGTTCAAGTTATGTTAAACCTTACACAATAAATACAATTGAAACAAAATATGGTGAAGTTAAGCTTGGTATACTTGGTCTTACAATCAAAGAAGTCAGATAAGGATGGGATTTTGATGAAAACGAAAATAAAATTAAGGCTAAGTCCAGAGATTTAAAAGATATGGCTACATACCAGGATTTATATATGAATGATATGATAGATGATGCTAAAAAATGGGTGAAGGAAATAAAAGAAAAAGAAAATCCAGATATACTATTAGCCATAGTACATAGTGGAGAAAAACCTAAAAAGCCTAAAAAGCCTAAAAATCCAGGTAATAGAATACAAGAACTAGCTAAAGAAGTTGATGGAATTGATGCGATAGTAGCAGGGCATACTCATAAGGAAATTGAACAACATGATTATACAAATAATAAAGGTGAAAATGTGATAGTTACACAACCAGGCAGTCATAACTCTTGTATATCAAAAATAACATTTGAATTAGAAAAAGGTAATAATACTTGGAAAGTACAAGATAAATATTCAAAGTTAACTAAGATAGAAGAAGATAAAAGCTTAGAAAATTTTGGTGATTTGATAACAAATTTATCTGAGCTAAATGATAAAAAGAGCGAAGTGAATTTGTCGTCATTAAGTAAATTCAAATGGGACAGAGCTTATTTATTTAGCAATGATATTAGTGTTGAAAAGATGTACAATATAGTTGGTTATAAATGGAAAAATCTTGCAGATATAGAAAATGATAATAGAATTAAGATGGTATTTATGAATGGTAAAAAGGTTTCCTCATATGCTTGTTTTAAGGGAAAAGACTTTGGGATAGGTTTAAAAGTAGATAAATCTAAATATCAAGATGGTGTACTAGAGATACTACCTAAAAAGAATGACAAATTTGAAGTAAAGAAAAATAGTGAAGGATATGACATTCAATTAGTATATAAATAACAATCAGTAGTTAAATTTAGTTTTATGGACTGTTGTTACATATTTAGAACAAAAGAAAAGCCCTTAGAATCCAAATAAATACGTTCTAAGGGCTTTTTACTAGATATTTTTAAATAAGTTAAATAAATTTTTAGAAACTAGTTCAAGTTTCTCTTTTAAAAACGGCTAAACCTTCAATCAAATGTATATGAACTAATTACCAATCTTTTCTACCTAATGAATTGAAAAGTTTTTCTAGTGGTTCTACTTTATTTTTATTTGCTGATTTTTTATCAACGTCATTTTGAACATATAACTGTATAAAGTTATATTAGAATTTTTTCATTTGCTATCTTTTTTTATCAATTTTATATCAATAATACATTTAAAATGTAGATAAAACTAAAAAGGGTTTTCTAGAAAATAAAATCCATTTAATTATACTTACTTACCAATACCATCACTTGATGTAAACAAGATTCCACAACATTTTCACCATACTCTAGTATAAAATCGTTTAACTGCGTATCTATAAAATTACAGTAGTCATATGAACTACATATATAGGCAGTTAGTATATGTGTACATCTATCTATTTTATTCATAAACATATATTATTTATCCCCCTAAAAAACTTTCATAAAAAACAAAAAGAAAATATCTTTTTGGCAACTGGCTGACATAACTTATTTTATAAGTGTTAGTCCCTATAGCTTTGCGTCACTAAATTTCTCTAGTTTTGCCTAGTTAGTTTTATTCTACGATTATAATATTACAGGAAAACGTTTTATTTTTCAATATATAAACTAAAAAAATTAAATATAAAAGTTATTTTGTCCTTTAAAAATAAAACATACAAGTAAATTATGTAATAAAGCTTGTTGTGTAAAAGGAACTGTAAAGTTATATTATTAATTTATTTGAATTATATTGATGAAGTATCACAAAATTAATCAACAGGAAGTGTTCAATATATTAAAAAGAGTATAGATAATAAATATATGTGTATAAAAATCTATTATATCAAAAATAATAGCATTAACAGAATAAAGCTATAGTAAATAAAAGATGGTTATTGAAATTTTAAAAAATTAGTGGGAATAAAGACAATAAATCATAAACTACTATAATAGTTTTGTAAATTTTAATACAAATAAAATATATGATATAAATAAAAAATTTGTTAAAATATGATAAGTGTAGTATAATCAAGTAGAAAAGATATAATATATTTCGGGGAGCTAATATGCTGAGAGGAGATTTTATCTCGACCCTTTGAACCTGTTTGGATAATGCCAGTGTAGGGAGACCAGTAAAGATAAAAATAAGTCTTATCCTATTTTGGATAAGACTTTTATTTTATTTAAATATACTATGTTTTTATCTATAAAATATTTTAATAAAAAACAAAATATACCTAGTAGGTATTAATTATTTTAAAAGGAGTGATTTAAATGGTAATTGCAGACATAGCAGTAATGCCACTAAGACCTTACAAAGGTGAAGAAGAAATGTATAAAGTAGTAGATGCTTGTATAGCAGAAATTGAAAACAGTGGTCTTAAATGTGAAATAGGAGCAATGAGTACTACTGTTGAAGGTGATTTTGATGAAGTTTTTGAACTGCTAAAAAAAGTACATAAAATCCCTTTTAATCTTGGATGTGAAAGAGTTATAACAGTAGCTAGAGTAGATGAAAAAGCTGGAGGTTTAACTATAGATGATAAACTTAGAAATCATAGATAAAGTCAAAAATAGTATATATCCAATAGCAACATTTTTGTTTATACTTATTTTTTGGCAATCTGTGGTAGAAGTTTTAAGAGTTCCTCAATATATACTGCCTACACCAATAGATATAATTAATGTATTTTTTAAAGATTATCAAAATTTATCCATGCATGCCATGGTTACTATAGGAGAAGCAATATTTGGCTTTATAGTTGCAATAATAATATCTTTAATAATTGGAATATTAATGGATTTTGTATTGATAATAAAAAAATGTCTTTATCCTATTATGTTAGTGACTCAAATGATACCTACAATAATAATAGCTCCACTTTTTATGATTTGGTTTGGCTTTGGAACAATGCCAAAAATATTGATGGTAACACTTACGTGTTTTTTCCCTATATTAATAAGTTTTGTAGATGGTATTGAGAATATTGATAAAGATTATTTAAATTTGTTTAAGACTATGAATTCAAATAAGATTAATACTTTTATTCATCTCAAATTTCCTATGTCAATGGATAAATTTTTTTCTGGACTTAAAATATCTTCTACTTATGCTGTAATGGCAGCAACTGTTGCAGAGTGGTTAGGTGGAACTAAAGGTCTTGGTGTTTATATGCTAAGGTCAAAAAGTGCATATGCACTTGATAAAGTATTTGCATCTACTATATTAGTAGTTATATTTAGCTTAATATTTGTAGGAATTGTACAAGCTATAAAAAAAGTTGTTATAAAACATAGATTAGAAGATTAAATGTACTTGAGGGAGGATATTATGAATTTCAAAAAATTAGGAATATTAGGTTTAGTAAGTGCTCTTACATTAGCAACAATAACTGGATGTTCTTCTGGAAATAATAGTGATAAAGACAAAAAAAATAGTAAAGATACTTCTTCTAAAAAAGTGACTGTTGTACTTGATTGGACACCAAATACTAATCATACTGGATTATTTGTGGCGCTTGATAAAGGTTATTATAAAGAAGAAGGCTTGGATGTTGAAATAGTACAACCACCTGAAAGTGGAGCTGAGACTTTAGTAGCAACAGGAAAGGCTGACTTTGGTATAAGTTATCAAGAGCAAGTTACTTACGCAAAAACTAGTGAAGACCCACTTCCAATAAAAGCTGTAGCTACTGTTATACAACACAATACTTCTGGATTTGCATCTCCAAAAGAAAAAAACATAACTACAGCAAAAGATTTTGAAGGAAAAACTTATGGAGGTTGGGGTTCTCCATCAGAAGAAGCTGTTTTTAAAGCAGTTATGAATAAAAATGGAGCTGACTTTAATAAATTAAAGATAGTTAATACTGGTCAAGATGATTTCTTTGCAGCTATGAAAACTGTAGATTTTGCATGGATATTTGAAGGTTGGGATGTAGTTAAAGCTAATTTAATTGATTATGATTTAAACTTTATACCAGTAAAAGACCTAGATGAAAGATTAGATTATTATACACCACTTATAATTTCTAATGAGACTGTACTTAAAGACAACCCAGAACTTGCTAAGAAATTCTTAAAAGCTACAACAAAAGGTTATGAGTATGCAATAAAAAATCCTGAAGATGCTGCAAAAATTTTAGTAAAGCATGCTCCTGAGGTAGATGAAAAACTAGCAATAAAGAGTCAAGAATATTTAGCAAGTAAATATAAAGATGATGCACCAAGATGGGGAGAAATGAAAGATAGTGTATGGAATAACTATACATCATTCTTAAAAGAATATAAATTAATAGATAAGGATATGAAGGCAAGTGATGCTTACACAAATGAATTCTTACCACAATAAAAAGGCAAAAATATCTATAAAAAATGTATCAAAGACATATAAAGATGTAGATGTTTTAAAAGATATAAGTATTGATGTTTATGAAGGCGAATTTGTTTCTATATTGGGACCAAGCGGATGTGGAAAAAGTACTATCTTTAATATTATAACTCAATTGACAGACTATAATAGTGGTATGGTAAACATAAACGGTAATTATAGCTACATGTATCAAAAAGATTTACTTTTACCATATAAAACTATAATAGATAATGTGTCTCTTCCATTGGTACTAAAAAAAGAAAAAAAGAGCAAAGCTAGGTCTATGGTAAAACACTACTTTGAGGTTTTTGGTTTGGAAGGGTATGAGTATAAATATCCATCAGAGCTTTCTGGAGGTATGAGACAAAGAGCTAATTTTTTGAGAACTTTTATAAATTCTAATGACATAATGCTTTTAGATGAACCTTTTGGTGCACTCGATTCATTAACTAAAACATCTATGCAAAAATGGCTTTTAGAAGTTAAGAAAAAAGTAAATTCAACGATACTTCTTATAACTCATGATATTGATGAAGCTATAATGCTATCAAATAGAATTTATGTTATTTCAAAAAAACCATCAATAGTAAAAAAAGAATTTATCATAGATAATAGAAATATAAATGAAGATAATCTTGAGTATGTTATTAAACTGAAAAAAGAGATAATATCTTTATTATAAAATTCTATACGTTTTTACCTAGTGATTATTAAACTTAACAATCCAAAGTGCAATCAGCATTTTGGATTGTTTTTTAGTTATACGTCAAAATTTTATATATTATGTTAATAATAATCAAGTACTATGATATAATATTTAATTAGAAAAGAAGGAGGTTTAATAATGCAAATAGATATGAATAAATTAACTCCTATGATGAAACAGTATCTTGAAGTAAAAAATAGATATAAAGATTGTATACTGTTTTTTAGATTGGGAGATTTTTATGAAATGTTTTTTGAAGATGCATTAGTAGCTTCAAAAGCTCTTGAAATAGCATTAACAGGGAAAGCCTGTGGTTTAGAAGAACGTGCTCCTATGTGTGGAGTACCATTTCACTCAGCCAATTCATATATATCAAAGTTAGTAGAAAATGGATATAAAGTAGCAATAGGTGAGCAAATGGAAGACCCATCTACTGCAAAAGGAATTGTTAGGAGAGAGGTAATAAGAGTTATTACTCCTGGAACAGTTCTAGATGGAAATTTACTTGAAAATAAAAAGAATAATTATTTATTATCTTTATATAAAGATGACGCCAATATAGGTTTAACTTATGTAGATATAAGTACAGGAGAAGCTAATGCAACTTGTCTGAATGAAGATAAAGTAATAGAAGAAATTGCAAAAATTCATCCTACAGAAATAATTATAAATGATTTGAATTTTATAGAAAAACTTAGAGATATAGCTACTGTAAGCAACATATACATAAATGAAAGTTTTAGCGACAACTATTTAGATATAAATATATTAAAAGAGTATTTTCCAGAGGTTTATCTACAAAAATTAAAGTTTGATGATAAGGGTCTTATAAAATCTAGTTTATCAATTCTTCTAAACTATATATATAACACTCAAAAGCAGATAACATCCAATATTAATAATATAAATATATACAATTCATCAGAGTATATGGTCTTAGATATGTTTACTAGAACTAATTTAGAACTTACTCAGACTATAAGAGGAAATAAAAAGAAAGGTTCACTATTACATGTTTTAGACAAAACATCTACTGCAATGGGAGGAAGACTTCTAAGAAAATATGTAGAAGAGCCTCTGATAAATAAACCTAAAATTGAAAATAGATTAAATGTAATAGAAGAAATAAAAGATGATTTTATACTAAGAGAAGATTTAAATGATATACTTAAAAATATATATGATATAGAAAGAATATGTGGGAAAATAGCATTTGAAAGAGTAACACCAAAAGAATTAGTTCACTTAAAAAATTCAGTAGAAAAATTACCAAATCTAAAAGACACAATAGACTTATCAAATGCAAATAGATTAAAAGAGTATGTATCAGAAATGGACAAGTTGGACGATATATACAGTTTAATAGATGAAGCCATTTTGGAAGACCCTACAATAACTATAAAAGATGGGAATATAATTAAGTCTGATTTTAGTGATGAACTTAAAGAATTGAGGGATATTTCTAAAAATGGTGCTTTTCTTATAAAAGAAATAGAAAATAGAGAAAGAGAAAAGACAGGAGTTAAATCATTAAAAATAGGATTTAATAAAGTATTTGGATATTATATAGAAATAACAAAGGCTAACTTTAAACAAGCAAAACTAGATGAGACATATATAAGAAAGCAGACACTTAGTAATGCAGAAAGATATATAACTCCAGAGTTAAAAGAAATAGAAGAAAAGATACTACATGCTGAAGAGAAAATTAAATCTCTAGAATATGAGATATTTGTAAGTATAAGAGATACTATATATAAAAATATAGACAGAATACAAAAAGTAGCTAAGATTATAGCTAATATAGACGTTTTTGTATCTTTGGCAACAGTTGCTCACATAAACAACTATATAAAACCACAGATAAACGAAAATAATAAACTCGATATAAGAAATGGTAGACATCCAGTTGTTGAAAATATAGTAGGTGAAGAAAATTTTGTTCCAAATGATACATATTTAAATCGTGGAGAAAACATCATTAACATAATAACTGGACCTAATATGTCTGGTAAGTCAACATATATGAGACAAACTGCTATAATAGCACTTATGGCACATATAGGTTCTTTTGTTCCAGCAGAATATGCTAATGTACCGATATTAGATAGAATATTTACAAGAGTAGGGGCTAGTGATGATTTATCTCAAGGACAATCTACTTTTATGGTAGAGATGAATGAGGTATCTCTTATATTAAAAAATGCTACTGAAAGAAGCTTAGTTATTTTAGATGAAATAGGACGTGGAACTAGTACTTATGATGGTATAAGTTTAGCATGGTCAATAGTAGAATATATTCAAAAGAATATTAGATGTAAGACACTATTTGCAACACATTATCATGAACTTACTGATTTAGAAGAAGAATTTAAAGAGGTTAAAAATTATTCAATAGCAGTTAAAGAAGATGGAGAGGGAATAATATTTTTAAGAAAAATAATTCCTCAAGGTGCAGATAAGAGTTATGGAATCTATGTTGCTAAATTAGCTAAATTGCCAGATGAAGTCATAGATAGAGCAAAATATATACTTAAGGATTTAGAAAAAAATCATGTTTATAACAGTGTAGCAATAAATGGAGATAAAGAAAAAACTATTGTGATTAATAATGATTTAGATGAAGAACTACTTAAGGTAAATCAGAGCAATTTTAAAAATAAATACGAATCTCTAAAAATAGAGCATGAGCTTATAGTAAAAGATTATAAACACATGAAAAAGGATTATGATAAACTAAATTCTAAGTTTAAAACGTTAAACGATGAAGTTATTTCAATGAAGAAAAAGGATAGTAAAGAAGAAATTGATAAAGAAGATTCTGTAAAGGAATTAGCACTAACTCAAATATCTTTTGATAGTGTAAAGAGAGATATATTGTCAGAAGAAATTTTAAACTTAGATATTTTAAATATGACTCCATTAGATGCTATAAATTCTCTTTACAATCTTCAAAAAAAAGCAAAAGAAATAAAATCTTAGAGGTGTAAAAATGAAAAATATAATTAACATCCTAGATGATTTGACTATAAATAAAATAGCAGCAGGAGAAGTAGTAGAAAGACCGTCTTCTGCATTAAAAGAATTAATTGAGAATTCTATTGATGCAGGTGCAAATAAGATTTCTATAGATATCATTGATGGAGGAAAAACCTTAATTAAAATCACAGATAATGGAATAGGAATACCTTCAAGCGAAGTTGAGAAATCATTTTTAAGACATGCTACTAGTAAAATTAAAAAAATTGATGATTTATATGATTTGTACTCTCTTGGATTTAGAGGAGAAGCATTAGCATCTATTTCAGCTATATCAAAATTAGAAATGATTACTAAAACCAAGGATGAAATGGTTGGAACTAAAATATTTGTAGAAGGTGGAAAAATAGTTTCAAAGGAGCCAATTGGTTCCACTAATGGTACAACAATCATTATAAAAGAGATTTTCTTTAATACACCAGCAAGACAGAAATTTTTGAAATCTACCCATGCTGAAACCATAAACATAAGTGATTTGATAAATAAGCTTGCAATAGGCAATCCTAATATCCAATTTAAATATACAAATAATAATAAACAAATGTTAAATACACCAGGTGATGGAAAGCTCATAAATACTATTAGGAGTATATATGGAAAAGAAATAACGGAAAACCTAATAAATATAGAATTTAAATGCAATCACTTTAAAATTGATGGATATATAGGAAATAATAACATCTATCGTTCCAATAAAAACTTGCAACATATCTATATAAATAAAAGATTTGTAAAAAGTAAAATAATTATAGATGCAATAACTGAAAGTTATAAGTCTATAATTCCAATAGGTAAGCATGCTGTTTGTTTTTTAAATATAGAAGTAGACCCAGCAGGTATTGATGTAAATATACATCCTAATAAGCTTGAAGTTAAATTTGAAAAAGAACAAGAAGTGTATATAGAGCTAAGAGATTTTTTAAAAGTTAAATTAATACATTCTAACCTTATTGGAAAGTATGCTACATATAATGATAAAAAAACGCAGCCTCGAATTGCTATCAATAGTAGAGAAAAAAGTACAGATTATGAATTTAAAAATAAGAACTTCATTGAAGCTAATTCAAAAAATAATAATACAACTAAAGAGAAAGATGAATTCATTGAAGTTGTAAGTTTATCAAGTGAAAAACCAATAGACGAATTTCCTTCTGTAAGCGAAGTTTTAAATGCAAATATAGAAAATGAATTAAAAAATACGGGCTCTTTAGAAGAAGAGGTTGTAAATGACAATATACAAGAAGAATTTCAAGTTGATAGGCCTAAACAAATTGATAGTTCTAAAAATGAAGATAGTAATTATTTAGAAAGAAGTATTAAAGACAGCCAAGAGGAATATTTAACTAATTCAAAACAAAGATTTTCTTTATATGGATATTCTGTAATTGGAGTCGTATTTAATACTTATATAATTCTAAGTAAAGATGATTCTATGTATTTGTTAGACCAACATGCTGCACATGAAAGAGTTTTGTATGAGAGATATATGGATAAGTTCTATAGACAAGATATCAATATGCAAATACTTTTAGACCCAGTAATTCTTGAAGTATCAAATGTAGATATGCTTCAAATTGAAAATAATTTAGAGTTATTTATGAAATTTGGTTTCGAATTAGAAGTTTTTGGCAACAATCATGTAATGATAAGATGTGTTCCAACTATATTTGGAATTCCAGAAACTGAAAAGTTTATACTTCAAATAATTGATAATATAGATGAGATTACAAGTAATTATGATTTAAAAGGTGAGAGATTTGCATCTATGGCATGTAGGTCTGCTATAAAAGCAAATGATAAAATATATGATATTGAGATAAAAAGCTTATTGGAACAATTAGAAAATTGTGAGAATCCATTTACGTGTCCTCATGGCAGACCTATAATGGTTGAAATTTCTAAGACCGAAATAGAAAAAATGTTTAAAAGAATTATGTAAAATATTTTGGATATTTAAAATATATGGAAAGGAATGTTATGAAAAAAATACCACTTATAATACTTACAGGTCCAACTGCTGTTGGAAAGACTGATTTGTCAATAAAGTTAGCAAAAGATATGGATGCAGAGATAATTTCAGCAGATTCTATGCAAATATATAAATATATGGATATTGGAAGTGCAAAAGTTACATCTGAGGAAATGCAAGGAGTAAAGCATTATCTTATAGATGAGGTTAAACCTGACTATCCATTTTCAGTTTCAGAATTTCAACAAAGGGCAAAAAAATATATATCTGAAATAAATCAAAAGGGAAAGTGTGTTTTAGTGACTGGAGGAACAGGTCTTTATCTCAATTCTTTAATATACAATATGGATTTTGCAAAATCTGATGCTAATAATGAATTAAGAAAAGAACTTCAAAAACAACTTCTTGAGAATGGAATAGATTACATGCATGATAGATTAAAATTACTTGATGAAGAAGCTGCTGATAGAATTCATAAAAACAATACAAAGAGAGTTATAAGAGCACTTGAAGTTTGTTTAAGTGGTAATAAAATGAATGATTTTTCAAGTGACTTAAAATTTAATGACGATTATCAACCTATAATAATAGTTTTGAATAGAGATAGAGAGCATTTGTATGAAAGAATAAATATGAGAGTCGATATCATGATAGAGAGTGGTTTAGTTGAAGAAGTTAAAAAACTCCTAAATATGGGATTTAAAAAAGATATGATATCAATGCAAGGTATAGGATACAAAGAGATGTTGAAGTATCTAGATGGAGAATATACATATGAAGAGGCCATTGAAATAATAAAAAGGGATTCTAGAAGGTATGCAAAACGTCAGATAACTTGGTTTAAAAGATATGAAACAGCAAAATGGTTTGATTTGGATAAATATGAAGATATAGATTTATTAAAAAATGAAATAATTATATATATTAAAAATTCTATAAAATAATATATATAAATTTTTAAGTATACAACTTCATATTGAAAATTTATCATAACTTATATAGAATATAAGATAGGAATATTTTAGATGTTCAATTTAATCTTGGGAGGGTACAAATCTAATGAAAAATACAGTTTTAAATTTACAAGATTTGTTTTTAAATAATGCTAGGAAAGAAAGGATACCTGTTACTATATATTTAGTCAATGGAGTTCAAGTCAAAGGGCTTGTAAAAGGATTTGACAGTTATATAATATTGATAGAAGGGGACAATAGACAACAAAACATGATTTATAAACATGCTGTTTCGACTATACAACCTGGTAAATATATTAATTTAACTAATCAAAATCAAAATAATAACAACAATAACAATAGATAACTAATTTAATTTAAGATAATTAAAAGGAGACTTATGCTAACTTATAAACTACAATTTATTTGTTTTAGTAAAATAGTCTCCTTTGATATGTTTAAATAAAATAACAAAGAGACAGGTGATAAAATGCTTAATGAGACAAAAGAATTATTGAAAGGTTACTATGGTATAGATGATGATACTTTTAAATTATCACAAGAAATAATGGAAGATATAAAATATAAGTTTGAGGAAATAAAAGAAATAAGAGAATACAATCAATATAAAGTTTTAAAAGCTATGCAAGAATCTAAATTAAGTGACATGCATTTTAATTGGACTACAGGATATGGATATAATGATATTGGACGTGAAAAAGTAGAGGAAATTTATTCAAAAGTTTTTAATACAGAAGATGCTCTTGTAAGACCAATAATTGTAAATGGAACACACGCACTCACTTTATGTATACAAGGAATAGTCAGACCAGGAGATGAAATTCTATCTGTTACTGGAAGACCATACGATACTTTAGAGGGTGTTATAGGTATAAGAGAAGAAAAAGGCTCTTTAAAAGAATATGGTGTTACATATGATGATGTAGATTTTTTAGAAGATGGAAATTTGGATTTAGAAGGAATTAAAAGAAAAATAAATGATAAAACTAAACTTGTTATGATACAAAGGTCAAAAGGGTATTCTTGGAGAAAATCACTTTCAATTAGTGATATAAAAGAAGCCATTGATGTAATAAAATCTGTTAAACCAGAAGTTATAGTAATGGTTGATAACTGTTATGGTGAGTTTCTAGATACTAAAGAGCCAACTGATGTTGGAGCAGATGTTATGGCTGGTTCTCTAATAAAAAATCCTGGAGGTGGACTTGCATTAACAGGTGGGTATATAGCTGGTAGAAAAGATTTAATTGAGCTTATATCATATAGAATGACTTCTCCTGGAATAGGTAAAGAATGTGGTCTTACTTTTGGAACTACTAGAAATGTTCTTCAAGGATTTTTCCTAGCACCATATGTAGTATCTCAAGCTGTGATGGGAGCTATATTTTGTTCAAGAGCTTTTGAAAAATTAGGATATGATGTATTGCCAAAACATGATGATTTAAGAAGTGATATTATTCAGTGTATTAGACTTAATAATGCTGATGAAGTCATAAGTTTTTGCCAAGGAATACAAGAAGCTGCTCCAGTTGATTCTTATGTTAAACCTGTACCTTGGGATATGCCTGGATATGAAAGTGAAGTTATAATGGCAGCAGGAGCATTTATACAAGGTTCTTCTATAGAACTAAGTGCAGATGCTCCAATAAGACCTCCTTATAATGTTTACTTCCAAGGAGGGCTTACATTTGACCACTCTAAAATGGGTACTTTAAAAGCAATTGAATTTATAAAAAAACTAAAAAAGTAAGCATATTTTTCTTTTAAAAGGTCAAAATATTTACTAGTATATTATGATGAGAATTGAAGGGTGATAATTATGAAAGAACAAATTAAAGAAAAAGTGAGTTCTCTACAAGATGAAATGATTTCTTCAATACAAGAAAGTGTAAAAATACCTAGTGTTATATCTGAGCCAACTAAAAATTTCCCATTTGGAGAAAATATAGATAAGGCTTTAAGAGGTATTTTAGACTTATGTAAATCTTTAGGGTTTAAAACAGTATATAAAGATGGATATTATGGCTATGCAGAAATAGGACAAGGTGAAAAAATGATAGGTATACTTGGTCATGTTGATGTAGTTCCAGAAGGTGACTTAGAAAGCTGGAATTATCCACCATTTGAAGGTGTTTTAGAAGATGGTAAGTTATATGGAAGAGGAACACAAGATGATAAAGGACCTACAATATCAGCAATTTATGCAGTAAAAGCTCTTATGGATTTAAATATAGATTTAAATAAGAGAATAAGATTCATTTTTGGAGCTGATGAAGAAAATCTTTGGAGATGTATAAATAAATACAAAGAAAATAATGAAGAAGTACCAGACTATGGATTTACTCCTGATTCTAGATTTCCAATAACAAATGCAGAAAAAGGTCTTTTACAAGTTCATTTAACATGTGAGAGTAAAAGTGATATAGAATTATCAGTTGGGAAGGCTTTAAATGCAGTTCCAGGAAAAGCAGTTTATATTGGAAAATATTCTGATAAGTTAAAAAAAGAATTAGATAAATTAGGTTTTGAATACACTGTTGAAGGCAATAAAATATGTATAATAGGAAAAAGTGTTCATTCAGCAGCTAGTGATACTGGTATAAATGCAGTAGCTAGACTTTGTATAGCTCTTAATAATATAGGAATAGATTCTAATATAATTAAGTTTTTAGCAGAAGTTATTGGTGAAGATGCTAATGGAAACAATATAGTTCCTAATTGCAAGGATGATGTATCAGGAAAATTAACAGTAAATATAGGTAAAGTAACTATTGATAGTAAAAAAGAATTTGCTGGAATTGATGTAAGAATTCCTGTAACATATAAAAAAGATGATTTTGTAAAAGAACTAAAGAAAATAACAGATAAATATAATTTAGATTATAAAGAATATGATTTCTTAGATTCAATTTATGTTCCAGAAGATACACTTCTTGTTAAAACATTGAGAAAAGTATATGAAGAGGAAACTGGTCTTGATGGAACACCTCTTTCATCTGGAGGAGCAACTTATGCAAGAGCTTTAGACAATTGTGTTGCCTTTGGAGCTATTTTCCCAGGGAAACCAGAAACTGAGCATCAAGCTAATGAACATTTGATAGTAGAGGATATTGTAAAAGCTGCTCAAATATATGCTCTTTCTATTTATGAATTATTAAAGATTTAAATATAAATATAAAGCTGTCTTGTAATAGGATTTTTTCTAGTAAAAGACAGCTTTATTGTTGTATTATTAAATAAGTTAATAAGATAAATATTTAATAGATATAAAAAATAATAGTAATGTTTATATAGGAGGAATTATATGAAAATAGCTATATTTTTGGGAGCAGGAGCTTCAGCTGCAGAAAATTTACCCATTCAAAATGAATTATTTAGTGAATACTTTAAGAAATTAAAACCTAAAAATTATGATACTGATATGAATAGAGAATTGTATGCCTTTTTTAAACAAATGTTTAATATTGACATAAGAAAAGATAATCTAGATAATGCAAATTTTCCAACATTTGAAGAAGTTTTAGGGCTTTTAGATTTAGCAGAACAAAGAAGAGAAGCCTTTAGAAATTTTGGACTTGAAAATTTAAATAATAGAAGTGATAGTATACGTTTTTTAAGACAGTATTTAATACTATTGATGGCTGAAGCAATTCATAATACACCTAGAACAGATAATAAATATCACAAACTTTTAGTTGAAAATCTTTTACAAAATGATTTACTCCTTGATACAACTTTTATTAGTGCAAATTATGATATACATATAGACAATACAGTTACTGGCTTAAGAGATAAAAATGATTTGCCTATTATGCTTGATTATGGTGTAGAATTTACTAATTTTAAGGAAGAATTAAACTGGAGAAAACCAAAAGAACCATTAATTAAACTCTATAAGATACATGGTTCATTGAACTGGCTTTACTGTCCTATTTGCAATAGTTTAACTCTTACACCACATGAAGGTGGTGTTATGAAACTAATTGAAAATAGTTCAGAAACAAAATGTTTGGAGTGTGGAGAACTGACAGAACCAATCATAGTTCCACCAACATATTTTAAGAATATGTCAAATATATTTTTAAGTAATGTTTGGAATGAGACAGAAAAAACTTTGAGAGAGGCTGACCTTCTGGTATTTTGTGGGTATTCATTTCCAGAGGCTGATATGCATATAAAATATATGTTAAAAAGAGTACAAACAAATGGTGGAAAAACACCTCTTAAAATAATGGTGTTTAATAATCATTCACAAAAACAAAGGATTACTTTAAAAAAAGAAGAAAGAAGATATAAGCGTTTTTTAGGAGAAGATGTTATATTTACTGATAATTCTTTTCAAGATTTTTCTATGAACCCATTAAATTTTATAAAAAGTATATACTAATTTGGCAATAATAGGATAAAATCCAATAGAAATAAAGTGAATTTAGGTATATAATAGAAAATAAAACATAGGGGGTATAAAAAATGAAGGTTTTTGATTTAACTCATGTGACACATAATGATATGCCTGTATATGCAGAGACTAATAGACCTGATATAAAAAAAGTAGCTATTATTGAAGAAAATGGATATCAAGAAACATTAATCAGTGTATTTTCTCACAATGGAACTCATATGGATTCACCAAAACATATGTATACTAAAGGTGAATCCTTAGATACATTGGATATAGAAAATTTTGTCGGTAAGGCTTATGTATTAGAACTTGAGCAAGGAAGCAAAAACATAGAATTAGAATATCTAAAAAAATATGAAGATGAAATAAAAAGTAGTGAGTTTATAATATTTAAATCAGGTTGGTCAAAGTTTTGGGATAAAAAGCAATATTATGTAGGTTATCCTACATTAACAGAAGAGGCTGCAAACTATATAGCTGATAGTAATCTAAAGGGAATAGGAATTGATATGTTATCTGTAGATAGATACGACACATCAGCTTTTAAGGTACATCACATTTTATTTGAAAAAGGTAAAATAATAATAGAGAATCTTACAAATTTAGAAGCTGTGCCAGAAAGATTTCTATTTATAGCAGCTCCATTTAAGTATAATGACGCTGATGGTGCTCCAGTAAGAGCAATAGCCATAGTAGAATAATATTTACTATAAAACAGGAGAAGTGTAATATACAAAGTATTAAAGGAGAATATAGCATGATGAGTGATGTAAAAGATAAAATAACAGAATTATCAGATGCAACTGAAGTAAATTTAAATGAAACTAAAATATACAATATTTTAGATAAGTTAAATATTAAATATGAGGTAGTAGAACATGAAGCTGTATATACAGCAGAGCAGTTAGTAATTTTAAATGATATAACAAAAGGATGTCAGTGTAAAAATTTATTTTTAAGAAATGCTAAAGGAAACAAATACTATCTAATTGTAGTTAGAGGGGATAAACATGTTGATTTAAATTCAGTTAAAGAAAAAATAGGAAGTTCTAGGTTATCATTTGCTTCGCCTGAAAGATTATACAATGTACTTAAACTTCTTCCTGGAAGTGTAAATCCTTTTTCATTAGTAAATGATACAGAAAGAAAAGTAGAGCTTTACATAGATGAGGATGTAATTAAAGAAGAGTATTTAAATTTTCATCCAAATATAAATACTAAAACTGTAAATATATCAAAAAAAGGATTTGAAAAATTTTTGGAATATTTGGAATATCCACTACAAATCATTGACATTTAAGTTTTTAATGAACTTAAGCAAAATTTAATTAACTAATCGAGGGGAGAAAAAATGTTTGGAGTAATAGCAAATAGTCTAGCAATCGCAGGTGGGTGTATAGTAGGTCTTATAATCAAAGGTGGTTTACCTCAAAGAGTAAGTGATACTATAATGAATGGAATTGCCCTATGTGTATTATATATAGGGATATCAGGAGCACTAGAGGGAAAGAATACACTAGTGACAATAATATCTATAGCTTTAGGAGCTTTAATAGGAGAGTTAATAGATATTGATAAATGGGTAAATAAATTAGGTGCATTTTTGCAGAGTAGGTTTTCTAAAGGCAATAAAAAGGATTCTATTGCTGAAGGTTTTATATCATCTAGTTTGTTATTTTGTATAGGGGCTATGGCAGTAGTTGGTTCGTTAGAAAGTGGACTTACAGGAAGCCATGATACTTTATTTGTAAAATCAGTAATAGATGGGATAGCTTCTGTTATATTTACAGCTTCTTTAGGTATAGGTGTAATGTTTTCTGCTGTATCTGTATTTTTATATGAAGGTATTATATGTTTAGGGGCATCATTTTTAAATGGATTTTTAAGTGACCCTGTAGTTACAGAAATGACAGCTGCAGGAAGTTTATTAATTATAGGACTTGGTTTAAATGTACTTAAGCTAACAAATATAAAAGTAGCAAATCTATTACCAGCCATATTTATACCAATATTATTTGGTGTATTTGGAGTAATTTAGAGATTAAAAACTTAAAGTTTGTCTAATTTTTTTAAAAACTTTAGACAAATTTTTTATTTAGAAGGAAAATGGCTTTCATCATCAAATTAATAATTATAGTAGAAATAAGTTTAATATTATGATTATAAAGTTTATATTAAATTTATTTTATTGATGAAACTAATGGGGGAGGTTAAAACTCAATGATTACATTTGATGTAAATGGAGCTATTATCAGGTTTGATGATACAAAAAATAATTATAATAAGATAAGAAAAATTTTTAAATTGTATGCTTTAGAAATTTCTAAAAACTTTGAGAGAGATTGTTTAAATAATTTTCAAAATCTAAAACAAATATCAGATAGAGGTCTAAATCTAGGAGAAAAATATATAGAGGAATCTTTTAAGAAAGGAATCGAGACTATAGTGAGTTTTGGAATTATAACTATAGATATTGATACCTTTAAAAGTGTTTATTGTGAAAAATATTTAGATTTTAAAAGGCTTTTTAATAACTTAAATAAAACTTTTATCATACCAAATAAGAATAAAAAAAATAATCATGCAAATTTTTTAGAAATAGAATCTACAGTAAAAAAAATGAGCAATTATTTGTATAATGATTGTTTCAAAATTCATTATGCTGTAATAGATGCGCTTATAGAAAATAGAGTCAGTGAAGTCCATTCTTATATTGATGAAGAATCTATAAAAAAATCTAATGCCTTGTTTAATAATTACAAAGATGGTTTTATTGGAAAAGCAGATGAGTGTAAGGTTGTAAAACAAATAATAACATTAAATCCATATAGAGAAGATGTATACGAGTTTTTGGTAAAGGAAGATGGAGATTTTAGTAAGGAGATTGAAAGATTAACTGAATTTTTAGGATATAATATAAAAGAATATAAGGCTTCTTTAATGGACCTTTATATAAATGAACTAGTAGAGAGCGATGAAAGTGATGCTGAAAATGCAAGAGAGAAGATTGAAAAGTATGCTAAATATATTGGTTGTAGTGATGAAAATCTATATATAGCAAGGGTTAATGCCATATACACTTTTGCCAATGCATAAATTTTGTAAAATTTATAAATAAAGAAATACATGTTTGTACTAAAATTTTAAATAAAAAATACTTATTAAGCTTACTAAAAAATAATTTATATTTTCTAGATAAAACCATTTCTTTAAAGGAGTGGTTTTATTTTTTCTATCACTCAATATAAGCAAAATTTTAAATTACGAATAGCTCATATTACTAAAATAATTTTAAGTAAATAGAAAAGACAATATATTGACTAAATTGGTTCGAGTTGATATAATGAAATAGTCAACATGATGTCTTATATTTGGATTATTCATAGCTTGCTAAAGAAAGCTATTTCAAATATATAAATCATGAGCAATAATTATTACATGGAGGAATCAATTATGAAAGTAAATATATACAATGCAGAATCACTTGTAGATGATAAAATTAAAGTTATAGTTTCAGGCTTAATTCCAAATAGTAAATTAAGAGTATCTATGAAAATGGAATTTCCATGGTGTAAAGGAGAGGAATTCTCATCTTATGGGGTATTTTATTCAAATGAAAAAGGAGAAGTGGATTTAGATTCAATTGAACCTGTAGAAGGGACTTATAAAACTACTGACTGCATGGGGTTAATATATTCTCTGAAAAAATCAAAAACTGAAGGTGAAAATTTTGCAGAAAATATATCTATTGATAAACCAATAATCATGAATATGATATTTGAATCTGATATTGAAAGAAAAGAAGTTAAGTTGAAGAGATTGTTCAAAACAGAAGATATTATCACAAAAGATATATCTGATGAATTTATAGGAAAATTATTTTATAAACAAAACTCTAGTAATAAAACAATTTTAGTTTTAGGGGGTTCTGATGGAAATTTAGATGCTTTAGAACTCCTGGCAGCTCCACTTGCATCTAGAGGGTTCAATGTACTAGCAGTTGCTTATTTTGCTCTAGAAGGATTGCCAAGTAAGTTAGAAGAAGTACCATTAGAATACTTTGAAAAAATATTTAAATGGATTAGTGAAGATGAAATCACTAATACTAAAGAAATATTTGTACATGGGACATCAAAAGGTGGTGAGTTAGCACTTTTACTTGCTTCAAGATATAAACAAATTAAAAAAGTAGTAGTATCACAGCCTCATGCGTATTGTTTTCAAGCACTTGATGGACAAATGAATGGAAAAGATACTTCATCATGGTCATATAAAGGTAAGCCACTTCCATATATCAAGGTAGACAATAATATATTCTTTGAAGACCAGAAAAAAGATATAGAAAAAGGAATTCCATTTGGATTTGCCAGTACTTATAAGAAAAGTATTGAAAGGGCAGACAATAAAGAAGAGGCTAGGATAAAAGTAGAAAATTCTGAAGCTGACATTCTTATGATTTCTGGAAAAGAAGATAATATTTGGAATAGTTATGATGGTTGTGTAGAAATCATAGAAAAACTTAAAAGAAATAACTACCAATATAATGTGGAACTATTAACATATGATAAGATGGGACATCCTTTACCAATTCCATATATTGTACCTCTAAGTGAAACTTTATCTATGAATATGGCTGGAGGAATATTTTCTTCAGGAGGAACTGTAAAAGGTAATGCAAAAGGACAGTTTGAATCATGGAAAAGAACTATTGAATTTTATAAAGAACCTTTATCAATCGATATAAAAAAATAAAAATGGATATATCTTTATATATATGCACAAAATCTATCAATTTTACAATTTTAATTTATTGTTTATGTAATTTATATGTTATATACTAGTTTTAACAAGATTGATAATTTATAAACAATTAATAAGAGTTATTGAAAGGTGGAGTGAAATTATGGAAAGACTCACTAGAAGTGAACAGCCTCACATAAAATTTGGAATGTTTAAGATACGAATTCCGTTTATACATTACAGATTTGAGAAACCGGAAGCTATTCAAGGCATAATATCAAGTATGACAAGCTTAGGAACTATTGGACTTAGCACGCAAATATTAGGATTACCCTATGAAGTAGCATGGAGTATGGCTATCATTAACTCAATATTGTATTGCCTGCATGTTTTTATGGGAGACCCAGTAGTTCCTGGCTGGATTACAGCTTCTATAACTCTTACAACTGCATATTTGTTAAAGTTCAATATTGGTATTGAAAGAATACAAGCATTAACAGCTTTACAAATAGATTTAGGAATTATATTTATTTTAATGGGTATAACAGGTATAGCTGGAAAACTAGTAAATAGAATCCCAAATTCCATCAAAGGTGGAATACTTATGGGAGTTGGTATATCAACTGTAATAGCAGAATTTAGCCCTAAAGGCAGATTTGAATCTTATCCAATATCTATAACAGTTGGGATTTTAGTTGCTTGCTTTGTAATGTTTTCTGAAAAATTCGATGCTCTAAAAGTAAAGAATAAGTTTTTATTTCGATTAGGTCAATATGGAGTAGTTCCAGCTATTTTAGTGAGTTTAATTATAGGAATATTTAGTAAAGAAATAGGAATTCCTAGCTTTAATTTTGAAAATATTATTTATATAATGGATTTTCAAAAATTAATAGATACAGTATCTCCTTTTGGAATAGGTTTTCCAAGTCTAATATTATTTATACAAGGATTGCCAATGGCTTTCATGATATATATAATTGCATTTGGTGATTTTATAACAGGTGAAAATTTAGTTCTTTCTGAAAGTAAAAACAGAACAGATGAGTATATTGATTTTAATTCTAATAGGTCTAATATTATAAGTGGGATAAGAAATATTGTTATGGCAGTTATTTCTCCATATATAGCTATGTGTGGTCCATTAGCTGCAACTCTTACTGGAAGTGTTGCTCAAAGATATAAGGTTGGAAAGGAAGCAATGCAGTCTATTTTTAGTGGTATGGGTACGTTGGTATGGGTTTCAGCTATTTTTATCTGCTTTTATCCAATTGCCCAAATAGCTACGCCTCTTATACCATTAGCATTATCAGTGACACTTTTAGTTCAAGGTTACTTATGTACTAAACTATCAATGGAACTATGTGATACTGGCGTAGAGAGAGGATTAATTGGGCTGATGGGTGGCGTGATTGCTGCTAAAGGTGGAACCTGGGGACTTGTTGTAGGTTTTATACTATATTTTGTCTTAATTGATTCTAAAAAAAGAAAAGAAAGTAATATTAATTCAAAAGAAAGTGATATTAATTCATCAGAAGATTATGTATATGAAATATCATGTAAAAAGAAAAGTATTTAAAGTAAAATATGAGTTGCAATCGTCTATTAATAGATTAATTGCAACTCATATTTTATTTGTCAGCTTCAGGAATGATAAAAAATGCAAAACTATTTCTTGACATAATTTTTTTAATGTGCAACAATTGTTATATAACGTATGTATTTTATAAAAATTTAATGGAGAAGTGAATTTATATGCCACCTAAAGCAAAAATAACGAAAGAAATGATTTTGAATATTGTCTTGGATATTACAAGAGAAACAGGATTTGAAACTGTAAATGCAAGGAGTATCGCAAGTAAATTACAATGTTCCACTCGACCAATTTTTACTTGCTATGAAAATATGGATGAATTAAAAGGTGAATTTCTTGCTTTTGCATATGAATACTATAATCAGTATGTTATTAATTATCATAATTCTGAAAATGTCAGTCAATATTTATTACTTCCACTTTCATACATTGAATTTGCTCAAGAAGAAACACATTTATTTAAGTTGTTGTTTATAAACGATTTAGATTTGATGATGGAAGATCCAAATGATTTCTACAAAGAAATTGATAATGAAAAAAAGGCAAGGCTTTTTTCTGAAAGTATTGGAATAGAGTTAGAATGTGCAAAAGTCATATTTTTAGATTTATTTCTTTATACTCATGGCATAGCTGTCTTAACAGCAACGAAAAAATTGACATTAGATAGAAATAGTGCCGAAAAAATGTTGAAAAATATATTATCAGCTTTTATAAGACAAGAAAAAAAGGATTGGAATTTATCTATTTGATGTTTACTAACTAATACATAAGGGGGTGCAATATGAAAATAAACCAATACTTAATTGATTTTTACAATAATTACGACGAAGATAGTCGGTTGGCATTAAAGCATGGAACAGTTGAATTCCTAACTACTATGCATTATATTGAAAAGTACTTAAAACCTAGCGACCGTGTGCTTGAAATTGGTGCTGCAACTGGTCGATATTCTCACACGCTGGCACGTCAGGGATATGACGTTGATGCAGTCGAATTGGTCGAACATAACATAGAAATTTTCCGTAAAAATATTCAATCAAATGAAAATATAACTATTACTCAAGGTAATGCTATGGATTTGTCTGCTTTCTCAGACAATGAATATGACATTACATTGTTGTTAGGTCCGTTGTATCATCTTTATAGCAAAGAGGATAAACAACAAGCTCTACATGAGGCTATCCGTGTAACAAAACATGGTGGTGTGATTTTTGCTGCATATGTTATATCTGATGGCTGCCTTATTGATGAAGGGTTCAACCGAGGAAATATCAATGTAGCTGAATATATTGAAAAGGGCTTGATTGACCCACAGACATTTGCTACCAAGTCAGGTCCTAAGGATTTGTTTGAACTTGTCCGTAAAGAAAACATTGACGATTTGATGGCTGTTTTTCCTGTAACAAGACTGCATTACGTCGCATCGGATGGTTTAGCCCTATGTATGCGTGAAGCAGTCGATGCTATGGATGATGAAGAATTTGAGTTATATTTGAAATATCACTTTGCTACTTGTGAACGCGAAGATTTAATAGGCGTTACGAGTCATGCTATTGATATATTCAGAAAATAAATAATAGAAGTTAAAAAACAAACAGAGGGTCGTAAAATCAAAGTTTTCAGACCCTCTAAATCTTGAAAATCTATGTTGAGTGTAGTATAAAAGTAGCTATTTTTATATATATTTTTATTGAGAGCGTAAACGTTTTGTAATTGATTGTTTTTCTAGATTTCTTATAAGGAATTCAATTATTAATATTTGCATGCCTATTAATATAAATGAAAAAATTAAAATAGAAAGTATAGAGAAATTGAAACTAATGAAGTCTAATCTAACAACATCTTTTATAAAAAAGCAGAGTAATTTTGAACCACAATAACCCAATGTAATTGATACAAATACAGCTTTAATACTCAAATTTAAACCTTCTCGATAGAGCATTTTGCGCAACTGTTTTTTTGTCATTCCAACCGCCTGAAGTAAGGCAAACTCTTTTTTTCTAGTTAATACACTATTTACAAGGATATTTGTCATATTAAGGATACCAAAACAGGAAATTAAACCAACAAATACATATGCAGCTATAATCATATACTTAAAAGCTCTAGTTAGCATTTTATAATCGCTATCATATGAATAAAGGATTAAATTTGAATTATTTTGAATAATATTTAATAGTTTTTCTTCAACTTCTTTTGAATACTTTTTATCGGATAAAATTGAAAAATGTAAATTTGTATTATATGGTGTTATTTTATCTAAAGCCTTGTCTGAAGTAAAGAACATGCATCCTGTATTTGAATTATCAATTATTCCAACTATTTTCATTTGTTTTTTGATGATGTCATTTCCACTAAATATATTAAATGTAATTGTATTTCCAATTTTCAAATCAACTCCATAAGATTTTGTCCTATATTTATTTACAATCAAGCTGTTTGAATCCAATTGCTTATAATCAACTTTACCATTTACAATATACTTTTGGAATGATTTTGCAAGCTCTGGTGTGACACTTTCAATCAAAGTTGTAACATTACTTCCATCTTTATCCTTAATAGAAGGGTATATAACTTCACATTTTATTCCTTTAGATTCAATTACTTTTTGTACTCCATAAATTGATTTGATTTCATTTCTAAGAGTGTTTGTAAATGGATTATTTTGCTGAATTTGTGTAATTCGTTCATACAAATTGTCAATTTTATTTCCAATAATATAATTTTCATTATAAACGAATGTCTGAGACATCTGTTTATTAAAATCTATAGAATTAGACAGACTAGCAATTGAAATAAATAATATTCCACTAATACTCAATGAAATCAATGCTATTAAATTTTTCTTTCTATTTACCTCAATATTTTTTAGTGCTAAATTTTTAATATTTATATAATTAAGTGTTTTAATTTTATTTCTAGATTTAATTTCTGTGTATTGCATAGCTTCAATAGCGGAAGTTTTTGAAATAATTCTAGCTGGCTTATTTAAAGAAATTCTTACAGTCAAAAATATTACTATTGATAATACTAGAATAATAAATAAGTCAGTAGTCATTTGCCATGCTAAAGGCTGAATTATATATGTAATTATGCAGGAAGATATAATGCCTATTGGAATAAAAATAATAGATAAAATATTTCCTTGTAGGTAAATAATCTTTTTCAACTGAAAAGAAGTCATACCAAGTGCTTTCAACTTTGCATACATTTGAACTGAATTAACAACTGAAATATAAAAAATACTATAAATAACAAACAAACTAGAAAAAAGAATAATTACTCCTACTATTAAAACTGTAATAACTTGTTCACCATCAATTAAATTTGATTCAATATAATTATCATTTAAATATATATTATGTTTTTTAATATTTAAAGAGGAACCAATTTCACTTAATTGAGTCTTAATTAAAGTAGGGGATTTTTCTGTATTTTCTTTTGATAATCTAACTAATACATCTACAGTGTTTGGAGTTGCTTCATTAAAATTATTACTTTTGATTTGTAAAGGTGTAGAAGCCATATCCTTGAGATAATCATTGGAAACAACTGTATAGTATTGCTTAGCATTATCTTGATAGTAATTTTCTACAAATCCAACAATAATAAAATCGTTTTGTATTTCTTTGTTAGTAATATTGTCGCGATATTTTAATGTAATGCTATCTCCAAGGTCTTTATTCAAGCCAAGTTCAGATAGATATTTTTCTGAAATAGCAATTTCATATTTATTTGTTGGCATACCGCCCTTTAATAGTTGAAAATTCAGAAGCTCAATTGCAGTGTTATCTACATATATCATTGACATTCTATAATCTGATTTTATCTCACTACCAAGTGACTTATAAACTCCTACACTACTAAAGTTTTTATTTTGCTGTAATAATGTTTTTGATTTTTCATTTACAGATTGATATCTCGCATGATAGGGAGATGAATTAACCAAATCCATAGAGCCATTATATGAAACTAAAGTAGTTGTTAATAATAAACATGTGGAAATCATTATAATAATACCTGAAAGAAAAAATTTAAGTTTATTAATTTTTAAATCATTCAATGCTATTTTTCTAATGAAAGCACCATTATTATTTTTAAACATATATTTCACCTCCTAGTTATAAATTTTTCCATCTTCAATACGAACGATTCTATCTGCTAATTGTGCAATTTCATTATTATGGGTAATCATTACAATTGTTTGGTTAAATTTCTCACTTGTCATCTTAAGTAAGCCTAATACATCTGCACTCGTTTTGCTGTCAAGATTACCTGTTGGTTCATCAGCAAGTATAATAGCAGGCTTCGTCACAAGTGCTCTTGCAATAGCAACACGTTGCTGTTGTCCTCCAGAAAGATTACCTGGTACATCATATAATTTTTCATCTAGTGCAAGTAAACTTATAATTTCATTTATAAAGTCTTTATCTAGTGTTTCACCATCCAATCCAATTGGTAAAATGATATTTTCATATACATTAAGTAAAGGAACAAGATTATAATTTTGAAATATAAAACCTATATTTCTACGTCGAAAAATTGTAAGTTGTTCATCATTCATAGTTGATAAATCCTTTCCTCTTATAATGACATTTCCAGATGTAGGATTATCTAAACCTCCCATAATATTTAATAATGTAGATTTACCACTACCAGATGTACCTACAATAGAAATAAATTCACCTTTTTCAACAGATATGCTCACACCATCAAGAGCTTTTGTAATGTTTGAATTTCTCCCATAATATTTTTTTAAGTCTGTTACTTGTAAAATACTCACTATAAAGACCTCCTTTATATATTGTAAATACAGTATATAATCAAAATGTTGCAGAATTATCACAAATAAAATATTTAAAAATTTATTTATTAGGTAAAAATATAGAAAAAGTAGAGCCTTCTTCAATTTTTGATGTAACTTTGATATATCCACCTTGAAGAGATACAATTTTTCTTGAAAGATATAGACCAATTCCAATACCATCTATATCATGTACATCTTCCTCACGATAGAATCTCTTAAAAATTTCTGCTTGGTGACTTTCTGATATGCCTTTTCCAGTATCAGTAATATCTATTTTAGCATACATAACCCAGCATTCTGTAGATATATGTATCTTACCTTTAGGACTTGTGTACTTCACTGCATTGTCTAATATATTGAAAATAGCTTCAGAAGTCCATTTTTTGTCATGACATATATATAAGTTTGAATCACAATCAACTGTAACTTCAATGTCCTTTTTTTCAGCATCAAATAAAATTCCACTAAGTGAAGTCGCAATTGTTTCATAAATCGAATTCTTTTTTTTAGATAATGAAATTATACCTGTCTCTAGTCTTGAAGTTTTTATCATAGACTGCATTAAAAATTCTAATTTATCTAATTGACCTTGCATATCCATCAAAAACTCATTTTGAATTTCAGTTTTAAGATTCTGATTCAGTAGAGTATTATTAATTATCTTTAAATTTGCAATAGGAGTTTTGATTTGATGAGAGATATCAGAAACTAATTCTTGTAAATCAGCTTTTTCCATAGCAATATTGTGGCGATTTTCTTGAATGACTTCATACATTCTAATCAGTCTATGATTAATACGTGACAAAAGTGTTTCTTCCTCCAAAGTAATTTCCAGATTATCTTTACTATTCATCATCTTATCTAAGGTTAAACATATCTCAGAGCAAAATAGAGTTATTTTTTTATGAAGTAAGAGCATGATTAATAATATAAAACCAGAGAATATTATTGTGTATATCAATAATAGAACAACTATTTTAAAATCATTAGTTATTATATAAATTGCTATATTGAATAGAATAGCTGTAAGAGCCATACTAACAGCAATTATTAAATAAATAGTATTAAAAGAAAAATTTTTAAAATTCATTTTTTTCACCTATCCACATGTATCCCATACCATATACTGTTTTAATGTATTGAGAGCCATCTTTTTCAATTTTACTTCTAATTCTACTTATAACAGATGTCAAAGTATGTTCATCTACAAAATTAGCATCTATATCCCAAAGTTTTTCTAAAAGTATTTTTCTTGTTAGAATGTTTTTGGGATTCTCAATAAATAGTTTTAAAGTACGATATTCTAATGGTGTAAATACAATTTGATTGTCATTTATATATGCACAGAACTCAGAAAAGTTAATCTTGAGATATCCATCATCATAGCAATCTTGTTTTGTTTTTGTTGTAATATGATTTAAAAGTGCTCTTACTTTTTGTTTAAACACATTGATATTAAATGGTTTTGTTATATAATCCAAAGCTCCAAGTTCATAACCTTTAATCATATCATATTCCATATCATTGGCAGTTAAAAAAATTATAGGGATATCATAATTTTCTTTAATTTTCTTGCACAAATCAAATCCACTTCTATCTGGTAGATTAACATCTAAAATAATTAAATCAAATTTGTGTTTAACAATAGATTCTAAAGAAGATATAGCTGTGAATTTTGAAATAACCATATATCCCTCTTCATTTAAGTTGTACGATAGTGTTTTATTTAATATAGTATCATCTTCCACTACTAATATTTTTTTCATATATTCACTCCTTTTATGTTTAATATTCTATATAAAGCTAATTATATAATCAAAATGTTGCTAAATTATCATATTATATTCATATAAATAAAATACTTAATAAATAATCTGTCCTAGAATTTATCATGGGACAGACTATTTATTAAATATATAAAATTATTTTAACCAAGATGGATTTCCAGGTACAAATATTCTTTTACCAAATTTTGAAGTATATTCATCCAAAGCTTTCTCAATAAGCTCATTATTGCCTTTAAAAGAAGTAGTGTTTTTTATAGTTTCAAGGTTTTGGCTAAATGGGCAAGCAGATATACACATACCACAGTCTGTGCCTAAATATCTCCATTTAATGTAACATGTTTCATGTTCAATCACCCAATTATATTTTCCATCATCACCAATTTTAATATCATTAGAAAGTGAGTGAGAAGGGCAATTAAAAGAACATTTTTTACATACTTTGCAAAAGTCTTCAAGTCCAAAATCAACATATTCATCTTCTATAAGTGGAATATCTGTAGTAACAACCCCTAGTCTAAGTCTAGAACCATAATCTTTATTTGTAAGTATTGCGTTTCTTCCTATATCACCCAATCCAGCATCACGAGCTATAAAAACAGGCATTACTAGATAATTAGCATCCATATGATTTCTAGCATCATATCCTAGGTTTCTTATGTAATAACTTAAAATCATGCCAACAATAGATGCATCTACATAACATTTTGAAGTTTCTATAACTTCACATATCATCGGGGCTCTGTTTATCATTTCTTTATCCATTTCACATCCAAATACAATTGCATATTTGTGAGATAGATTAACTTCCTCACCATAGTTTTCTTCATGTCTACCTCTATTTGTATAAATATGATAATCTTTTAATCTAGTTATACCAACCACAGAAGCTCCATATTGCTTTGCAAACCCTTTTATCTTTTTAGTCATAGATTTTGCATCTACATCCACTTTATTGTCACAAACTTTTCCTTCACATAGTGATTTTATATCAGATAAAAAGTCAAATGCACTACTTGCCATTGGAGAATTTATCTCATTATAAGTCATAGTTCCTTCACTACATAAATTTGGTCTACTTCTTATACTATCATCAACTTCTTTTTTTTCAGGATTTTTCTCATAATAGTCATTATAAGCAAAACCATTTTTTTTATAATTTGCTCTTGCAAACATAGTATTTCTTTCATCAACCCTTTTCAATTCTATTCCCCCTAGTAAAAGTATAATTAAATCATATAACCTTATCCTTACATAATTTAATTATATAAGAATAAGGTTATATTTTCAATTTAAGCGTCATTAAATTAAATAATATGTATTTATATATGTTTTATAATATTTTTACATATAAATTATATTAATGATAAATAATAAGAAATTTAAGAATAAATACGATTTGTTGTCTTTAAATGGTGTGTATTGACATACTGTAAAAAATCTTATTATAATAAATGTATGAACAATTAATATAAATTGATAAAGAAAGAAGTGAATTTATATGTCAAGAAATAAACATTCTGACAAGATGAGAAGTCAGATATTAGACGTTGCGTGGAAAATATTCGAAGAAAATGACTATGATGATGTAACTATGCAACAAATTGTGGATACTCTTGATATATCTAAAGAATCTGTATACTACCATTTTAAAGATAAAGAACTCCTGTTCGAAGAGATTATATCAAGTAATTTAAAAGTAGAGATGGAAAATTTAAAGTTAATATTAAATAATCCTAACTTTACGATTAGAGAAAAAGTGTCTGAATTTATCTTACACATATCTAGTTCAGAAATAAGGAAAAAATTGATTGATTATATGTGCCTCCAAAAAAAACCTATCTTATTTATGAAGAGTATAAGAGCATCTACGCTTGAAATGACCCCTTTACTATCTTGCTTAATAAAACAAGGTGTTGAAGAAGGCATTTTTAAAACTGATTATCCAAACGAAATGTCTGAAGTATTTATAATATTAATAAATATTTGGTTAGACCCAGTATTGTTTAATGAGAGTACAGAAAAACATTTCAAACGTATTGAGTGTCTTGCTAATTTATTAAGTGCAAGTGGTGTACATATTATAACTGATAATGATTTAAAATCAATTAAAGCCTTTTATAGAGAATGTTCTAAAGGTGAATAGTCTATAAATAAAAAACTGTAACTAGATTTGAGAAAAAACAAATTTAATTACAGTTTTTTTAGTAAAATAGGTGTATCAATATATTTTTAACAAAAGATAAGAAGAAATACTATTTTAAAAGTTTAAAAATAAAAGGAGTAGAAAATTGAATTTATTAATTATTGAAGATGATACAAACTTAAATGAAGGTCTTTTTTATGCTTTTGAAAGTGAAGGATTTAATGTTTTAAAAGCTTATACAAAACAAGAGGGCTTACATATATTTAATAATAAAAATATAGATTTTATAATTTTAGATTGTAATCTGCCAGACGGAAATGGATTTGATATATGTAAGCAAATACGAGAAATGTCAGATATTCCAATTATAATGCTTACTGCAAGAGATTCAGAGATTGATGAGGTAACAGGATTAGAAATAGGTTTAGATGATTATATCACAAAGCCGTTTTCTTTGTCTGTATTAAAAGCGAGGGTTAAAGTAGCAATAAGAAAAAAATCAAATAATAAAGTGCTGTATTCTAATGGTATAAGATTAGACCAAAAGTTATTAAAGGTGTATAAAAATGAAGTAGATTTGGAACTTAGTGCTGTAGAATATAAGCTTATTAATTATTTAATTGAGAATAAAGGACAAATATTATTGAAGGAACAAATTTTACATCATATATGGGATAGTGAAGAAAATTATGTTGATGAGAATATTATATCTGTAAATATAAGAAGACTTAGAATGAAGGTAGAGGATAATCCATCTAATCCAAAGTATATAAAAACAGCTTATGGAATGGGCTATCTATGGAATGAGGTGGAATAAATATGTTACTATTATTTGTTGCAATATGTATGATAATTATAGCTATAATAACTATTAAAAAAAGTCAAAATACATGTGACGAATTAAGTCTAATGCTAAATCAATTATTGGAAGGTAAAGAAATTTCTTATCCAGATACAAAAGATACAAGAATATCAAAAATTTCTTACCAAGTAAAAAAAGTTAAAGATATGATAGAGATAGAAGTAGAGCAGTCAAAATCAGAAAAGGAAGCAATTAAAAGTTTAATTTCAAATATGTCACATCAATTAAAAACACCACTTTCAAATATTACCATTTACTGTGAACTTTTAGAAAATAGTAATCTTCCTACATCAAAAAAAGTAGAATTTTTACAAAAAATGAAAAATCAAACTTTTAAAATTGACTGGTTATTAGAGTCTCTATTTAAGATGACTAAATTAGAAGATGGGGTTATCAAATTTGAAGCAGAAGAACTACTAATTAAAGACACTATTGTTCAAAGTATTAGTACTGTTTTTAATAAAGCAGAATCTAAAAACATAAAAATAAATTTAGAAATATTTTCAGATATAAAGTTATTTCATAATAAAAAATGGACTATAGAGGCAATTGTAAATGTCTTAGAAAATGCAATAAAATATTCACCATCAAATAGTATGATTACTATTTCTGTAGAAAAAATGGAACTATATACTAAAATTATAATCAAAGATGAAGGAATAGGCATTGATGGTAAAGAGTTGAACAATATTTTTAAACGATTTTATAGAGGTAAAAATGTTGAAAATCAAAATGGTACAGGAATTGGTCTCTATCTTACAAGATTAATTTTAGAAAAAGAAAAAGGGAATATTATAGTAGAATCCAAATTAGGAAGCGGAAGTTGTTTTAGTATCTTCTTACAAAATTGTAAGAGTTTAAATTAACTTTGTAGGATGGGTGTAATTATCGTCACTTACAATATCTTATAAGAACTTATATTTTAAGTTATGTTGAAAGGAGAAATAAAATGAGTATATTAGTGACGAATCATTTAGTAAAACATTATGGAGAATATGAAAACAAGGTCAATGCACTAAATGGGGTAAGCATAGAAATTGAAAAGGCTACATTTACTGCTATAGTTGGAACTTCTGGGTCTGGTAAAAGTACATTATTAAACATTATAGGTGGGTTGGATAGCCCATCATCAGGAGATGTAATAATTAAGGGTAAAAACATATCTAAATTAAGAAAAAAGGATTTGACTGTATTTAGAAGAAGGAATATAGGTTTTATATTTCAAAATTACAGTTTAATACCAGTATTAAATGTCTATGATAATATTGCTCTTCCTGTTACATTGGATAAAGGAAATTATGTAGATCATAGCTATATTGAAATGTTAATGAATACATTAGGTATTTGGGACAAACGTCTAAAATTTCCAAGTGAACTTTCTGGTGGACAACAACAGAGAGTAGCAATTGCTAGAGCCTTAGCAAATAAACCTGCACTTATACTAGCTGATGAACCAACAGGAAATCTCGATAGTAAGACTACAATGGAAGTAGTATGTTTACTAAAAGAAAGTAGTGCAAAATTTCACCAAACAATACTTATGGTAACACATAATGAAAATATAGCACAAATATGCGATTCTATTATACATATTGAAGATGGAATTGTAGTAAATAATGGTGGTGAAATACTATGATATCTTTAATGAAGTTTGCAATTCAATATATTAAACATTATAAAAAACAATCTATATCTATAATCTTAAGCATCGTACTATCAGTAGCCTTATTGACAGGAATTGGTTCTTTAGTAAATAGTGCAAATAAAAGTAAAATTGAGAAAATAAGAGCGGATAATGGAGATTATCATTTTTATTTTAAGGTAGATAATAAACAACTACAAAAAATTAAGAAAGACAAAAAATCAAATGAATACACTGTAAATAGACTTGGTATCACAAATACTAAAGGTTCTATAGATGAACCTTTCATTATGAATTTTTTAAATGTGGATTCATCTTATTTAGATATGACAGGTAGAAAATTATTGAAAGGAAAGCTTCCTAGCAAAGAAGGAGAAATAGCACTTGATACCTATTCATTAAATAATTTAAATATAAAAGAAAAAATTGGAACAGAGATAAATTTAGACGGAAAAACTTATAAGTTATGTGGGATTTTATCTGATATTTTAAATCCAGAAACTGCTTTAGAGGGCTTTGTAGATAGTTCTACATTTTCTGAAGAAAATGGTAATTATATGGTTTATGTAAAATTTGATGAAAATAAAAATATAAAAAAACAGAGTGCTAGATTTATGAGAGAATTTAGTATATCGAAAAAAAGTTCCTATGTAAACTGGAATTTATCAAGTGAATTTGGTGTAAAACCTCCAATAACTTTTGAAAGATATAGTGTATTTCAATTTTTAAATTCTTTAAAATTAAATACAAATGCAATTGTTTTGATTATTGGAATATTTAGTGCAGCAGCAATATATAGTATTTTCCATGTTTCGATACTTCAAAGAATATCACAATATGGCGTTTTAGAAGTGTTAGGTGCTAATAATAAGCAACTTTTACTACTCTTGTTTTTAGAATTATTTTTACTTTTTATCATAGGTTTTCCTATAGGATGTATTTTAGGCATAGGAGTAGCTTCAACAATACATCAACAATTTCCTCATATATTCTTAGGTAGTGATATTATTCCAGGGTCATTTTTTATAAGTGAAAAATCTATTTACTTAGGATTTTTGTTTTTAGCATTATTGTTAATTTTAATCACTGTACGAGTTGTATATAAGCTAAGCAAATATTCTAGTATTGAGTCAATGAAAAATTTTGAAGTTATTAGTAAACAGAATAGAGAGATAAAAAGTATAAAGTTTTCTAACATTACAGCAGTATTATCTCATAAATATATGACTCAAAAAAAAGGAATGTTTATAGGGATTTTGTGTTCATTAGCACTTGGGGGAATTATTTTTCTATGTTCTAGCTATTCTATACAACTTACTAGAAATAATAACGAGCTTACAATGAAGGCTGATGATGGTTTAAATTCTGATTATCAAATAGCTATGCAAACAACTGATTTTGATATAGGAATACCAAAAGATAAAATTTCAAGACTAAACGAAGTAGAAGGTGTATCAAGTATTCACCCAGTAAGGTATTTTTTTGGCGGTATACACATTAGAGATGAACAATTACTTTGGAAAAATTTCTTTAAACCTCTTGAAAAAGATTACAGAATAAAGAATTTTTTCAATGGAATTTGCACTAAACAAAGTGATGGGGGATACCTTTTAAAGACAAATATCTATGGATATAATGCTAACATGTTAAAAGGATTAAATCCTTATATTATTGATGGAAAAATTGATAATTCTGACATGGTTAAAAATAATAAAGTGATTGTTAGACTTCCTATGGATGGTACTGGTATATATGGTGCAGTTGACATAAAGCCAGGAGATACTATCAAAGTTAAAGTGCCAAAAACAATGAAACCTACTGATGAGACTATTAAGTTTAAAGAAGAAGATAAAAATGATTATACAGTAAAAGAATTTGTAGTTGCTGCTACTGTAAAACGTGTAATGGCAAATAATATATACTTTATTGGCGATTATGGCATGGATATAGTTATGACAAATGAACAAATGGAAAGTAATTTTAATATCATAAATTACAATATGGCCAGTATAAAAAAGACGAAAGAAAGCAATAGCATGGAAGTAGCTAAAGAAATAAAAAATGTTATACATAATATAAAACGATGTATTGTGACAGATTATACTATTGCTATTGAAAAAAATAATATTTATTTAAACCAGAAATTATTGTTTATATATGGTATCGTATTTGTACTTCTAAGCATAAGTTTGTTTCATATTATCAATACAGTGAGTTATTTAGTTTTTTCAAGAAGACATGAATTTGGAATTTTAAGAGCTATGGGAATCACAGATAATAAGTTTTTGATTATGATGATGAGGGAAGGTTTTTTATATGGACTATATGCAAGTATTATAATGGTAATTGGAAGTATTATTGGGCAATCTATGATTTATTTTATAGTAAAACGCGTATATTTATATATAAATCCAGTTTTCAATATAAATATGTCTCTATATGTGGGTATGATTATTTTAAATATTACTATTAGTATTATTGCAGTTATCATTCCAGTAAAACAAATATTAAAGAGTGATATTATTTCAGAAATAAATAGAGATTAAAATTCTTAATAAAGATTAATAAATTAAACTATGTAAATATTAAATAACCTCTTAATTGATATACAGTAAAGTTATGTCAATTAAGAGGTCTATATTAGTTTTTAATCTAAATAAATTACATAAAATGCTTTAAAATATATTATTTTGTATAGTTATCAAAATAACCTTGTATGTAAATAATAGGAGTACCTTTATCTCCACTTCCAGAAGTTAAATCTGCTAAAGAACCTATAAGGTCTGTAAGTCTTCTTGGAGTAGTACCTTGAGAAACCATATTTCCTGTTAAATCATCAGATTTATTATCTTTTTCAACTATGTATTTTGAAATTGCTTCTTTTAACTCATCTCCAGATAAGTCAGCAAAATCATTATCAGCTAAATATTTTAATTTCACCTCATTTGGAGTACCTTCTAAGCCTTTTGTATAAGCAGGAGAAACTACTGGGTCAGCTAGCTCCCATATTTTCCCTACAGGGTCTTTGAACGCTCCATCTCCATAAACCATTACCTCTACATTTTTACCTGTAATTTCTTTTATATTGCTTTGAATTTTATTTACAACTTCATCACAATTTATAGGGAATAATTTTACAGTTTCTTCTGTAGCTTTGTTTGAACCTAAAAGTCCATATTGGTCATTATACCCACTACCATCTACACTTGATGTCATTATATCATCAAGAGAATATACCTTTTTAGCACCATTTTGATTTAAAATTCTCTTTGTTCTTTGTCTTGTATGTATATCACAAGTTAAAACACTTGTTGTGTAATTAAGTATAGTTTTTGGATTGTTAGCAAAAACTATTTCTACTTCTGCACCACACTCTTTAATTAAATTTTTATAATAATCAACATAATCAACACCAGTAAATGTATGTTTATTATATCCAAATAGTTCTCTATATTTTTCTTCTGTTAACACATCTGACCAAGGGTTTATTCCTTTGTCATCAAGTTCATCAATACTTATCAAGTGATTTCCAACCTCATCAGAAGGGTAGCTTAACATTAATACAACTTTTCTACATCCTTTTGCAATACCCTTTAGACATATTGCAAAACGATTTCTACTTAAAATTGGAAATATAACACCAACAGTATCATCTCCAAATTTATCTTTTACATCTTTCGCTATATTGTCAACATGAGCATAGTTTCCTTGTGCTCTAGCAACAACAGCTTCTGTAACAGCAATTACATCTTTGTCTCTAACTTCAAAGTTTTCACTCTTTGATGCATTTAAGACAGAATCAACAACTATTTTAACTAAGTCATCTCCTTGTCTTATAATAGGTGCTCTAACACCTCTTGAAACAGTTCCAACTAATCTATCCATTATTTAAAATCCTCCTAAAGAATTAATATTGTCATATTAGTACCATGTATATTATAATTCAAATATAATCATAAGTAAAATAAATAATACTAATATTTGATATAAGGAGTAGTTATGTATGAACGTAAAACTTGAATTATATAAAGTTTTCAATGCAGTTGTAAGTCATAAGAGCTTTTCTGTTGCTGCCAAAGAATTATTTATGTCACAGCCAGCTGTAAGCCAATCAATTAAACAATTAGAAGAACAATTAGATACTATATTATTTTATAGAAATAATAAAGGTGTAAAGTTAACTCCAGAAGGGAAAATTTTAAGTGAACATGTTGCTACTGCATTAAACTTAATCGCATCAGGAGAAGATAGAATAAATAAATTTAAAAAATTGGAATATGGTTCATTAAAAATTGGAGTAGGAGATACAGCAGCACGTTTTTTTCTATTAAAGTATTTGGAAATTTTTCATAAGAAATACCCACATATACATGTATCTACAATAAATAGAACTAGTAGAGAACTTATATCCTTACTTAAAGATGGTAATATTGATATAGCAATCATAAATATGCCAATAGAAGATGAAACATTAAATATCGTTGAATGTATTGAGATACATGACATATTTGTATGTGCAAATGATTACATAGAATACAAAGGAAAGCAAATATCTTTAGAAGAATTAAATTTGTTACCTTTGATAATGTTAGAAAATAAAGCAAATTCAAGGCTTTATGTAAATGAATATTTTTTATCAAAAGGTATAAAGCTAAATCCAGATATAGAATTAGGCTCTCATGAATTACTTTTAGAATTTGCATATATAAATCTTGGAGTATCTTGTGTTATAGAAGAATTTAGCATAGATTACTTAAATAGTGGAAAATTATTCAAATTAGACATAAAAGAGCCAATACCTAAAAGAAGTATAGGTTATTGCCATTTGAAAAATATCTCTCTATCACTAGCAACAAAAGAGTTTTTAAGTATGATATCTAATAATATGTAAGTTTATATTTGGCATTTCTAAAATAAGATGTATCTTACAATAAATAGAACTAGTAGAGAACTTATATTATTACTAATAATGTTGTAGATTTGAGAGATTTATAATAAGCTAATTTTTATTAAATTAGAAATAAGGTTAATTTGAGCACATTTATATAATTAATATCGTATTTTAAATATGAACAGTATATTAGATTAATGTATAAAGGAGGATTAGAAATGTCTGATTCTGAATATCCTCAAATGAAAACCTTAGAAACTAGAAACTGCATACTAAGACCTGCATCATTAAATGATACTGAGGATTTTTTTGATTGTTATAAAAATAAAGTAGTAGTAAAACATTTACCATTTAATGAGCATAAGTCTTTAGAAGACACAAGAAAATTTATAAAATCATTTTTTTTAAATCCATATAAAAAAGGAAAAATAGGTCACTTTGCAATAGTGTACAAAAGAGATAATAAAGTTATTGGGAATATGGGGTTTAATAATATAAATCCAAAGGCATTGGAAGCTGAAATTGGCGTATGTATTAATCCCAATTACTGGGGTCATGACTTTGCTACTGAGATAACTAAAAGAGTAATACAATATGGATTTAGAGAACTAAATCTAAATAAAATCATTGCGATAACCTATGAGGAAAATGCGAATTCTACAAAATCATTAGATTTATTGGGTTTTAAATGTGTAGGAAAATATATCAAAAAAATTCATACTGGAAGCACAATAAAAAATGTCCCATGTTATCAGTATGAATTGAAAAAATAATGAGTATTTAGTGTTCTAATAAATGTTAGATAAAAACAATGCCAAAATCATATTATATCTACTAAAAAGGTTTAGTATATTAATTAATATACTCACACTTTAATATGATATGATTTTGGCATCTATAAGTTATTAAAAACTATATAAACAAAGTTATAAAACAACTTATTAATTTTCTAAGTTTTTAAATCCTTCTCCAAGAACCTCATGTACATCTGTAACAATAACAAATGCAGTAGGGTCAGTCTTTTTAACTAATCTCTTAAGATAAAGTTCTTGCTTTTTAGAAACTACAACAAGTAGTACTTCCTTGTTTTCTCTAGTGTAACCACCTTTACCATCAAGAATAGTAAGACCTCTATCAAGTTCTTTTGTTATGGCTTGTCTTAAACTTTCAGGTTCTTCAGAAATAATAAAAAATGCTTTTGAATGATCAAATCCTTCCATTATCATATCTGCTATTTTTATTAAGACACAAAGTGCTATCCCAGAGTAAAGGCCTGTTTCTATACTACGATTTACTATACCAGAAGATATAACGACCATTCCATCTAAACAAGACATAAATTTTGTAGCTTTTATCCCTGGAAACTTTTTACTAAGTATAAGTGCAATTAAATCTGTTCCTCCAGTAGAAGCATCTGATTTAAACATTATTCCTAAACCTATCCCAACTAAAATTCCTCCTGCAATAGCTGATAGTAGTAAGTCATCAGTTAATCTCAATTTTGATAGTGGGTCTGTCAATTGGACTATAGCAGAGAATACTATTGTCCCAAATAACGTTTTTAATGAATTTTTTGTACCCATAATTCTGAAAGCAAGTATTACTAATGGAACACCTATGATTAACATGATAGCTGATACTGGAAGTCCTGTAACTTTATTTAACACTAAAGATAGACCACTAAGCCCTCCAGGAGCAATTGTATGTGGTTTTAAAAACATATTTATACCAATACTCATTGATATACAACCAAAAAATAACCCAAGCATTTCAAGTAAAATTGGCGACTTTTGTTTTTTCATATAAACACCTCCATGAACTTGTCACAATTTAATATTATAACATATTTGACCAGTTTATATTATATAAAATTTCTTGACATAAGCAATTTCAAGTGTTTTATTATTCTTAATATTTGTGAAATATTTCCAAAATACATGATTTTCTGTCATTCTTCTAACACGATTATTTTTTAGTGGAAATTTTTTATATGTTATAATTTTTAATTCTTTTATTAAAGTATCCCCTATAAAAGTGGTTCTATGATATGCTTTTCTATTTTCATTAATATACACATATTATTTTGTATCCAGATTTAGATAGTTTAATATTTAATAAGTAATTTTAAACTGTTTTATATATCATCACTGTTTTGTATATTGTTACAGTGCTTTATTAAATAACAGATAACTTGATAATATAAAACTATACACATATAATTTAAGATAGTATCATATTTAATAAGATTTACCTTAAAAATAGTTAAAGAACACAAATATATAAGTTTTGGAAAAGAGTTGATTAAATGCGTAAGTCTGGATACAGGACAATACTTTACTCGTACATTATTTTTTTCTTAGTGCTTTTCTGCCTGGCTTTAACTGCAATAGGAATTTTCTTATCACTTATTAATGTCCAGCATCCAAATGGAAAAAGCATATGTAGTGACTGGCCTCAAAATTTTATGGAAAGTTTTACTGAGCAAATTATATTTATAGATAATAAACCACAAATAAAACAATCTGGTTTGGAAAAGCTTCGGGAAAATCAATTATGGATACAAATCTTAGATAGTTATGGAAATAGAGTTTATGGATTTTCAGAACCAAAAAATCATAAAAATCATTATTCTAATTCTGAGTTATTGGAATTAGCCAAGAAAGATACTCCAAATGCTGATACGGTATACTTGAGTACTATTAAAAATAATGAGGATGAATTTATTTATATTATACACTTTCCACTTAATATTTCTAAAGTAACAATGTTTTTTGATGGGACTAAATTTATAGGTGGAAAACCTATTGTGCTTTCAATAATAGGTATTATATTTTTAATAGTTTTAATTTCTGGAATTGCCTATGGATATTGGATAACAAAATTTATTTCACGAATCACGTCTTCTGTTAGTGATATTGCAAAGAGAACATATCTTCCAACCAAAGCGAAAGGAGCTTTTGCTGATGTCTATGATAGTTTGAATACTCTTAATGAAGAAATTCATATCAGTGATGAAATGAAAAAGAAAACAGATATTATACGAGAAGAATGGATTTCAAATATAACTCACGATTTAAAAACTCCCCTTTCGCCAATAAAAGGATATGCAGAGATACTTGTAGACACTGATAATATTCTTTCATATGAACAAGTACATAAATATGCTTCTATCATGCTTAAGAATATAGAATATACAAATACACTTATTAGCGATTTAAAGTTAACATATCAATTAGAAAATGGTATCATTCCGTTGAATAAGCAAAATAGCAACTTGATAAGGTTTTTGAAAGAGTTAGCTATTGATATTTTGAACTATCCAGAATATGGAACTAATACAATTGAATTTGACAGTAACATTGACAATATTAAATTTACTTTTGATTCTACACTTCTAAAGCGTGCATTTAGTAATCTGATTATTAATGCTTTTATGCATGGAAGCCAAGATACCAAAGTTTCTTTGAATGTAATGATATATGATAAAATTAATATAACTGTTTTAGATAATGGGAGAGGAATGACAGAGGAGGAAGTATCAAATTTATTTAATCGTTATTATCGTGGCACTAATACAGAACAAAAAACAGAAGGAACTGGTTTGGGATTGGCAATAACAAAGCAAATTATTGAGCTTCATAGAGGAACTATATCGGTCGAGAGTATTTTATCTTTAGGAACTACATTTCATATTTCCTTTCCTATCAATTAAGGTTAAATAAGGTTAAATAAAAGATATATTAAGGTTGATAAATTATCATATTTATATGGTAGTTATCAACCTTTTCTTATTTAGGAGAAGGCTTAATTTTAGGAGGAAATTTAATGAAAATAAAAAAATTCTATGATTATCATTACATAAGTAAAAGCTTTTTTATCTGACTTTATTTATGGAGTATTAATTAGCATTAAGAAACTTTAGAGTTACATTAAATCAAGAAAGTAGGTGTAAATTTGAAAATTATATTAAAATATATCCTAACAAACATTAAAGAACGAAAAATAAGAACAGCAGTTATGTTGCTATCCGTAATTTTATCAACAGTTTTACTTTTCGTTTCCTTTTCAATTGGATTGTCTTATGAAAGTGCACAGAGAAAAATGGCAAGAGGTATGGCTGGGACTGCAACAATAGCTGTTCAAGGTACAGGTTCAAATAAATTAATTAGTTTAGAAGATATACCAGATTTACATTCCATAAAATCAAAAGTCGGAATATTAGAAAGCTCTGCTGTTTATCATGAAGATGGATATTATGAATCATTCGATATTATAGCAGCAGATTTACCACAACTAAACAAAATTAATAAACCACGATTGGTAAATGGAAATAATATCACTGATTTTTCTGGTGATAAAATTATTCTTCCAGACCGTTTCACATCAAAATATAAAATTAAAAAAGGTGATTTAATCAATTTAGAAATTTATAGTAAGCCTTACACTTTTGAAGTGGCTGATATTGCTGCATATGACACAGTCTTTTTGAGACATACAAGAGGGGTAAATGCATTAATACCTAAAGACACGCTATCTAAAATTTTAAATAAAGAAAGTGGATATACAAAAATTTTGATAGAGCCGAAAAACGGCATAACAACAGAAAATTTGATAAATGAATTATCAGAAAAAATTTCAACTAAAGAATATAAAGTATCAAATACTGTAAATGAAACTCAGATAATTGCAGATGCTAGACAGAAAACAATGCCATTTTTCCTAATAAGTTTTTTTGCATTAACTATGAGTATTTTTATTATATATAGTAGTTACAAGGTAATTACATTAGAGCGTCTTCCAATCATTGGAACATTTCGAAGTATTGGTGCTAATAAAAAAACAGTAACTAATATTTTACTATTTGAAAGTATATTATATGGAAGTGTTGGAGGGTTACTTGGAATTCCGATTGGTATAGTTGTTTTAAATTTTATGCTTCATGGTCTTGGTAATTCTCTTGAACAAGGTATATCAATTCCAACAGTAATATCTCCAATAGTAATTATTTCTTCTTTTTTAGTAGCGATAATTGTTTCTCTACTTAGTTCATATATACCTATAAAAAAGACTAGTAAGTTATCAATAAAAGATGTTGTTTTGGAAACGGTGGAAGAAAAGAATATTTCAAATCGTACTATATTTTGTATAGGTTTTATAGTACTTTTTTTATCTATTCTACTTCCAAGGATAACAACTGAAAATACTTTGTATTTAGCTGGAGGATTTTCGTTATTAGGACTGATTATATCTACTATTATTCTAATTCCTATTTTTACTGATACTATGTCTACAGTATTTGAATTTATTTATGAAAAGATTTTGGGAAATGAAGGTAAATTAGCTGCCAGAAATATGAAGAATAATAAAAATATCACACAAAACATTACATTACTATTTATAAGTATTTCTGCTGTAATTGCAATAAGTGTTGTAGGAAGTTTTGTCAAGACATATATAGGCGATGTATTTCGTGATGCCAAGTTACAGGGATTCGCAGATGGAAATATGAATCAAGAATTTATTGAAAATGTTAAACACATGGATGGAATTAAAAAAGTTTTACCTATCTATGTTATGAACAATGAAATATCTTGTGACAGTATAAAATTTTCAAGAGTAGAAGCAACTGATAATATAAAATCATATAGTTCTATGTTTGCAATAAATTATACTAATTCTCATATGAAGGAAGTAGCAATTAAATCTTTTGAAAAAGAACGCTCTATTATTTTAAATGAAGATACACTTAAAAAAACAAGTTTCTCTGTAGGGGATAAAATAATTGTATCTGATGGTGATAAAAAGGTTTTTTACACAATAGTTGGAAGTTTTAAATCTCGCGCAAATGATGTAGAAGCTGTTATACCATCTCGTTATGCAGTTAGTGATTTCGATAAAACTACATATGGATTTTTAGCTTACACAGCAGTCAATCCAGATGTGATTATGATTCAGATAAGAGATTTATTTGGAGATACATCTAATTGGAGTCGTACTGTTGAGGAATTCAACAATGACTCTTTAAATACTATAAATAGCTTTTTATCTCCTATGAATAATATGACCTATTTTATTTTACTGCTTGCTACAGTAGGTATAATTAATAATCTATTGATAAACTATATTCAAAAGCGACGTTCTATAGCTATGTATAAATCTGTAGGACAAAGTGATAAACAGAATATTAAAATGACTTTAATTGAAGGATTTACATCAGGTTTATTTGGTGCTTTTATTGGAGTATTAATATCTATATTAGAAATTCAGACGATTTTCATAGTTGCAGGACCAAAGATTTCAATGACACCAGATTTAGATTTTAAAACATTCATTTTTGTTGGAATGTTAGGTATTACGGTAACATTAATCGGTTCAGTAGTACCAATTATAAAAGGAAAGAAAATGAAATTAGTAGAAGAAATTAAATTTGAATAAAAATGGAGGATAACACATGAAAGCAAGCTATAAAAGTATAGCAATAGAAGCAAAAAATATTATTAAAGAATTTAAAGTTGATAATACAACTACTAAAGTTTTAAAAGATATATCTTTACAGGTGATGAAAGGTGAGTTCGTTTCTATTATGGGACAATCTGGTTCTGGCAAGAGTACTCTTTTATATATTTTAGGTGGGCTAGATACTCCAACAAGTGGAAAGGTATATATGAATGGAACAGATATATCACATTTCAATGACGATAAGATGAGTATAATACGTCGTAGAAATATAGGGTTTGTATTCCAATTTTATAATTTAATACCTAATTTAAATGTTGAAGAAAATATTATGCTACCTCTATTACTAGATGGGAAAAAAATGAATGATTACAAAAATCAATTAAACGATATTTTGGAAATTGTTGGATTATCAGATAAACGTAAACATATTCCACGTAAGTTGTCAGGTGGTCAACAACAACGTGTTGCAATAGCACGTGCATTAATAGGAAAACCAGAGATTTTATTTGCTGATGAACCTACTGGAAACTTAGACAGTAAGACAGGAGCAGAAATAATGCAATTACTCCGTAAAATAAATCAAGAAAGTGGTCAAACAATAATTATGGTGACTCATTCACCTGAAGCTGCTGGAAGTAGTAATCGTATTATTACAGTTCTAGATGGTGTAATAGCAGAATAATTAATAGATATATTTTGGTAATTTTTATATAATAATTTTAAATATTCTTAAAGATTTCAAGTCTTTTTAGATTGTATAATTTTTATATATATGAATTAGAATATGTTAAATGTGTTATAATATTAAGACAATGAATAAAAAATTATACTCTATGTAAATTATTTTATTTATTGTTTATTAAACATATTATTAGGGTATTTATTTAAGACAATAAAATATTTAAAAGTCTAAGTAATAATTGGTAGAAGTTTTGGCAAAATATACAAAAACTAATTGATTATATACGTTATATGGGTATATAATAGATATTGTTTTAATAAAATACTTGAAAGGGAATGATTTGATGAAAATTACTTTACCAGAAACAGCTATTGATACTTTAAAAAGTATCTTAAAAGACAATCAAGATAAACCTAACAATGTAAGAGTATACTTTGCAGGTGTTGGTTGTGGAGGTCCTTCTTTTGGATTAGCTTTAGATGAGAAAAAAGAAGATGACTTAACTTATGAAGTCGGAGAATTACAATTTGTGATGAGCTCTGATGAATATAGTCAATATGGAGATATAATTATAGAAGATACAGGATTTGGATTTAGAGTAATTCCAGAAAATATGAAAGATCAAGGTGGAGGAGGATGCTCTGGTTGTTCAGGGTGCCACTAGAATTGATTTTTTAGTATATTGAGAACTCTCTTTGATAGAAATAATTTTCTATTCTAAGAGAGTTCTTTTTATTTTTAAGTAAGATAATGTATAATAAAAAATGTATTTTACTAATTTTTATATGTAAGGAGAATTTATTGTGAGAAGAAGACGAAAAAAAGGTGCAGATGAAAAACTTTTAAGTTATACAGAATATGTCTTAAGAGAAGATATAGACAAGTTAAAGGGCAAATGGAGTATAAAATTTGGAAATGATAATCCAATACATGTTGAATTTGGAACTGGAAAAGGTCAATTTATTACAACCTTGGCCAAGCAAAATCCTGATATAAACTATATTGCTATGGAATTAAAGGAAGAAGTACTTTTAAAGGCTGTTGAAAAAGCTGATGTTTCTAATTTAAATAATATATTATTTTTATGGGCTGATGTAAGTGATATTCTAAATTATTTTGAATCTAAAGAATTATCTAGGATTTATATAAATTTTTGTGACCCATGGCCAAAAAATAGATGGAGTAAAAGAAGACTTACTCATTCTGGATTTTTAGAGATGTATAATAATATTTTAGAAGATAATGGAGAAATTCATTTCAAAACAGATAATGAAAAATTATTCGAGTTTAGTTTAAATGAAATTGCTGCAAATAATTGGCTCTTAAAGAACATTTCTCTTGATTTAAGCAGTAGTGAGTATAAAAATAATGTTACAACAGAGTATGAGGATAAATTTATGTCACAAGGAATGCGAATATTTAGATGTGAAGCTAAAAAACGTAACTAGTAATATGTTTATAAGTTTAATAGTAGAAATTTATGCTAATTTATATTAATAAAGTGTACGAAAGTAGGCATATATAACAAGGAAACAGAGCCCTCTCATAGAAATTAATTTACTATGTAAAAAATTTTGTTTTATGTGGGAGGGTGCTATGAATTTAGCTAATTTAATACCATTTCTTATTTCTGCGACGGCTTTAAATCCAATAAATTCAAACGATAAGATTTTAAGTGAAAACCAACTTAAAGATATTTTTCCTGATGCTAACCTGAGAGCAGTTGTAAAGCGATATGTAAATCCAGATGAAATGACTATAAGTAATATAAAGGCTTTGGATGGTGAATTTTATGCAACTGGAGAAAATATTTCAAATTTAAAAGGTATATCATATCTTGAAAACATAGACAATTTTATTTTTTGGAACAATAACATAAAGGAACTTCCTAGAGAAATACTAGGTCTAAAAGATATGGACTCAATTAATCTTGCAAATAATTATTTAATTAATGATAATACAGTTAATTCTCTTTCAAATAATGGTGTAGATGTAAATTGTGATTTGAATTTTATTGATACAAAAGATAATCAATATAAATTAGATTCTAAATACCATAATATTGACATATCAAAAGGCGAGAGTATTGATTTGAGAAAAATAGTTACAAAGAAAATTGATAGTTATTACAAATACTGGGAAGTAACTAATAGCCTTCCGAAAGATTTAAACTTTGTGGTATCTGTAAGTGATAAGAGTATACTTTCATGTAAAGATATGATTATTAAGGGTAATAATAAAGGGCAAGCAGTAGTGAAAGTTATACTAAATGACAAAGATGATTTAAATACATCTCAAGAAGTTTTAATCACTGTAAATGTAAAATAACATAAAATAAAGTGTATATTTATACAACTTATTTAATTATTATATTTTTAATTTTAATATTAAATCAAAACAAAGGTTGCTAGTAACAAGGCACTAATATTAATGTTTTGTTACTAGCAACCTTTAGATATCTATAAATAGATTATCTAAAAAATCCCATTTCTTTTGTTAGTAGACCATATTCCTATTAAAATTATCAATGAATATACTATATACAAAACTATTCTTATATACTGAACATCTAGTCCAAAAAACTCAATATTACTTTGTGAGGTATGCAACATCACAAGTACTGCAGATATACCAATAAGCAAAGGATTAATTACTATTTGCTTATCAGTTCTTAAAATCATTATTTTTCCCATCCAAATTATCGATAATATAAAAAATAAAACTTTAAGACCAAACTCTAATGTATCTACCAAAGCGAAAACATCCCTTCATTTATAATAAATTTTTCAGCTTAATCAAATATAAAACCCTAATATAACTTTTTAAACTTGTACTAAATCCGTATAAGATAATTTAATTAAGTTCTATAAAACTTTATCTACATTAATATATACTACACTATACTTTGCATTTCTTAAATATAAATTATTAAAATTAATAAAATTTTGTTCATGAGTGTATAAAGATATATTTCATTATTTAAATGCATATCATTATATATACAGTTTTAGGAGGCGAGGTATATGGAATCTAAATTTTTTAATTGGTACACTCAATCCTTAGGAGGAACTTTTGGTATTATATCATGTATATGTGCTTATTTAAATGGATATATGTTTGTTTATACAAATAGTGCTAGCAGTTACTTTGAAAGTATAGGATTTTTAGGAATAATTTCAAGCTATGTATTACTTCCACTTTGTATGCTAACGTTGATTTTTGGAATTATACGTTCTTATACTCCAGATACATCTGATAAAAGTATTTTTGATATACCATTTTTTACTTTAAATAAACGATTGATACTTGTTACAGTAGTTTTTGGATTTATTGGTGCTAGATTTTATTTTATAATTCCTGCAATTTTAATGACTTTTAACTTATATAGTAGTATTTTAATCACTAAATTAAAAGATATACTATATAAAAACAAAGAAAATGATACTAATATGAAAGAAAGCGAAGTCTAAATTGCATAATTTTGGTATTTGTCTTAAAAATTCCCGAGGTATTAATTTGTATTTTATTGTATTTTGCAAAATATATTGAATTTTATTCATTTTATACTTATAATTTATATTAATAATGGAAAATTAAAACAAAAGAATTTACTGGTTGTTAATTTAAAATTAAAATATATCTGAATGTGTTGATTCTATAGTCAGCACTTTTTCTTTTATAAATTTGCTTTTTGTGATATAATATTAGCACCAGGTAATAATACAAGGGGGTAACAACATGAACATCAATGAAATTAAGGAATTATTAAAGGTCATAGACTCAACTAACTTAGAATATGTAAAGCTTGAAAGTAGTGATTTTAAATTAGAAGCATCTAAAAAAACTGAAGTTACAAGCTCACCTGTTTTAAGTGTACAACAAGAATCGGTAGTAGATCTTTCTTTAGAAAAGCCATTTGTAAACGAGGAACCTGTAGTATCTAATGAGAATTTATCAATAGTAGTAGCTCCTTTGATGGGGACATTCTATGATTCTCCAAGTCCAGATGCAGAAGGTTTTGTCAAGGTTGGCGATGTAGTTGAAGAAGGTGACACTTTATGTATATTAGAAGCAATGAAGCTAATGAATGAAATAACAAGTGAAATTAAAGGTGAAATAATTGAAGTATTAGTTGATAATGAAGAACTAGTAGAATATAATCAACCTTTATTTAAGATAAAACCATTGTAGTAGGAGGTATTTAAGTTGATAAAAAAAATACTAGTTGCAAATAGAGGTGATATAGCAGTTAGAATCATCAGAACGTGTAAAGAACTAGGTATAAAAACTGTCGCTATCTATTCTGAAATAGATAAAGATTGTTTTCATAGATATATAGCTGATGAATCTATTTGCATAGGGCCAAACAATATAAGCAAGAGTTATAATAACATAGAAAATATTATATACCTTGCTCTTAAATTAAAATGTGATGCTATTCATCCAGGTTTTGGCTTTTTATCAGAAAACCCTGAATTTGCAAAACAATGTGAAGAGAATAATATTATTTTTATAGGTCCAACAAGAGAACAAATGATTTTGATGGGAGATAAATCTAGAGCGAGAGAAACTATGATGGAATTAAATATCCCTGTTGTTCCTGGTTCAGAGTCTGTTTTAAAAACTAAGGAAGAAGCTTTAGAAGTTGCAAGAGAAATTGGCTATCCTGTTATGATAAAAGCCTCAAGTGGAGGCGGTGGAAAAGGTATGAGAATCGTTAGAAAGGAAGAAGAGCTTTTTTCAAATTTTGATATGGCAAGTTCAGAAGCTTTAGCAGCATTTTCTAATAGCGATTTATATATGGAAAAATTCATAGAAAATCCTAGACATATAGAAGTACAAGTATTTGGTGATAAACATTCAAATGCAATACATTTAGGTGATAGAGATTGTTCTATGCAAAGAAGAAATCAAAAAGTAATAGAAGAGTCTTTAAGTCCATACCTTTCAGATGAAGAAAGAATAAATCTTCATAAAATTGCAGTGGATATAGTAAAAGGTGTAGGTTATATTGGTGCTGGTACTATTGAATTTATAGTTGATAAAGATAAAAACTTTTATTTTATAGAGATGAATACAAGAATACAAGTTGAACATCCAGTCACAGAGATGGTAACAAATCTTGACCTTATAAAACTTCAAATATCTATAGCTAATGGAGAAGAAATACCTTTTAAACAAGAAGATGTTGTTTTTAGAGGTCATGCTATTGAGTGTAGAATAAATGCTGAAGATTCATCAAATAATTTTGCTCCATCACCAGGTAAAATAGAGTCATTAAATTTACCTGGAGGTTTTGGCGTTAGATTTGATACTTTTGTATATACAGGATATACTATACCACCTTTATATGATTCTATGATAGGTAAATTAATATGTTGGGCTGAGACTAGAGAAGAATGTATAAATAGAATTTATAGAGCTCTAGATGAAATTATTGTAGAAGGTATTAATACAAATGTAGAATTCCAAAAGGCACTTGTAACAAGTGAAGAGTTTAGAAAAGATACTCATCATACCAAATTTATAGAAGATGTCTTTATGAAGAAAGAATTTGCTACATTATAAGGAGTAAATAGATTATGATAAAAAAATTTTTATCATCAAAAGAATCTAAGTATGTTACGATTTCTTTAGATGACAACTTTAAAAAGAATAGTGTAGATGATAAATTTTGGACTTATTGCAAAGGATGTAATAGTCATGTATTTAGAAAAGACATAGAAGAAAATTCATTTGTATGTCCAAAATGCTCAAGACATTATGGTTTAAGAGTTCGAAATAGAATAAATTTATTGATTGATAAAGGGACTTTTATGGAATTTAATTCTGATATAGAATTTCAAAATCCATTAAACTTTCCTAAATATAAAGAAAAAGTAGACTCTTATAAGGAAAAAACGAATGAGTCAGAAGCTGTTGTCACAGGTTATGGAAGATTAAATGGAATTAAAACAGTTATTTGTGTAATGAATCCTGATTTTATGATGGGAAGCATGGGTTCTATTGTTGGAGAAAAAATAACTTACTCAATAGAATATGCTGCCAAAAACAATTTACCTATAATTATTTGTTCTGCTTCAGGAGGAGCTAGAATGCAAGAAGGTATGGTATCTCTTATGCAAATGGCAAAGACTTCTCAGGCACTTGCTAAGCTTGAAGAAAAGTCATTACCATATATATCAGTTTTAACTGACCCTACTACTGGAGGCGTAACTGCTAGTTTTGCTATGCTTGGAGATATTATAATTTCTGAACCAAATACATTAATCGGTTTTGCAGGACCAAGAGTAATAGAACAAACAATAAATCAAAAACTTCCTGAAGGATTTCAAACTTCTGAGTTTTTACTTGAAAAAGGTTTTATTGACATGATAGTAGATAGAAGAAAAATGAAGGAAGTATTGTATCAAATTCTTGCTATGCACAAGAAATAGGGCATAAAGGAGGAACTGTTTTGATTGAAAATAATAATGATAAAATAAAAGTCTTGGAAAATGATATCAAACAATTAATAGCTATTTCTGAGGCAAATAACATAGATTTAAGTGATAAAATAAATTCCCTTAATGAAAAATTAGCAAAGCTTAGAGAAGATGCCTTTTCACATCTATCACCATATGAAAAGGTAGTGTTAAGTAGAGATATAAAAAGACCTACAACTTTGGAATACATAGAACATATTTGTTCTAATTTTTTAGAGCTTCATGGAGATAGGCTTTATAAAGATGACCCTTCTATAGTTGGAGGAATAGGGCAAATAGGAAAATTCAATGTTACTATAGTTGGTCACCAAAAGGGAAGAGATACTAAAGAAAATATAAAAAGAAACTTTGGTATGCCTCATCCAGAAGGATATAGAAAAGCGTTAAGACTTATGAAGCAAGCTGAAAAATTTGACAGACCGATAGTGACATTTATTGATACATCAGGAGCATTTTGTGGTCTAGAGGCAGAAGAAAGAGGACAAGGAGAAGCTATTGCAAGAAACTTACTTGAAATGAGTAAACTTTCTGTTCCAGTAATTACCTTTGTAATTGGTGAAGGTGGTAGTGGAGGAGCTTTAGGAATTGGAGTAGGCAATGATGTGTGTATGTTAGAACACTCAGTTTATTCTGTAATTTCACCTGAAGGTCTTTCGAGTATCTTATTTAAAGATTCATCTAAAGCAAAGGAAGCTTGTGATGTTATGAAACTTACAAGTAATGATTTATATGATTTAAAAATAATAGATAAGATTATAAAAGAACCTCTTGGTGGTGCACAAAAAGATGTAGAAGCTGTTTCAAAGGAAATGAAGTCTTATATTTTAGAAAGATTAAATCATTATAAAGATATGCCTAAAGAAGAAATAATGTCTCAAAGGTATAATAAATTTAGAAATATTGGAAAATGCTTATAGAATATAAAGAAATTTGTAGATTTTTCATTATAAAATGGTTTTAAAAAATAAAGGTTTTCTTAAATCTATTATAGAAGTATATTTTTATAAAAGTATACTTTAAATGATGATTGTAATTAGTAAATGGCAATTGTGATTTAGTACTTTAGGTAATGGATACTTTAACAAATTAACAAGGAGATGTTGAAATGGAAGTACTAAAAGTTTCATCAAAATCTAATCCTAATTCTGTAGCTGGAGCTTTGGCTGGAGTACTGAGAGAGCGAGGTATTGCAGAAATACAAGCTATAGGAGCTGGAGCTCTAAATCAAGCAATAAAATCAATTGCAATAGCAAGAGGATTTGTTGCACCTAGTGGAATGGACTTAGTGTGTATTCCCGCATTTACTGATATAGAAATCGAAGGTGATAAGAAAACTGCCATCAAACTTATAATTGAACCTAGATAATATATCTTTTTGTTAGAATTTAATCAAGTTTTAAAGGTTGACTATGGAAATGATGTCCTGTAGTGAACCTTTTTTACTTCGATATATTTTATTTTATATAAATTTTAATGTATAATCTTAATTAAACAAATAAGTTTGAAGGAGATGTATATTATGAAATTAAAACTATTTTTAGAAGAGTATGCAGTATGTAGATTAAATAATAACAGTAAAATACCAACATGGATAGATACAGAAAAATTTTACTCTATAACTAAAACTGATGATGAATTGAGCATTGTATGTTCAAATAACAATATTCCTTCTGATATTAAGTCAGAAAAAGAATGGAGAATACTTAAAATCTTAGGCCCTTTAGATTTTTCACTTATAGGAATTTTATCTAAGATAAGTGGGTTATTAGCTGATAATAAAATAAGTATATTTGCAATTTCTACATATGATACAGATTATATTTTAATCAAAGAAAAAGATATAAAAAATGCTTGTAAAATTTTAAACTGTAATGGATATGAGATAGAGTAGTTGAATACTTAAATGCGAGGTCATAGTTTATGATTCATATAGTTGAGATTTTTAAAATAAGTATAATAAATATCTTTTGTTTTATAGGAATATTTATTGTATTTGGATTGATTTTTAGTATTATAGAAAATTTAAATAATAAATATATCTTTTTATCTTTTGGAAAAACTGGTGTCATTGTAACTGGAGCTATAGGAACTTTTGTACATGAATTGAGTCATTTAATAATGTGTTTGATTTTTATGCATAAAATAAATTCAGTAAAATTCTTTAGACCAATTGAAAGTAAAAATGATGGAGTATTAGGATATGTAAATCATAGCTATAAAAAAGATAATATTTATCAGAGTATAGGAAATTTTTTTATAGGAATCGCTCCAATTATAGGTGGAACAATGATAATTATTTTACTTTTTAGAATACTATTACCAGATAGCTATATTAAAATAATACAAAGCATAGATTTAAGGTTATATGTAAGTATGATTAATAACTTTAATATAGCAGGTTTTACACAGATTATTTTAGATGATATTTTTAATTTTGTAAAAATAATATTGTTAACGCCTGATATATATTCATTAAGATATTTTATATTTATGTTTTTAATGTATTCAATTTCCACTCATATGTCACTTAGTAGTGCCGATTTAAAAAGCAGTTTAAAGGGTTTGAGTTTTATAGTTATAATTATATTTGCAATTAGTTTAATCATATACTTATTTGGGCTTAATAGCTTAAATATTTCTAATTTAATAGTGAAGTACAATATATTTATAAGTTTTTTTATGACAATAGGTGTTATTTTTTCAATAGTAACTCTCATAATATCTTATATTTTAAGTTTGGTAAGTCCATTTAAAAATTTTAATTAAGATATTAAATCTTATACTATTTTACTTTCATTGAAAAGATAGTAAAATTCAAAATTGAAAGAGAGTTTAATAAAACATAAAATTTCTCAATATATTTTAGTAAATACTTATTAAGTATATATTGAGAAATTTAAAAAGAGCATTTGAATTCAACTAGTCTTTAAATGTGGATTTAGGGAATAGTTAGTGCAAAAACCAATTAGAGCACTACTAATCTCTTAAAAAATACATTAATTGATTAAATTAAATATTTATGCTAACATAGCTACATTGTTATTAATAAAAATAACTTACAAATATTCATATTTTAATTTTAGGAGGTTTAAATTTGAATAATGATAAGAAAATTATAAAAGTACATAATAAATCTGATAAACCTGATAATATTGTCATCAAAGAAAATGAACTTATAGAAAAATGTCTACTTTTGGAAAATAAACTTCCTGCATTTATGAAAGATTATTTTATATATTTAAAAGGTTCTGTTGCTGTCTCTACACGACTTGCTTATTTAGAAGATATAAAGTTTTTCTGTTTATACATGATTGAGACAAAGGAATTAACAAGTGCAGATTGTATAAAGGACATTACAGAAAGTGATTTTAACATGATAAAATCAAGAGATATAAACTTATTTTTAGGTGATTATTGCAGTAGATATTATAAAAATACAGAGAAAAATACATTGATTTTTGAAAATAACAATAGAGCTCTGGCAAGAAAAAAATCATCCATCTCTACTCTATTTAAATTTTTATATAGAAATTCTCAAATAGATAGTAACATAACTGATGGATTTAATCCAATAAAGCTACCTAAACCACAACCAGATGCTATCAAGCGTCTTGAAATAGATGAAGTTGCAAAAATGTTAGAGTCAGTAGAAACAGGTGAAGGTCTTACTGAAAAAGAAAAAGTTTATTGGAAAAAAACTAGATTACGTGATAAGGCTATATTAGCTCTATTTGTTACATATGGGCTTAGATTAAATGAACTCAGAGAACTTAATATCTCCTCTTTTAATTTTTCAAGAGGTGAATTTAAAATATATAGAAAACGTGGAAAAGAAGTCTTAATGCCTATAAATCATACTTGTGAACATGTAATAAAAGATTATTTACAAAATGAGAGAACAAGAGATGACTTACTAGATGATGAAGTTAAAGATGCATTGTTCTTATCTCTTCAAAATAAGAGGATTACAGCAAAAGCTATAAGAACACTTGTAAAAAAATATACCTCTATTCCATTAGATACAACTAGAGATAATGGATATAGCCCTCATAAATTAAGAGCAACTGCTGCAACTTCTCTGATTCAAACAGGATTTTCTATATATGATGTTCAAAATTTACTCGACCATGATAATGTCACGACTACTCAACTTTATGCCGCACATAAAAAAAATGTAAAACGTGATATAGTTAAGAATTTTGAATGGATTGAAGATGATTAAAAATCAGGAACAAATGTTTGCAGATATAAATGGATTATGTTATAATTAAAAATATAAATGTATGGAAATAAAAACAAAATATGTTTGGAAATGAGTGATGTTATGTATTTAGATCTAACTGAAAAGCAAGTTTTAATACTGGAATTTATAAAATCTCAAATCATATTAAAAGGCTATCCACCTGCTGTAAGAGAAATATGTACTGCTGTAGGGTTACGATCTACTTCAACTGTGCACTCTCATCTAAATAAACTTGAAAAACTGGGATACATAAGAAAAGACCCTACTAAACCAAGAGCTATTGAAGTTTTAGAGCGTAGTAAAGTCAATGATGTTTCTGGAGCTAACCAGGAAATAATAGAACTTCCTTTAGTAGGTCAAATAACAGCTGGAGAACCCATTTTAGCTCAACAAAACATAGAGGAATATATTCCATTCCCTGCCAGTTTAGTAAAGGGCAGTAATAATTTTGTATTAAAAGTAAAAGGCGAAAGTATGATTAATGCAGGAATTTTAGATGAAGATTACGTTGTAGTAGACAAAAAAAATACAGCCTTAAATTCTCAGATAGTGGTTGCACTTATAAATGGTGAATCTGCGACGGTCAAGAGATTCTTTAAAGAAGGAAACTCTATAAGACTTCAACCAGAAAATGATTTTATGGAACCAATTATGCTTAAAGACTCAGAAGTTGAAATTGTAGGTATTGTAACTGGTGTATTTAGAGTTATAAAATAACTATTAAAGAATATCAAAAAAATAAGCTATTTAATAGATAAAATGTATCTTAATTTCTTTATTTTATCTGTTTGGAATAGCTTATTTTTATATGCATTTACTTTTTTATAATATTTAATGCTTTTTATTTATTATTTCTCATACTTTAGCTATTGATATTTTAACTATTGCTTTCCATAACATATATCACATGGGTCATTTTTCTTACTTTCTGCAATTGTACCTGATAATATTTTTTTACTTCTTGAAAGCCCACTACAATTTTTAGTTGAGTGATAACTCTTCCCTTTTGGAGTAAAATACACTGTTTTTGACGAATTTGATACATTTTGTTCCTTATTTAAGGATTCATTTTTGTCTGTATTGTTATTTAAATTTTCGTAGTTTCCATCTTCTCTAACACCATTTTTGTAACTTCCATCTTTACAGCTTGTAAAAACTCCATCACCTGTAGATTCAAATACTATATCTGAACATTCGTCACTTCTATGTACTTTTACACCCATCTTTTTTAATTTGTTCATTGTTTCCTCATGTGGATGACCATATGAATTACCTTTCCCAACTAAAATTACTGCATATTCAGGGCTTACTTTATCTAAAAAAGCCTGAGATGAACTACTACGAGAACCATGATGAGCTACTTTTAAAAGGTCTACTTCTCCAAGTTTTGATAGTATTTCTTTTTCTGTACCTTCCTCAGCATCACCTGTAAATAAGGCTTTATCATTACCATTAGTATATGCAAGTACTAGTGATTGTTCATTAGTAGTATCTCCTCCATTTGTATTTAGAACTTCAAAATAGGAGTCTTCAAGATAAAATTTTTTATTTTCAAGAGGTACACTTGGAGATAAATCCTTATTTGCTAAAGCATTTATAAAATCTCTGTAACTCTTTGTTTCTGCTGAACCATTTGATACAAAAACATTTTCTATATTGAAATTTTTTACAACAGAATCAAGTCCCCCTAGATGGTCTGCATGAGAATGAGTAGCTATAAGATACTTAATATCTTTTACCCCTTGATTATTTAGGTAGTCTACCATTAAATTCTCATCATCGTTATCTCCCCCATCTATCAACGTAAAAGTTTTGCCCTCTTGAATTAATATTGCATCACTATTTCCAGTATTAATAAAATGAATTTTTATATTTTTATCATTTGATATACTACTAGATAAAGTTTCTTGGTTATTTGATTGATTATTTTCACTGTCTGTTGCACTACTACATCCAGTTAAATAAATAGATATAGAAATTATCAATAAAAATACCAAAGCTTTAATTTTACAATTTCTTTTGTTTTTTATATTACCTTCTATCATAACTTACTCCTCCATTTTCACAATACTTTATGTCATCTACCGACTTATTCTATCATAATTAGCCATTTGATATCAATATTTATCCTATACAGTTAATTTATCTTGTATTAATAATAAAACAATAATATCTCAACTTTTTTTATTTTAATAATATAATTTATTAACTTTTTATATATTTTTAAGTAATAATATTTAATATAATAGTAATGATGATAAATTACAAAATAAAGGATTTTTAAGCTTTAATCCATTGGAAAAATATACTATAATATATGTATTAACCAAGAGAAAATAGCTAAATAAGCTATTCTTAGTAATATAAAAATATATTTCTAGATTTTGATAACTGTCAGTTTAACTATCATAACCTATATTTGAGGAAAGAAATTCCCATTTCAAACCTAGCTAAAGGATGAGTTATTGACAGAATTTTTACTCAGGAGGTAAAAATGGAAGATAATTCACATTATACACTCATTCTAGCATTAGCTGATATAATTGTTGGAAAACAAATAGATACAAAAAAAGTCACTAAATCGCTTGAACTTATATGTAATAGTTTTTCGTTTGAATGTGCTCTAGTATATGAAGTAGACCAATATAATCATTTTAATTTAATTGAGAATTACAGTTTGAGTGACATAAAATTATGTAATAGTTTCAATGCATATGAAATTGAATCGGATTTTCAAAAGCAATTAGCTCATCAGAAAATAATTTATTTAAATAAAAATAAAAATTATAAACCATGTGAGATTGATTTTATGAATATTTTTCATGCAGAATCTTTGATTGGAATATCTGTGATAGATGAGAATTTTAATAATTATGGCTTTATTTTATTTTTAAATACTACATCTAGGAAAATAGATTTTTCTGATTCTGAACTTAATACACTATGTATTGTCCTTTCACTACTTGAAAAGTATTTAAGTGTAAGAATACATAGAAATAAAGTTTTCTTCACACAGACTGCACTTGAAAGCATAATAAATAATACAGGCATAGATATTTATGTCATTGATTTTTATACATATGATATTATATATGTAAACAAGTCAATGGCTGAACCTTATGGTGGGATATCTCAATTTTTGGGTCAGAAATGCTGGCAGGTTCTTTTCCCTGGGCAGACATCTCATTGTGAGTTTTGCCCACAAGAAAATCTTATTGATGAAAACGGCAACATTACAGGAGTACATACCTGGAATTATCAAAGACCTTTTGATGGAGCATGGTTTAGAGTATTTAGTACAGCTTTCAGATGGATTGATGGTCGTCTTGCTCATCTTGTTAGTAGTGCAGATATAACTGATAATAAAAAGAATGAAGAATTAATTGAATATATGGCAAATTATGATGTATTAACAGGTCTTCCAAACCGAAGAATGCTTATTGAAGAATGTAAAAATAGAATTGACAATGCTAAAGAAGATGAGCAAGGATATGTAATCTTTTTCGATATTGATGGTTTTAAAGTAATTAATGATAATTATGGGCATGATGCTGGTGACGAGTTTCTTATAAAATTGGGGGAATTCTTCTCATCAATTCCACTTCTTAAAAATTCAGTTTATAGAAATGGTGGAGATGAATTTGTTGCTGTAATTGGTGGTGACATTACAAAAAATAACATACGTAATTTAGTAAGTTTTATACATGAAAGGTTTAAAAACCCATGGAATTTAAAAAATGGTTCTATATATTGTAATACTAGTGTTGGTATAGCTTGCTATCCAGAAGATGGAAATAATGCTGAAGAATTAATTAATAAAGCAGATCAGGCAATGTATCAAATTAAAAAAGCTGGCGGTTCAGGAATATGTTTTGGCTACCAGTTAATAAAAAATGATTAAATCTAAATTTTTTAATCAGCAGTAAAAGGGTAATAACTAATTCTAGTTATTACCCTTTTACTAATTAATTGTAACATGATATGAGTTTTTACGATGTTTTTTTACATAATATTTAAATAATAATTTATAAAGCAATAACATAGAAAATTGATACCTTATAAGTTTTATATTATATAAAATGAATTATTTTACATCAGTAGTACCCAGTTATGCATTTTAAACGCCCATTTATGTTTAAAATATTGCAAAATTCTTCCAAAAACTATAATATATTAAATATCAACAAAAATAAATAAACTTTTTCCTTAAAGAAGGCTTAAAGCTCACACCAACTGCCTTCTTTTTTTTTATAATTTTTTAACTATTTATTTTGATTAATATTTATTTCATATTTTAGCTCTACTCTTCTAGATGCATCTCTATTTACACTATTATCTCCGTTTTTTAAGAGTTCAGCTTTTGACCTACCTATTGCAATAATATGTTTAGTTACCTTATCTTTATATTTATAATTACCTATTTCATCTCCTACTATAAATTTAGCAACGCTATATGCCCTTCTTTGTGATAAATCTAAGTTATAGATATAGCTTCCTACATCGTCTGTATGGCCTTCTATAACTATTTTAGATATATAGTCGCCATAATCTTTATAAATAGTTTCTATGTACTTTGGAACAAACATTTTTAACATCTCTTTAGCCTCTGGTTTCAAGACATCACTATCTACATCAAACATTGTCCTTTCACCAAAAGTTACTTGACCATTAGCCTTATCCACTTTCACAGGTATACCACTTTTTTTAAAGGTATCTTCAACAGAAGCATTCACATTTTTAGCTAAATCCTGTTCAACTGAACCTGAGATACTTTCTGAACTAAATAATATAAGAATTACAACCATCAACACAGTGGATAATAAATCTGTAAATGTTGGCCAGAAACTACTCTTTTCAAATTCTCTGTTAACAGTTCTTCTATATTTATTATTCATTTAACTCATCCTCACCTATGACCTTTATTTCTTTCTTTTCTATCTCATAAATTTCTTCACTTAAAGGATTAAATATACTATCAATATTACTTTCAAATAAGTCTTCACTATCAAGAGGAACTTCGTCTTGCATGAAGGAGTTATTAAACATAACATCTAGCTTATCTTGAATGTCTAAAGAATTCTCAAACATTATATCTAGTTTGGCTTGTAAGTCATTAGAAAAGTTCTCAATAATACTTGAAAGATTCTTAATTGAATCGTCTAGAGTATATTTTTCGTCTAAAAGAATTTTTTGATTTTGAGATATTTTGTTTTCATGAGTCATTAATTTAGTTAACAAATCTTGAGCACTTCTTTCATATAAAGCAAATCCTGCATTTATATTTCTTATATAATCTTTAATTTTATGTTGGCTTTCAGTGGAATTATATATATTTTTTGAGGATTCTTTTATATCAAATAAAATTTCCTTATTTATATTATCTTGATTATCGTACTTATCAAACAGTTTTACAAATTTTACATTTAAAATATTAAACTGTTTATCTAATTTTCTTACACTTTGGTCAAATGTCTTAATAGAACTTTGAGAGCCTTCTAAAAGACTTTTTAAAGCTTCTATTCCACTAATAAATTCGTCATTAAAATCATTTAAGTCTTTAGATATTTTATCAAATTTTTCAATAGCTTCTATAGACTTGCTTATTTGTTTTATTGTATTTTTTACCTCCTCTACTTTTAAATCCATTCTTTCCGATTTAATATGAGTTACCTCAGAAGTCAGTAGATTCTCAGCTTTTAACATTATTTGTATCAAAACATGTTCACAGTCTTTTATCTTTGTAAAATAGCCTATAATTAGAGAAAATACTACTCCAAATATACTAGTTGTAAATGCAGTTTGCATGCTACTAATAGTCGAAGGAAGTGAATTTATAATATCTTTAGTATCAACACATAAAAGCATTGTAGAAAGCCCAACAAATGTACCTAAAACTCCAAGTAATATACTTATTGAAGATGAATTTTTTATGCTCCTAATTTTTTCTAATATCGGTAAGTTATTATATTTTAAATCTGATACAACTTCTTCTACAAACGAAGTTATATTTACATCAGCATAAGGATTTTCTTTACTATATGTATAGTAATCATTCCTTATTTTGCTATAAAATACACTCGTTTTATAGTCTTGGTTGATTTCTTCTAGTTTTGAACTTACAAACAAATACAACTTGTTGTTTTCCATAATTTTAAAAATAGAATACACAGTTATTGCAAGTAAAAATAATATAGTTATTGGATTAGTAAATATTGACTCTATCAAATTAGTTATTATGTTACTCAATTTTATCCCCTACCTTATAATTTATTTATCTATAATTTATACGTACAAGTTACTAAGAAAATACGTAAATAAACAAAATATTTATATTATATTTATGAAAAATGGTACAAATAGGTTGTAATGTTAATAACATAATATATACGAGCTAAAAGTTATAGGGGGTGGCATAATGAATGACAACATAGTAGAAGTTAAAAATATCAATATGAACTTCTACACTAAGGAAGGCGAGCTTGAAGTATTAAAGGATGTCAATTTTAATTTAAAAGAAGGTGAAATACTAACATTACTCGGTCCTTCTGGAAGCGGAAAATCTACAATTTTAAATATTCTTACTAATCTTTTAAAACCAACTAGTGGTGATGTAAAGATTACTGGAAATATTGGATATATGTTTCAAAAAGACAATCTGCTTGAATGGAGAAATATAATGGATAATATAACTATTGGTTTGGAAATTCAAGGGAAAAAAGATAAAAAATCTTTAGATAGAGTTGAAGAGCTTTTAAAGACTTATGGACTATGGGATTTCAGAAGTATGTATCCTAAAGAATTATCTGGTGGTATGAGACAAAGAGTTGCTCTTATTAGGACACTTTCTGTAAATCCAGATGTTTTACTTTTAGATGAACCTTTTTCAGCTCTTGACTATCAAACTAGACTGTTGGTTTGTGATGATGTTTATAGTATTATTAAAAATGAAAATAAGTCTACTATTTTAGTTACACATGATATTGGTGATGCACTTTCTATAAAAGTGCAACTTTAGGAATTAATCTATTTTATTTAAATCCATCCATTTAGATTCTAACTCAGATATTTTTCATGATAATACTCATGAATATGAAGTTGTTATAGTCAATCTTAATATGTATGAAATGTAGAATAGTTGAGGGTGCTATTGCTTCTAACGAGCTAGGAATTATAAAAAAGTCCTTTTAATCTTAAAAAGGGGTTTGTGCTATACAGTAAGATAGTAAAGCTATTTTCATAAGGTTTTCATATTGACAGTTTTGCAATAAAGTTATAATATTAATAGGATTGTAGTTTTTTATAGCATATGGAAAATTATGTTCATTTTAAAACTATTAATAAATATAATTTTTTATATTTGGATAATCGTAAAATTAAAATAAAGGATGATAAAAAATGACAGAACAAAATTTAAGCTTGATTGATGAAGTTAAAAGAAGAAGAACCTTTGCAATCATTTCCCATCCCGATGCAGGAAAAACTACATTAACTGAAAAGTTTCTATTATATGGTGGTGCCATTCGTGAAGCAGGATCAGTTAAATCAAGAAGATCTCAAAAACATGCAGTATCTGACTGGATGGAAATTGAAAAACAAAGAGGTATATCTGTTGCATCAAGTGTTCTTCAATTTGAATATAACAACTTTTGTATAAATATTCTTGATACTCCAGGGCATCAAGATTTTAGTGAGGACACTTATAGGACTCTTATGGCAGCAGACTGTGCAGTAATGGTTATTGACTCTGCTAAAGGTGTCGAGGATCAGACAAAGAAATTATTCCAAGTTTGTAAAATGAGAGGAATACCAATTTTCACTTTTATAAATAAAATGGACCGTCAAGGAAAGGATCCCTTTGAACTACTTGAAGATATTGAAAATGTTCTAGGAATTCGCTCTTGTCCAGTAAACTGGCCAATTGGTTCTGGTAAAGAGTTCAAAGGTGTGTTTAACCGTCATAAAAATCAAGTTGAACTATTTGATGATGGTAACCATGGACAATCTATTGCTAAATCTACAACTGGAGATATATCTGATGAAAAATTTAATACTTTATTAGGTGATGCTCTTCATGAAAAACTACTAGAGGATATTGAACTTTTAGATATTGCTGGAGATAATTTTAATTTAGACGGAGTATTAAATGGTGAATTGACGCCTGTGTTCTTCGGAAGTGCCCTTACCAACTTTGGTGTAGAACCATTTTTAGAATCGTTCTTAGAAATAACACCTCCACCAAATCCTCGTAGCAGTAATTTAGGTGATATTGACCCTAATTCTAATAGCTTCTCAGGATTTATATTTAAAATTCAAGCTAATATGGATAAATCTCATAGAGATAGAATTGCATTTTTAAGAATTTGCTCTGGTAAATTTGAAAAAGGTATGACAGTAACTCATGTACAAAGAAATAAAAAGGTTAAACTTTCACAACCTCAACAGTTTGTAGCCCAAGACCGTGTTATAATAGATTCAGCTTATCCAGGGGACATTATAGGGATACATGATCCAGGAATATTTAATATTGGTGATACATTAAGTGAAAAAAAATCAAATTTACAATACACTGGTATACCACAATTTGCTCCTGAACATTTTGTAAGAGTATCTACAAAGAATGCTCTTAAAAGAAAACAGTTCTTAAAAGGTCTTACACAATTATCAGAAGAAGGTACTATACAGATATACAAACAACCTAATTTTGGTATGGAAGAACTTATTGTAGGAGTCGTTGGAGTTCTTCAATTTGAAGTTTTAGAATATCGTCTAAAACAAGAATATGGTGTTGATATGATAATGAATACACTACCTTATCGTCACATACGTTGGATTGAACCTGATACTTTCAAATCGGATAAGCTTTCAATACCAATGGATACAATACTAGTTGAAGATAAAAATAGCAATCCAGTATTGTTATTTCAAAATGAATGGTCTATTAGACATCTAATTGAAAGAAATGAAAATTTAGTTTTAAGAGAAACTTCTTTATAAAAAATAAATATTAATGCCCCCTACGTCTATTTTTAAACGTAGGGGGGAGATTTCCGATTTTCTTTTTTCTAACCACTCTTCTCTTTTAATGCCATTAGTCTCATAAAATATATGTGAATCCAAATATTTTCTCATTTGTTTTTCCTCTCTTATATCATATGTATACCTTATCAAAATTTTAAGCTTTAGCTTCACTTTTTTCTAAATCTTCTTCTAGTATCTTAAAGGCTTTATCTAAAACTTCCTCAGGATACTTTTTTCTTAATGCATTTACAAACCATATAGCTTTAGCTGATTCTATTTTTTTTAGTTCCAGTGGATTTGTAGGAAAAATCTCCACAACTTTTATATCCATATATAACCCCCCTATGCCTTAATTGAGTTATTATATTAATCTATGAGGTTATAGACTTGTCTTGACACAACTAATTAAGTCTCAAATTTTCTCTATGAAAACGAAATCAATATTTTTTCATATGATGCAATAAAAATGTATTATTAACATTTAATGTATTCTTTACATCATATATTTATATATAAGTAAATAATAAAACACTATTAATACCTATACGTATTGAAAATACTACTATAAGGGGTGAACTGATAAATACATCTACTCTTTTGTGATATGAAATTGAATACCAGAATATTACTTATTCAAGTCAATTTATACCAAAGTTTAAGGGGGTTAAACTTATGAAGGCTGCAATTTATTCAAGAAAATCAAAATTTACGGGCAAAGGTGAATCTATAGAAAATCAAATACAACTATGTATGGACTATGCTAAATCTGTTGGTATAAAAGATTTTTTAATATATGAAGATGAAGGCTTTAGTGGTGGTAATATAGATAGACCTCAGTTTAAAAAAATGATGCAAGATGCAAAAGCAAACAAATTTGATTATCTTGTGTGTTATAGATTGGATAGAATATCAAGAAATGTATCTGACTTCTCTACTCTAATAGAAAAATTAAATAAACTAGATATATCTTTTATATCTATCAAAGAGCAATTTGACACTTCTACTCCAATGGGAAGAGCTATGATGTTTATATCTAGTGTATTTGCACAGCTTGAAAGAGAAACAATAGCTGAACGTATAAAAGATAATATGTATGAACTTGCTCGTACTGGGAGATGGCTAGGTGGTAAAACACCTCATGGATTTAGCAGTAAAAAAATCAAATACTTAGATGAAAACCTAAAAGAAAGAAGTATGTATCAGTTAGAAGTTAGTGATGATGAGATGGAAGTTGTTAAAATAGTTTATGCTAAGTATCTAGAACTTAGATCTTTATCTCAATTATACAAATATGTTTATCACAATGGAATAAAAGGTCCTCGTGGTGGTAAATTTGACCCTAGTTCATTATCTGGTATACTTAGAAGTCCTGTTTATGTAAAAGCTAATGATGTTGTTGTAGAATATCTTAGAAATAATAATATGGAAGTTATCGGTACTCCTGATAATGAATGTGGAATACTTACTTATGCTAAAAATACATCTACACCTATAGCAGCTATTGCTAAACATAAAGGAATTATAGATTCTACTACTTGGCTTGAAGTTCAAGGTTTACTTGATGCTAATCGTGATAAGAGTCCAAGAATTGCTACTGGTAAAGTTGCTTTATTATCAGGAATTTTAAAATGTTCTAAGTGTGGTTCTAATATGAGAATTACTTATAAAGGCAAACGAACTGATAAAGAATTAAAGTATTATTATGTATGTGGTACTAAAAAGAATCTTGGTGTTGATGCTTGTAATTGTAAAAATCTTAAAGGACCTTTAGTTGAAGCTATTGTTATTGAAAGAATTAAAAATTGTAATGTAGAATCTATTATAGATGCTTTTCATGAAAATAAGATTAAAGTTGATAATGCATCAAATAGTATTAATAGTGAGATTAATTTATTTAGGAATTTTATTAAGGATAAAGAAAAAATCATCAGTAATTTAGTTATAGAACTTGCTAAAAATACTGGTAGTGTTGCTTCTAATTATATTATCTCTCAGATTGAAAGTTTAAATAGTGAAATTGAAGAATTAAAAGTTAAGGTTAGAAACTTAGAAGATAACAATGCTGATATTAAAAATGCCAGTGTTAATTTAGATATTGTTGTTAGTAATTTAGAAAAGTTTAACAATATGGTTGATGATGCTAATTTGGATAATAAGAAGTTATTGTTGTCTACTATTATTGATTCTATAGTTTGGGATAGTTCTAGCAACACTCTTAGCATTGTTTATATGGGTGCTGACATAGATGACTTAGTTTCGTTGTCTGATAGGTCGCACTTTTGTAGCGATGGCAGAAGCAATAAGCATATCAGATAAAGTTGCAATACTATCTAAAAGACCAGCTACTATAAAAAATATTTATGATATTGAACTTAATATGGATGGAACAAAAACGCCTCTCAAAACACGTAAAGTTCCCGATTTTCAAAAGTATTTCGACATCTTATGGAAGGAGCTAGATACACATGAGGCTTAATAAAAGATCTGAAGGATATATAAACTATATTAAAGGTGTAAAAAGAGAAAAAAGAAATGTATTATTTTATCAACTATTAATTTTAATTGGCTTTATTATAATTTGGGAGATTTTAGCTGATTTAAACGTTATAAATACTTTTCTATTCAGCAAACCAAGTGATATTTACAACTTGTTTATTCAATATGCATCTAGTGGCCAACTATTTAAACATATTGGAGTATCTGTATATGAAACAGTTCTTGGTCTTGTTATAGGAACTGTTTTAGGTATTTTAGTAGCTATTGCTCTTTGGTGGTCAGAAAAATTATCAAAAATATTAGACCCATTTTTGGTAGTTTTAAATGCTCTTCCTAAGACTGCTTTGGCTCCTATAATTATAGTTTGGGTTGGTGCTGGAATAGAAGGAATTGTAGTAACAGCTGTAACTATTTCCGTTGTTGTTACCATACTTTCGGCCTATAATTACTTTATGAATATAGATGAAGAAAAATTAAGATGTTAAAGAGTTTTGGAGCTAGCAAATCACAAATCCTATTTAAACTTATATTACCCGCAAATACAGGAAATTTAATAAACTTAACTAAGATTAATATTGGTATGGCTTGGGTAGGTGTTATAGTAGGAGAATTTTTAGTATCAAGATATGGAATAGGATACTTGATAGTTTATGGCAGTCAAGTATTTAAGTTAGATTTAGTAATGATGGGTGTATTCGTGTTAGCTGTTTGTGCATGGGCAATGTATGCTATAGTTAACATTATTGAAAAAATATATAATTCTAGATAAATAAAAAATATTATTTAGTAAATTTTAATCATTCTAGTATTTATAGGATAGTTTTCTAGAAATACTAGAATTGTACAATTAAAAAATTATAACTATATAACTTTAATATGTGAAACTGTAGGAATATTTGTGAGAAACATAAAGCAAATTTACCTACAGTTTTTAGTGTATAAAATCAGTAAAATAAGTTAGATATTTACTGATTTTATTACATAAATCCAATAGTACAATTCATCTTTCCATAATATCTGGAGATGTATCATACAATCTTATTTTTTATTGAGTATATTATAAAGTAATAGAACAATTAAAATACTGATTACCCTATTTTGCAACTTACACAATTGTATATAAAAGATAAAAAATAATTATCATCAAATTCATAATTTTAAGGCTTAATGCATATAATTATATGTCGGTTAAAGGCGCATAAAAATAAAAGGAATTCATAAGTTATATGTTGTATAGATATTGTAGTAGATGTAATATGTAAGAAATTTCAGCACTATTTATATTCTGTACAAAAAGATACTTGAAGGGAGATTGAAAATGGGAATATTAGAAGGAGCTGCAATGATAAGAGAAATTGCAATTAAAATAGCCAAAGAAAAAGGTATTACAGAACAAAAGGCATGGCCTGAAGCTGTAAAAGAGTTTAAAGAAAAATATGAACTTGTGTTATAAATTTTGATTATAAAAAACTGTCTTGATTTTATTAAGACAGTTTTCATATTTTATGATGAAAATTTTATAAAAAGTTTAATGAAATAAGATTTAATTATTAAAAAAACAATTTAAAATTTATTTTATCTTTTATATTTTTAGCTATAAAACAAATTTGTTTTTAATACTGTTTTTGAGGTATAAATCTTATATATTAAAGATAAGATTTGGAGGTATTTAGTTTGGAAAGTAAACTTGAAAATAGATGTTCATGGCAAGAGTATTTTATGAGATTATGTGAGACAGTAGCTGAAAGAGGTACTTGTGACAGAGCTTATGTTGGAGCTATAATTGTTAACTCAGAAAACAGAATCGTATCTACTGGATACAATGGTAGTATATCTGGAGATAATCACTGTAGTGAAGTTGGTCATGAGATGAGAGATGGTCATTGTATTAGAACCATTCATGCCGAACAAAATGCCCTTTACTATTGTGCTAAAGAAGGCATATCAGTTAAAGATTGTTCTATTTATGTAACCCATTTTCCTTGTTTAAATTGTACTAAGGCCATAATTCAATCTGGAATTAAACATATCTACTATAAAACTGGATATAGGATGGATGAATATGCCTTGAGATTATTACAATCAAGCAATGTGTTATATACAAAATTGCAATTTTAATACTTACACATATTATTCTATAATTTTACAAAATATTTTATATTAGATAATTAAAGTATAAAAAGAAACAAAATTTTAAATTGTGCATATATTAAATAGAAGTTAAATTTAATCATAAAGGAGATGTATAATTTGAAAGTAGTAGTAATACCAGGGCACACTTTAACTGGGAAAGGTACAGGAGCTGTAGGATATATAAACGAAAGTAAAGAAACAAGAATAATGAATGACTTAATAGTTAAATGGCTTAAATTAGGAGGGGCTACTGTTTATACAGGAAAAGTTGATGCATCAAATAATCATTTAGCTGACCAATGTGCTATAGCAAATAAACAAGAAGCTGATTTAGCTGTTCAGATTCATTTTAATGCAAATGTTACAACTTCAACCCCAGAAGGTACAGAAACTATATATAAATCTAATAATGGAAAAGCATATGCAGAAAAGGTAAATGCTAAACTAGCTACAGTATTTAAAAATAGAGGTGCAAAATCTGATGTTAGAGATCTTTATTGGCTTAATCACACTAACGCAACAGCTATACTAATAGAAGTATGCTTTGTAGATAGCAAAGCGGATACAGATTACTATGTTAATAATAAAGATAAAGTTGCTAAGTTAATAGCAGAAGGAATATTAAATAAATCTATATCAAATTCTCAAGGGGGAGATAAAGTGTATGAAAATGTAATAGTTTATAAGGGGGACGCTGATAAAGTTGCTGCTCAAATTTTATACTGGCAATTGAAAGATGCTTTAGTAGTAGAAGCATCTAGCTATAAGCAAGGTTTAGGCAAAAAAGTTTATGTTGTAGGTGGAGAAGCTAATAATCTTGTAAAAGGTGATGTAATAATAAATGGTGCTGATAGATATGAAACTGTAAAATTAGCATTAAGACAAGTAGGTAAGTTATAAAATAGATATTATTTTATAAATATATAATAAAAAGATGTATCTACTTATTATGTTTATTCATCAATAGATACATCTTTATTTATTTGTACTTTATAAAGTATTTTCTGTAAAATTAGTTTAGTAAAGTTTTAAATTCACAGAAATACTAAAGCTTATCGTATTAATATTTTTTATCCGAAAAAATATTTTTAATTATAGTTAATATATCAACTATGACATCCATATTTGATTTAACGCTGTCTTTAGTAACAAGAAAGTCTGCTGTAACTTCAGTAACAGCCTCTGTTACATCTTTCATATTCTCGCCTACTTCTCCAAAACTATCTACAACACTAGGAAGATTATTTAAAGTTGTATTTATATTTTGAGTATTTTCATTTAATACATTTCCAACAGTATTTAAAATCTTATGTAATTTAGCAAGTACAATAATTAAATAAATTAAAGCGATACACCCAAGTATAGCTAATAATACATATATTATACTAATATTAATTGTTATTGTGTTATTCATTGTTATTCCTCAGTGACACTTACTGGTTCAACAATGTCTATTACTTTATCTTCCTCGCTAGAATCTTCAACACGTTTTTTATTATCTATATAATTTCTTATCTTTTGCTTTGATTCAATGAAATTTCCTTTTCTGTCTTCTAATTTCTCAGACATCTTACCTTTTACATCCACTGTTTTCATGTTTATTTTATCCGCAATTTGTTGAGATGCATCTTTTATATCTTCTCTTGTTTCTTTTCCTGATTTAGGTGCTAGTAATACTCCTCCAACTGCACCAGTAACAGCTCCTAATACGACACCAGCCGTTGCAATTTTAGCTTGTTTGGCTTTTTCAGCTCTTTGTTTAGCTTTTCTTTTATCTTCTATTTTTTTTGATAAGCTCATATCCAATCGCTCCTTATTATAATATTTCTAAATATTATAATACATTTTTTTCCATAATGATATAGTTTCTAACTAAATTTTTAAAAACTAATAAAAAGTTCTTTCTAGTATTTATATATATAATAAGAATTCTAAACTACATTCCAAAAATTCTATAATATAAGTATCTGAAAACTCTTTAATATAAGTCTCCTACTCTTTCACTGTATATCAAAAATTTTGATGCAGTTTCTAAATACAATTCTTCATTAGCGTTTAAACATCTTATTTCTTTTGTGCTAAATATCTCCATATTTTTAACCCTTTTAAATAAATTAATTAAAAAAACAATAAGAGAGGAATTAATCCTCTCTTTTAAATTTAATTAGATTTGGCAGGGCGGCGTATCCTGCATCTCTATTAACTACCCTATAAGCAGCGTATTGGGTGCCTTTTCCAACCTCAAATCTAATAAATAAATATTTACATATATATTTATATTATAACTTATTTGATAATATTTTTCAATGCTTTAGGAAAAATTAATAATATTATGTTAACCATCATATTGTAATACTCTTCCACTACTAATTCTACTTTCTAATTTTGCTTCTTTTATGGCGTATAATGAAGAGACATATAGATATCCCTTTTTTGTATCTAGTTCTGTAGCAACTAATATATAATCATCAAGTTTTTTTACAAATTCTACACTTTTACCAGGTTTTTTAGGATGACTTCCTATATACTCAGGAGATTTTAGCACTGTTTTTATAGTTTCTAGTATATCATTAAAAATGTCTTTACTCAATTGACCTCTATGTTTTTTCTTTATATGTTTTATAACACCAGAAGAAGCATAAATTTTACCAGTATATTTAATTCCAGCGAGTTCAGCTAATTCTTCATCTATGATTCCAACAACTTTGTCTGTAGACATATAAAGCACATTCCTTTCTAAGATAATTTATTGCTAAAATTATTAAAATTAAATATCTATATTTAAAGTATAGTTTATTCGAAAAAGAAAAGATAGTATAATATAGTTTTTTCATATCTGACCTTACATAACCTCTTTTTATATGATTTATAAATGGTAACTAAGGCTCTATTTTCAAATTATTTTTGGAAAATTTTTAGTTTTTTAAGCTTATATTATATATATATCATTTTTTACTTGAAAATATATATATTCTGAATTATTATAATAGTAAGAATTGAAATGAAATTAGGCAAGGCTGTTGAAAGATTTTATGATTAGATATGGAGAAAATATAGTAGACTTTTGTTTGTACAGAATAATAATGCATGTTTTATTTTAAAGTGTTCTATGATAATATTATTTTTATATATCAAATAAATTACCAACAGGAGGAAATTATGAACGCTCAACAAGAAGTATATAAAAAATTGGATGAACTAAATATATCTTATGAAATTGTAAATCATCCTGCAGTCTATACAATTGATGAAATGGAACAATTAAAAACACTACAAATGGAGTTTGTTGTAAAAAATTTATTCCTTCGTGATTCTAAGGGTAAAGAGCACTTTTTAGTTGTCTTAGGTAAAGATAAAAAAGCAGATTTAAAGGATATACGCCAAAAAATTGATAGTAAACCTCTTAGTTTCGCTTCTGAAGAAAGACTTGAAAAATATCTAAAACTTACTAAGGGAGCTGTAACACCTTTTGGTATACTAAATGATACTGATGCTATTGTAAAAATTGTATTTGATAAAGATTTATTGAAAATGGATAAAATAGGTATACATCCAAATGACAATACTGCCACTGTATTTTTAAAGTTTGAAGATTTAAAAAGGATTATAGAAAAAAATGGAAATGAAATATACTATGTAGAAGTATAGGTTTATTATTTTACATATAATAAATGATAGATAAAGTGGGTACCTCAAAATAAAAATTTGAGTCATCCACTTTTTTATACAAAAAATAGAAAGGGGGGTTCATAAGAACCCCTAGTATAATTCACACTACTTCCATAGATGAACTCTGTATTTTCAATGTTTAAATCGCCTTTTGGGACAATTGTGAATCATTTGAACTCAATCACGCATGTATCTCTTTTATTTTCTATTAAGTCATATCATCCCTAAGCGCATCAATAATATTTTCTCTTTTTATTTTACTAATGGCATACAACATTGTAATGAACACTATAAAGAGAACGACAAACACGCTGATTCCGATACTGGTCCATGGAAGTACAAAATCTATATCATCTTTGACCATTCCTTTATGAATTAGCCAGGAAGAAATTACAGCTATAGGAAGTCCAAAGAACAGCGACCTCATGCCATAAAAGGCACACTCAAAATTCATCATCTTCTGAAAATCGCGTTCAGACATTCCCACAGAGCGAAGCATGGCAAGTTCACGACGGCGTAGCTTGATATTTGTGGAAATTGTGTTGAATACATTGGCTACTGCAATCAGCGAGATCATAATTATAAAAGTATATGCGAACACGTTGGCAATAAAGATGTAATTACGGTTTTCGTCCATCATTCCATACATATTGTACAGGTTATACTCAGCCGTAATCCCTTCGATTTCGATGATTTTCTCCATTTCTGCAACTGACTGATTGGGATTCTTTGATTTAAAACTCAAGCTTTTAATTCCTTTAGAAATACTTGGAGTCTCAAACGAATCTTTGACCGAATAAGGTGCCAACACCCTGAAGCAGGCTTTCCTCATCTTTGAGTTTCTGACACCTGGTGGAGAATCAGGTGGCACGACTTTTACAAATGAAATGTTTACATTTTGCCTATCGACTGTGTTCGACTTGCTATCAGCTTCAGAAGTAAGTTTAAGATTTATGGAAGAATTTGTGAAGATATCAATAGTATGGTCATCCTCCACCATCATGGAAACGGCAATCATTTTTGCATTTTGCCCAGTGTACTCTTCTGTTGGCAACCCCAGACTTTTGATAATGTTCAGATACGTACTGTCATCAAGAAACTGCATATCTACTGGCATATCAACCGTTTCAGATGGCGAATGTGAACCCTCATAGTTCAAGTAATCATCTGTAAGTTCACTTACTTTAACAACACATGAATAGGTCATAAGTTCTTGATACAAGCCTTCATACACACCATTGGTAGTCTTCAGCTTATTGTATAGCTGTAGCATTTTACTGTCATTCATGTCCTGTGTGGAAAAAATGATGTCCTGGTCAGTAACCTCTGATGCCTGATTTGAAACTTGTTTCAAATCAGCTACCAAAGCACTGGTCGATATGAACAGCACTATACTTAAAACAAGCGATAGCACAATACTACGATAGCGTTTCTTGTTTCTTTTAAAATTCTTCAGCGCCAGAGTTCCCTCCAGACCGTAAATACGCTGTGCAAGCTTTGATATCCTTACTGCTTTGGATTCAATTTTCACCTCGTTCGTCTGGCGAATACACTCCATCACTGGTTTGCTGGCAGCCTTTCTAGCTGGAATATAAGCCGATATCAAGATGGTAACCATGCTGACCACTGCCGCAACAACGATTGCTGGGATGGACAACGTCAAGGTCAAAGGTACATTGGTGTAGAGAACATTTGCGAAATTTTTGGAGATAACAGAAATAACAAGTCCAATACTAACTATACCAACCGCAACACCAATTGGTATGCCAACAGCACCAATGCAAAGACCTTCAAATAAAACTGAATTACGTAGCTGCTTTGCTGTAGCTCCAACAGATGAAAGGATTCCAAACTGCTGTGTGCGTTCGTTCAACGACATGTTAAACGAATTATATATCAGAAAAATCGAGCCGAGCATGATTATGGCGACCACAATACCACCAACTGAGTACAAAAGCATATTGAACAAGTTATTGTCGGAAATACCCATGAAACGCAACACATTATCATTTAAAACGTAAGCATGGTCTCCAGTACTGTTTGTATATGAATGAACCTGACGTGGATTTTTCAACGTGACAAACAGGCTAAGGCTGTCAGCCTTGATTTGTGCATCCGCTTTGGTTATCAATGTGTATCCTGGTGCGGAAGATTCCTCAAAGACAGGCCTTTGGCAGGTACCAACAACTGTGTAGCTTCTCTCGCCTTGTGGAACAAGAGTTTCATCTCCAGCAGTATATTGGTCACTCTGACTAAGCTTCTCATTTCCATTCATACGGTTTCCCACAGGCAAAGAAATAGTGTCGCCCACTGCGAATTTGACACCGCCATCTGTTGCAACTTTACCCGAAACAAGAATCTCTCCACTGTTTTCAGGTAATCTGCCAGAAATCAAAGTTATAGGCAAAGTATCAAAGGCTTTTTCGCTGAATCCAGCTATAAAAAGATACGGTTTGTTTGGGTTTTTGTTGCCATCAAGCTTTGCATAGCCAATATTTTCAAATGTTGCGGTATTTGCAACTTTATCATTTCCTATCTGTTTCTGTACGAAAGAGGAATTAACATCCAAAAACTCAACATGCCAACCACCATATTTCTCAATCGAACCATTTACCATATAGTTTTGCAGGGAAATGGCAAGTGTAGCGACTGCTGTAATCATAGCAGCAGACAGAACAACTCCGATAACTGTTACAATCGTTCGTGTGCGTCTCTTTTTCATGTTTTGCAGTGCAACTTTGTTGAAAATGTTCATGGATATACCTACCTCCTTTCATCTCGCGTCACTTTGCCATCTGATATGCAGATAATGCGGTCTGCTTGCAGGGCTATATTTTCGTCATGCGTTACAATGATAAGGGTTTGACGATATTTTTTATTGCTTAATTTCAATAGATTGATAATTTCATGTCCATTTCGGCTGTCTAAACTACCTGTGGGTTCATCAGCAAGCATTACCGCTGGGGCATTCATTAAAGCACGTCCTATGGAAACACGCTGTTGCTGACCGCCAGAAAGCTGATTTGGTAAATGCGTTTTGCGGTCTTTTAGCCCAAGTAGGTCCATCAAGTCATTTAAGCGTTCCTCATTGACCTTTCGCTTGTCCATCAGTATAGGTAAAGTGATGTTTTCCACAACATTCAGAGTTGGAATAAGGTTATGAAATTGGTAAATCAGTCCGACTTGTCGCCTACGGAAAATGGCCAGCTTTTCATTGCTTTGGGCATATACATCCTGACCGTCCAAATACACCTTTCCGCTTGTTGGTACGTCCACTCCACCGATGATATGAAGTAATGTGGATTTTCCTGAGCCAGATGAACCAATGATTGCAGTAAACTCCCCCTTTTCTATTGTAAGCGAAACATTGTCAAGTGCGGTAACTTTGTTCTCGCCCTTGCCGTAGACCTTGCATAGATTTTCAATTTTTAAGAACTCCATTATGTAAGTCTCCTTTCTTATGGTTTAACCATATAATATAACTTTCAACTTACATCTGTGTGACTTTCAGGTGAGAGATTAGTCACTTTGGGAAACGAATTACAAATATCGCGCCACCTTTTTGGTGATTTTTTGCAGTAATCGTCCCTCCCTGTCGTGTTATAATTATTTTACAGAGTGCCAATCCAATCCCATATCCTGTGGCTTCTGCGTTTTTACCACGATAAAATCTATCAAACAAATAAGGTAAATCTTCTTTTTCAAATCCTGTGCCACTGTCATGGATAGTAATCTCAGTAAATAGCGGATTATCCTCACAAACAATCTCAATCTTCCCATTATCGCCTGCACTTTCCATACAATTTTTGAGGATATTCTGAATTGCTTCTGAAAGCCAACCCGAATCACCCTGAATAATCATTCCTTTAGGCACATCTATTTGTAAAGCAATGTTATGCAGTTCAATTGGAATTAGAAATGGTCGAAGTGAGTTGTATATCAAGTTGTTCACATCTATCTGCTCGCTTTGGAAAACTACAATACCTGCGTCTAAGCGAGATAACTTCAATAGGGAAGTAATCAACCAATCCATCTTTACAAATAATTCCTCTGTTTCCCTCACCAATGCCTTTCGTTGATTTTCATCAGAGCTATTTGATAGCAATGACAGAATAATATTCGCGGATGTAAGAGGTGTGCGGAGTTGGTGGGCTATGTCAGCCAACGAATCAGCAAGATGTTCTTTTTCTTTTTTCAGCGCATCGTTTTGTTCCCGAATACATAGTGTCATTTTTGTTATCTCGCTGTGCAGAATGGAAAGTTCGCCCTCGTCCGATTCACCAATATACAGATGGTCAGCATTATGAAGCACAAGATCAATTTGATTAGAAATCTGTGCAATATTTTTATATCGAGCTTTGGTAAAAGAGAAAAACGCTAAACCAAAGGCAGTAACAGAAATAATAGAAAGGATTCCCGCCACCATATTTATTGTAAATCCAAGCGTTACAGTGGTGACAGCCATTAAAGAGAACAAAATAGCAAACTGCTTAAACTCTCTATTTCGAAGCATAATCGTCCCCCAATCTATACCCTGTCCCACGAACAGTCAGAATTATTTGTGGGCTTGCTGGGTCGCTCTCTATCTTCTCCCTCAAGCGCTTTATGTACACAGTTAATGTATTATCATTGACAAACTCACCCGCCGCGTCCCATAATTCATCAAGGAGCCTGCTCCTCGTGATAATACTTTTGGGGTTATTAATAAACACCAACAACAAGCGGTACTCTAAAGCTGAAAGAAAAACCTCATTGCTGTTTTTTTTCACAACGCCACTTGCCATATCGACATGAAGCCCACAGATTTCAAAAGCCGCTTCTGAACGTCCGTTTTTTCGTAGGGCAGTTCCAATTCGCGCAATCAATTCACGTGGACGAAAAGGTTTTGTTATATAGTCATCTGCGCCTATATTCAGCCCAGTAACAACACTCGCCTCATCGCCTGAAGCTGTCAGAAAGATAACAGGAACATCTTGCATTTCTTTGATTTCTGTGCAAACTGTAAAACCATTTCCGTCAGGTAAGGAAATATCAATTAACGCCAAGTCAAATTTATTACTGGAAAGTATGGCAATAGCTTCACCTCGTGTAGGAGCGTGAGTGACTTCAAATCCTTCTGAGTGCAGCAAAAGCATAAGATTTTTAGCGATTGCTTTATCGTCCTCAACCAAAAATATTCGTTTCATTTGTTTTCACCATCCTTTACTTTACTATTTCTATATCGTCCATCAGCTGAAACAAATCACATATTCTTCATTTTTTTGTTTACTTAATCCGCTCAGCAGAGTAATTTCATATCACTATTATGTATGCAATTTCCCAATTTTTCAAGGGTTCTTTTGTTGTTATATAGCTCACGCGTAACACCTCCATTGCTATATTATATTTCTTTTGATGGAAATACACAAGTTGAGGTCTTGGTAAAACTGCTTTAACAAGCATCTTTACATTTGAAAATAGTTCTCCATAATGAAATCAATTTTCGAAAGTTCTCATTTTGCATTGTTATAGAAAGTAACCATATTCCTGTAAATACAGGTTTGATAAATGCCTTACCTATATTTACAGTGTCAAATGTACATGTTTATAGTGTAATAAAGAGGGTGAAAGCAACAAGTGCTTTCACCCTCTTTGAATATATAGCTTGTGTCACCCAATAGAATCCCATAATCACTTGCAACCAAAATTCCACTATTTTTTATTACTTTTTCCTTGCAGAAACAAGTAACATCATAGGTCTACGTAATTCATCTTTCATTTCAGGAATCGTATTTAATAATTTCCCTTCTGGTTGAGGTTCGATTATTTCTAATATCTCAAATCCAGTTTTAACTAAAGTATTTAGATAAGTAGTTAATGTTTTATGATATTTTATAACTTCTTCCCCTAAAAAATTTGATTTTCGAAGTCCCTCTATAAAATAGTTATCTACTGGCCAGTGTAAATTGTTTCCATCTTTATCACAGTACCATTCTTGAGCTCCATATGCAGTGAATATAGGATGTTCAACTGAAAATACAAAATCTCCTCCGCTTGAAAGACAATTGCTTATATTTTTACATATATCTTCAAATGATTGAATATAATGAAAAGCCAAAGAACTAATTACTACATCAAAGCAATCTTTTGGGAAGTCTATATCTTCAATAGGCATACATATGTATTTTATATTATCAAATTTGGTTTTATTTCTTGCTTCTTTTAGCATCTTTTCTGAAATATCAATTCCAATAGCAGACTCTGCACCATTTTCAACTGCATATTGACAGTGCCATCCAAAACCGCACCCTAAATCTAATACTCGTTTCCCCTCAAAATCAGGTAACATTTTTTTTAGAGTATGCCATTCTCCAGCACCTTCAAGACCTTTTTTAGAGCGTTCCATATCACTGTATTTACAAAAAAATTCATCATTATCATATTTATTTTGTTTCATTTAATTTCCTCCATTTTAACTGTACTTGTTTAACTATATTTGCCAAAATATAAAATGCAAATCTTCACTACTTTACACAATAACATTTTTTAAATTTATAAAATTAAATTATTATTTATATGAATTAATTTAATATCTATTATTAATAAATTTTGTGCCTATATAATTTATATAAAACATTACTGTTTTAATTTTATATCTTAATTTACAAATAATCAATACAATCTATTTAATATAATCGATTACTTGAAAAATTCAAATATAAAAATTATTTTTAAATTATTGTAGAAATAAATTCTATAGGTATATATTTTTGTAACAACTACAACAAATATTTAATATTATATATTATTCGGATGTCTTATGGGAGGTATTTATTATGTTTAAAAAAATAATCGCAATTGCAAGTTCTATTGTTATGAGCACAATATGCTTAACTGGATGTGATTTTAACTCTAATGATGAAAATGATAAGTCTGCTTCATCTAAAGACTTAGATAAAGTAACTATTGCAGAAGTTACTCATTCTGTTTTTTATGCCCCACAATATGCTGCTATTACAAAAGGATTCTTCGAGGATGAAGGAATAAAGATTGACCTTATAAATACTCAAGGTGCGGATAAAACTATGGCAGCTTTAATTTCAGGTGAAGCAAATGTAGGCTTAATGGGTCCTGAAGCTTCCATATATGTATATAATCAAAACAAAAACGATTATGCTGTAAACTTTGCACAATTAACTAAAAGAGATGGTAGTTTTTTAGTTGCCAGAGAAAAGATGCCTAATTTCTCATATGATGATTTAAAAGGAAAAGAAATATTAGGTGGTAGAAAAGGTGGCGTTCCACTAATGACTTTTGAATATGTTCTAAAAGACAAAGGACTTACTATTGGAGAAAATTTAAAAGCAGGCAATGTCAACGTAAGAACTGATGTACAAAAATCAGTCTGTTTATAACTGTGATTTATAGCATCTAAAATACATATAATATAATTATTACTAAATTTAATGTCAAGATAATATAAAAAGACATAGATGAATTACTCTTCATTCATGTCTTTTTTGTATTATTATTTTTTTCATATATTTCTATATTATATATTAATTAACTTGATGTTTTCTAAAGTTATTCTTAACAAAAGGTAAAAAAATAATTGATAATATTAAACCTGTAAAAATAATCATTGTAGGTAAATCTATTATTAAGTTTCCAAATCTGTAGTTTACATACTCAGAAAATGAGAATGAAATAGCATTTGATGGTAAAATTCGAAGAATCTGATTATATAGCCAATTTGTCTCACTATATTTTAAGAACAGTGGTATAAATAGTAACACCATATCTGTAATTAAAACGGGAAAAGGCGATTTCATGCAAGTAGATAATAAAAGTGTAAATCCAATTAATGCTATTAATATCATATAGATAACTAAAATACTCAATAAAGTTGCTTGTAAAAATGTAACTGGGTATGGTGTTGAGCTTACTGTAAGTTGTAATGGTAAATTCCATCCATCTACTCCAAAAGACAATATAAGAATTCCAATAGATATAATTGTATTTATTATAAAAACAATTGTCCCAAATAAAAAGGAACTTATTATTTTAGCTGTTATAACTTTTGTTTTTCCATATTTAGAAGACAATATCACTGAATCAGTACCTGATTGATATTCTCCTGAAAATACAGAAGCTATACTTATACAGATAGCCAATATAGTGAAAATTAGTAAGTCTCTACCCAGTAAAAAATAATTCCAGCCTTCATAATATCCATTTAAATAGGGTTCATTTATTTTCTTATTCTTAGATAACCAAAACTCTTTTTCTTTTTGTGCATAATTTCCATCTGAATATTCACTGTTTAATATTGTATTTACTTTTTCATTTCTAAACTTATAAAAATTAGTTCTATTTTTTAATGATATTGATTGAAGTATCATAGAATTAAAATCATTTGGTGCATTATATGATTCTGTTATAAAGTTATAAAATGTTTTGTTTGGATAAAAGAATCTCCAATAAACACCTTGCTTAAAACTTGAAAATCCATTTTCATCTTTTACAATATTATTTGGATTATTAAAATTTTTTTGATATTCTCTGATTGAGTTTTCTATTTTTTTATCTGTTATGTATCCCTCGTTTAATTTAGATTGTTGTTTTGAAAGTTCAATAGCTTGTAGCCCTCTATACTCTTTACCATTCTCATCATAGGATTTTTCTTTGAGTGGCATTAAGGCAAAAAGAAATATACTTAAAATCAAGCTTCCTAAAACAACTGCTATTGTAGACTTTCTTTTTATTATCTTTTTTAATTCAAACTTAATTAATGTAGACATATTTATCCCCTCACACATATTTATTGTACTTCATTAAAACAATATAAATATAAATCTTCTAATGTTGGTCTTAGATTACATGCATTATCATGTGGTTTTATATCACTTATAATTCTAAGAGTGGCAACACCTCCAGAGTGATGAATATTTACCAAACAATATTTACTAGCCATATAATCTACTTCATTTTCATTAACCACACATTTCCATACTTTATCTTCTATTTTTGATGTTACTGCTTCCACTGAACCATCCAAAATGAGATTCCCTTTTTTCAGTATTAAAATTTTATCTGCAATATGTTCTACATCAGATACAATATGAGTAGATAAAATTACAATTTTTTCCTTGGAGAATTCTGAAATCAAATTACGAAAACGGACTCTTTCTTTTGGGTCTAAACCAGCTGTTGGCTCATCTAATATTAAAATTTTAGGGTCATTAAGCAATGTCTGAGCAAACCCAAGTCTTTGTTTCATACCACCAGAAAATGTTCTTATTTTTTTATTAACGACACCTGACAATCCAACCAACTCTAATAATTCTTGCGATTTTTCTTTTGCGTAACTAGGAGTTAACCCTTTCAATGAAGCTATATATAACATAAACTCTTTTGCAGTAAAGTCTGGATAATATCCAAATTCTTGAGGAAGATATCCAATCATATCTCTAAAATCTTCTCCCATATCCAAATTATTTTTACCATCTATCTTCACTTCTCCAGAGGTTGGGCTTAATACTCCGCAAATCATTCTTATAAGAGTTGTTTTTCCTGCTCCATTTTCTCCTAAGAATCCATATATACCTTCATTTAGCTTGAATTCTATCCTATCTACTATAATTTTGTTATCATATTGTTTTGTTAGACATTCTAAACTTAGTTCCATACAATTCCTCCTAATACTATATATTGTTATTTATTATTTAGATAATAATGTTTTCAAATGAACAAAGATGTTTCCATGTTTTTTTTATTTCATGTATTAATATTACTGATGTCACTAAAAAAATAATTAACCATTGCTCTATTGATTCAAATTGATATATACTGTTTTTAAAAGTACCAAGCATAAATATTAACAAGACAAGAGATGTACCATAAATCATACAATAGTAATTTGTATACTTACCTCTATTTCTATTTATAATTTCTAAGCATCCAATACACATTAAGTTAAAAGGTACTAATATATAAATTATTATATACAAGGTATTGATATCAATTATTTGTTTTGCTAGTAATAAAATAACGCACATAAATAATAAATCACTTACTCCAAAAACAATCATTCTAGTAGCAATAATTTTATGTAATGTATTTTTTGTTGAAAATTCTATTTCCAATACACTATTGTTATATACTTTTGCTATCTCCTCTATATTAGTCAATATAAAAAGTGGAACTGCTACAGAAACCAAGGATAATATTTCATAAAATGAGTTATTATCTCTTGATGTATTGAATAGTAATGCACATATTGTACATAACACTAGAAATTGTATAATCCAGGTTCTTTTTCGTATAAAACCAATTTGAGAGATAAAAAAATCTATACTATTCATCCTTTTATCAGCGTTACTAAACGTCATTTTATGTATTGTTTTAATAGTCTTTTCAAAAGCTGAAACTTCATATTTAGGAACTGTATACTCCATTAAACTTTTTTTGATTTTTTTCTTATTCATACTTTGCCTCCTTCCATATATACCTCTAATTTTTTTAAGGCCATACTCATCCTATACTTTGTAACAGATACACTGGAATCCATAATTTTAGCAATATCCTTAAATTTCAAATCATGATAATACCGCAAAATTACTACTTCAAATTCTGTTTCTGGCAATTTAGTCAAGGCTTCTTTTACAAATATTTTGTTTTCTACATCTACTAATTCTTGTTTAGATTCTTCTTTGTCTAGTGACTCTAAATATAGGGGTTGTTTTTTCTTCCAAAAATCCTTACACCTATTTCTAGCAATAACATATAAATAATTTTCAAATTTACCATAGTGTTTATAATTACTTATATTTTTTATAACTGTTACAAATACATCTTGAGTTAAGTCCTGTGCAGTCATTTGATTATCTACATGGCGATAACAATAACAATAGACGCTATTATAATATTTCTCTATTAAAGTATCAAACAATTCTTTTTTACCTGTTTTTATTTGTGCTATAATCCTAGAATCATTCACTATTATCACCTCCATAACTCTATATAACGATTAAAACAAAGATAATCTTCAAATGACTTTATACCTTTAGATAATGCCCTATTTATTCCTTGTTTTGCTGTTTTGTTTAACGCTAAACTCTTATTGATAACTATTTTAAATTTAAGTATAATATATAAAACTAAATATTGATTATAATTTAATTATCCTCTCTTAAAATATCCTGTTTATAAATTTTAATATCCTCTTCAAGAGCTTCTTGTGAGTCACTATTTAATTCCTTATTTATGTATATCTTGTCTATAAAAAGTTTAAGCTTTCCTCTATAAGATAATTTGAATATAATGTATGCAATACAACCACCTAAAGTATTCATTATCAAATCATCTATATCTACAGCTCTTAACTGTGGAACTATAGACATGCAGTTCATAATTAATTGAATAGTTTCTATTGATAATGATATTAAAAAGCTAACTATAATTGTTTTTTTAAAATTTCTTAAACTTGATTTTATTAAACATAGATATAATGTAAATGGTAATAACAACAAAGTGTTGCCAATTAAATTATTTTTTATAAGATTTATATTTGTATACTTATTTTCTATGAAATCTCTAAATGGCAATAGATTTATATTCATTTTTTCATAAATCGTAAATCCTGAGAAATAATTTTCATCTGTATCTATTGGCAAAATGACTAAACTTATTAATATAAATAAATAAAGTATAAATATGTTGACCATTATTTCTTTTAAAAAAATATACTTCTCTTTATTCTTATACTTATTTATAAGTACAATTACCCTAACTATTACCCATATTGGTAATCCACACACAAATAACTTCATTATATCAAATTTCATAATCTACCTCCTTAGTATTTGTAATTTGAAAACTTTAAGTAATTTTATCCTTATAAAATTGATTTATCTAGTGTAAATTACTTCTACTATCTTATATAACGATTTACAGTTTCAAAAAGTCAGTATTAAAAAATTATTTTATAAAATATATTCTTTAATATTTATCAATAATAATTTGAAACTTATATACTATCTGAAAATAAAAATAAAAGCTCTCTCCAAATATTTTATATATTTAGAGGTAGCTTTTATTTTTAATAACTATATTTGATTTGGATAATCTAAGGTAGTGTTTATATAAAGTTTATATTTTATTTGAAAGTATAAATGTATCGTACATCAGTAATTTTTTTATCCATAATCTCAATAGTATATACATCATTATTACAATAAAATCCATGTTTCTCATAAAATTTTCTCGCTCTCTGGTTTTCTTCTAATACCCAAAGATAAATATTACTAAATCCTGACAATCTCATATCATCTAGAGCACTTTGAAATATTTCATTTCCAACACCTTTTCCAAAATACTGAGGAAGTAAATACAATGAAACTATCTCGCCCCAATCTTTTAAAGTATCATCCCTTGAGTTGCCATAAGCAATACAACCAATTGGTTTATTATTATCAAAAATCATTTTAGCTGTTATTTTATTGTTTCCAATTAAATCTTTAAAAGTTTCAACCCAAAAATCGTCCTTTAAATCGTCTAAATAACTCTGTGGTATAATTCCCTTATATGCTGTTTTCCAACTTTGAGCATAAATCTTACTTATATTTTCTACATCATCTATTACAGCGTTTCTAATTTCCATCTTCTCCTCCTTAAACATAAAATATTTATGATAGTTATTTTCTATTTTATAATCTTTTATAGTAATAAATTTTAAAAATTATATAACTTACTTTAGTAAGAGTATACCAGTTTTCTTTTATACAATAAATTAAATTTTAAAATAATACTGATATTTCAAATCTTAACAATATTTTATAAGAAATTATCATATGTAATCTAAGTTTTAATGAGTATATTATTAGTTAAAGATTTATTATAAATTAACTAGTGAAGTTTTAATGTTAAGTTTTTAAATATATTTGTCCTATTTTATATCATAAAGAAGTGCTAATTACTAGCAACTTCCTTATTTGAGTTTTGTACTTTTAATTGTCTATCTATCATTATTTTTTCTATTGCTTTATATATTCTATCATCTTTATCCTGTTTTTCTCCTATTGTAAACTTTCTTCCTAGTGTTGTTTCAGGAGATACTACATGGCATACAGTATTTCCATGTAGTACTGTCATGGATATTTTATAACCATTATCGTCTGTTGGAACATCTACATCATCATCAAAGTATGTTATAGTAGTTGTACCATCCAAATCTTTTTCTATCTTTGGCATGCAAATCCCCTCCTCTCTTATATTTTATGTATATTAAAAATTGTCCTATTCTTAATTAATATTTATAAGTATTTAAGTAGTGTAATTTATGAAAAACAGCAATATATATCCAAAATACTCCATACAGTTAAGCACTTAATTAGATACTTTATGTAGTAAATTAAAACCATTATACTCTAATAAAATTAAGTGCTAAACTATGATATACTAAATATAAAAAAATTATATAATTAATAACTTTAATACTTAAGATTTAATATTTAAGTTGATTTTCAATACTAAATCTATACTTTATTATGCTAGTTAATTTGTGCATAAAAAGAGAGGAAGAATTATTTTAAAATAGGTATTATAAAAAGTACAAGGAGCTGATTTTATGGAATGGATTGAAAAACTAAACAAAGCAATTAACTATATTGAAGAAAACATAACAAAAGAAATTGAATATGAACAACTGTCAAAAATAGCTTGTTGTTCTACATATCATTTTCAAAGGATGTTTGCTTATATGGCAGATGTACCTCTTTCTGAGTATATTCGACGTAGACGTATGTCTTTGGCTGCTGTAGAATTACAAAATGATAATAAAAAAATAATTGATGTAGCTTTGAAATATGGATACACTTCTCCAACAGCATTCAATCGTGCCTTTAAAAGTATTCATGGTATTGCACCATCAATTATACAAAAAGGAGAAACAATAAATTTAAAGGCCTTTCCTCCAATTAGCTTTAAAGTTACTATAAAAGGAGCTGAAGAAATGAATTATAGAATTGAAAAGAAAGAAGAATTTCGTATTGTTGGTGTATCTCAACGCCTTCACACTGAGTTAGAAAAAAACTTTGAGATTGTTCCAAAAATGTGGCAACAATCTGCATTAGATGGAACTATTCAAAAACTGTTACCTATGATGAATAGCCAACCAAAAGGTGTATTAGGTGTAAGTGTGTGTAATGATTCAGAAGAGTGGAAATACTTTATCTCTGTTGCAAGCACAGAATCCATAGATGATAAATTAGATGAATATACTATTTCACCTTTTACTTGGGCAATATTTTCTGGAGAAGGACAATGCCCACAAGCTATACAAGAACTAGAAAAACGTATTGTAACAGAATGGTTACCTACTTCCGGATATGAGTATGACAATGGTCCTGATATTGAACTTTACTTAAATCCAGACCCACAAAATTCTAAGTTTGAAGTATGGATACCTGTTATAAAAAAATAGCCTATAAATTTAATTTATATAGATATATAGAAATAGAAAGATAGAATTTATGCAAAAGTGAAGTTCTATTTATAATAACAAAGACTTGAATATATATGTGAAAATAAACATGTTAAAAAATAAAATCTATTTTTTACATGTTTATTTTTTATGTTTTAAATATAATCAGTTTACTGCTGAATATAATATATTCAAGGAGTGTGATTTAATGAATGTTTCTATTTATCTGCGAAAAAGCAGAGCTGATGAAGAAGCAGAACACAGAGGTGAGTTTGAAACCTTAGGTAGACATAAAACAACACTACTAAAACTAGCAAAAGAACAAAACTTAAATGTAATTGATGTTAAAGAGGAACTTATTTCTGGAGAAAGTATAGAATATAGGCCTAAGATGTTAGAGCTACTAGATGAAGTTAAAAGTAATAATTATGATGCTGTTTTAGTAATGGATATTGACCGTTTAGGACGTGGAAATATGCAAGACCAAGGATTAATATTAGATACTTTTAAAAAGTCTCAAACAAAAATTATTACTCCTAGGAAAACTTATGATTTGAATGACGAATTTGATGAAGAATATTCTGAATTTGAAGCTTTTATGGCTCGTAAAGAATTAAAACTAATATCTAGGCGTATGCAAAGAGGTAAAATTAAAAGTATTGAAGAAGGTAAGTTTATTGCTCAGTCTCCTCCCTATGGATATGATATTAAATACTTAAACAATAAAGAAAGAATTCTTGTAGTAAATAAAGATAAAGCAAATGTTATTAAAATGATATTCGATATGTATTTAAAAGGAATTGGAGCCTGTAAAATATCCAAGTATCTAAATGAACTTGGTTATAAAACCACAACAGGTAGAACTTGGTATGAAAAAGGTGTAAGAGATATTATAAAAAATAAAGTATATTGTGGCTACATAGTATGGAATAAAGTTGAGAGAAAAAGAAATTCTAGTAGGACTAGAGGCATCGAGGAACAAATGGAAGTAAAAGGAAAACATGAACCAATAATAAGCGAAGAAATATGGAATAAAGCGCAAGATATAAGAAAAAAACGCAGTAACTCACCTACTCCAAACAATAAAATAACCAATCCTTTAGCTGGAATTATAAAATGTGGATATTGTGGTCATACTTTAGTTGCAAAATCTAATACAACATCAAAAGGATATGAAAAATATATAGTCTGCACTAATTGTAAAAACAAATCTACTAAATTATACATATTAGAAAATAAAGTTTTAGAGGTTTTAAGTAAATGGCTAACAGATTATAAGCTATCTTTGAAAGAAGAACTTGTTTTTAAAGATAAATTTGAAGATAATTTAAAATGTACTCTAACATCCTTAAAAAAAGAACTTGAGAACCTAGAGAAACAAAAGGGAGGATTACATGATTTTTTAGAACAAGGAATATATAGTTCAGATGTATTTATAGAACGTTCAAATATACTTACATCACGTATAGAAGATGTTAAAAATTCTATAAATAAAGTAAATATAGATATTAAAATAGCAAAGGAAAAAAGCACTGTTAGAATGCAAATTATTCCTCAACTTGAAAAAGTTTTAAGAGAATACACAGAAGAGAAAGAGCCTTATCTGAAAAATATATTACTTAAAACTATAATTGACCATGTTGTATATAAAAAAGAGCCTAATCAAAAATGCGATGATTTTTCTTTAATACTATACCCCATTATATCAAAAGATTAATTGTATATTTCAATGTTATAAACAGACTGACTACCAATTTGGAGTAATGGCTGGGGCTTTTGCAGGTGGTGAAGGTGACTTTACAACAGCATTTGAACCTACAGCAACTGCCATGGAAAAAGAAGGCAGCGGATATATAGTAACATCTATAGGAAAAGATTCTGGAGAAATACCATTTACAGCTTACTCTACTACTAGATCTTACATGAAAAATAATAAAGATTTAATTCAAAGATTTACAAATGCTGTTTACAGAGGTCAATTATGGGTTCAAAAAGCTCCTAGTAAAGAAATCGCCGAAGCTATGCAACCTTTCTTTGAAGATATATCTCTAGAAGATTTAGTAACAGTTGTAGATAGATATAAGTCAATAGATGCATGGTCTCAAAACCCTGTATTAAAAGAGGAAGGTTTAAATAAACTAATGGATGTTATGAAAGAAGCTAAGGAATTAGACAAAGAAGCCCCTTACAAAGACATAGTAAATACTGAATTTGCAAATAATGCAATAAAAAATATAAAATAAATATGCATCAGTTTTAACTAAAAGCTTACAAAAATTATAAAAAGAGTCTTTTAAAAGACTCTTTTTATAATTGAGATTAAAGTTTATATTAAAAAATAGAAATTAAAGTATCGTAAAGATACCTATATATCTATCCTCTGTATTCTGCTCCAGCATTGATTTTTGTAATTTGAACAGCAACCATTTCCTCATTGCTTCCATTAGTAATTTCATGCCATTCTCCTGTTGGTACAAAAACAGTATCACCTTGTTTTACATCACACTCATGTTCTCCAAGTTTCATTTTCCCTTCTCCTTTTAAGAACACAAATATTTGTTCACCATTAGGATGTCTATGGGCATTAAGAACTTGATTAGGTTTAAAATAATAAACTTCTGAAGTTATATCATTACCAGCAAATACTGGTATTTTTGGTACTGCTGCATCATTATATTGAGCTAAGCTTCCATCTAATAGATTCTTTTTATTTTCATGCATACTATAAATACCTCTTTTCTATATTATAGATTTACTATTATTATTCCAATATAAAAAAATAGTATTCTCCTTATACATAATAGGAATAAAATTCTTTTACTTGTAACTATGACTCCTTAATATAAATTAAATTTTTTAATGTTTTTATTAAACTTACATCTTAACCTTTTAACACAGAAATTATTTCATTACATATATTTAATGATTATCTTGATTTTCTATTCTAATGTTTTTTTCATAGGTTGGTTTACTTTTGATTCTATTTTCAATATATGTTGAATTTGAAATAGAGTTATTCAAAAAGTTTGTAGAGATAAATTCTAATTTTAAATACATTATTGATGAAAATAAACATAAAAACAATACTACAACAGTGCTTCCTTTATATTTTTCACTAAACATATAATAAACACGTTTTTGAATATCTGATTTTTGATGTAAACCAGCTACAAATTTATTTGAATAATTTAATTTTTTTCTCATCATATTTATGATAATTAAAGCATACTCTTTTTTCTCTTCTATATTACAATTTTTTAAAACTCTTTCATCACAATAAAGTTCACAATCTAAATCTATAATCTTATCCATAATATACATAAAAGGATTAAACCAATAAACACATTTTAAAAATAACACTAAATATTTAATATAAAGGTCTTTATTCTTAAAATGTATAAGTTCATGTCTAAATATCCATTCAAGTTCTTTTAATGTATATTCACATGGTGGCAAAAGAACACATGAATCAAAAAATGCAGGTGTTTCAACTTCATAAGTGTATTTAAGTTTTATATCTTTACTTATTTTTAGTTCCTTTAATAAATTTTCATAAAGCTTGATTATATCTTTATCATCTATCTCATAAGATAAATCATTAATTAAATTTTTGAGTTTTATATATTTCAAAATATTGTAAATTAAATATACTATTGCACCAATAATCCAAATAAATATTAAAATGCCACTTTTAGAAATAGAAATATTATTAAAGTTTTCTAAGTTTATCTTTTTAATACTATCTTGATATTTCAATGTATTAAATGTAAAAGTATAATATGTAAATGGTAGCAAGAGTTTAATAACTACAATAAACCAGATATAATAATTAAATCTTTTACTAAATCTTTTAAATACACTTATTCTAAATACTAATAAAAGAATTAGGAATAAATTACTTACTAAAACCGTTCTAAAAATATCACTTAGAATCAAACTCATAGACTCTTCTCTCCTATTATATCTATTCTTCAATATGTTTATTTAACAATTTTTAAAAATCAGTTCAATATTAGTATTTTGTATTTAATTTTATGTATAAAGTAATTATAATTGCCATTAGTAAAATTTACCAGTATTATTTTGTTACTTATACTTACCAATAAACTTATTTAATTCTCTCCTTACCAAATCAGGTTTATCACGAAGCTATTTAGGCTAATTAAAATTTATTATATTAAATATAATTTATACTTAAAACTATATTATTAAAAAAAGGCATAAAATATATTATTTTATGCCCTTTTTTAATAGTATGGTTTTTTCAATGCTTGTATAAACATAAATCGTTTATTTGTCAGTGAAATGCCAGTAATTTTTTTTGTTTTTTTTATTATTTTTTCATCTTTTTAGGATTCTCATAAACATTATATTTGTATTTATATTTTTAAAATTTATAGAAATCAAGCATATTAATTTACCACTCTAAATAGTTTTTACATTAAATTATTTAAACTTTATATTTTTTGTTTTAGCTATACCATATTTCTACCACAAAGAATTTATCGAATTTTATTTTCATTCAAATCCTTTTCAAATTAAAGACTCGTTGTATCGCATAAATTTCCATTAAAAATATTTGCGTTTCTATTTTTTATTTTAGCAAACTTTTCTTTTATTTTTTTAATTAAATTCATAAATTTCATTTTTATAAATTTCAGCCAAAATTTATCTCTCCGCATTTTGGATTTTAAATGCACTCTATAAAACCACGCTATGTTTTATACATATTTCATACAAACTTCCTTAAAATCTATTTAAATGTGTAATTTGATGTTTAAGCTACAAGCGAATCTAAAAAGTTAACTATATTTATATTATGTAAACTAAATTGATTTTTGAAAGCTTCATTTATATTTTTAAATAATTAAGATAAACTTGAAATTATTTTCATAGTGATTTATCTTAATATTATGAATATTTACCAATAGTACTTTAAAGAAAAAAGGGAAGCATTACAATCTATTTAGATTAGTGCTTCTCTTTTCACTTCTTTTCTTCTTTGTTGAGTTAATAATACTTTCGCAGTTACAGTTATGAATAGGCATACTATTATTCTCATAAATTAATCCATCCTAAAAGAAAAATAAATCTTCAAACTTTTTATCTAATGCAATGCATAAAATCAATGCAAGTTTAGCAGTAGGATTGAATTGTCCTGTTTCTATTGAACTAATAGTATTACGTGATACTCCAACCATTTTTGCTAATGCTGATTGAGATAATTTTGCTTCTGACCTTGCTTCTTTCAAACTATTTTTTAATATCAATTCTTCTTTTTCCATATCACTTCTACCTATAACGTATAAATGAATTTAAAAATACATAGTGCAAAAATAATTAAAGCCCCTATACTTATCAGCAAATATTTTTTCTCATTTATCTTTCTGTAAACAACAAAATAAGCAACTGATACATAGCCAGTTAATACAGCTAAAATATCATAGAATGGTGTTACTTTTTCAAGACCTCTCATGTCAGATACAACTACTTTGACTGCGAAAACAACACCACAAATAATCGCTAAAGCAATTGAACCAATTGCAGTAGCTTTTTGACTTACTGTGTTTTCAAATTCTTCGTTTTTTTCCAATTTTGCCTTGTTTAAAACAGCTTCTTTATTCATATCAATTCCCCTTTCTTAAAATACTTGTGTAATGTAATAGATAAAACTACTCAATGTTATAATAGAAGAGAGAAGGATAATAAAGCCACTCTTTTTATTTAATGCCTTAAAACTCCCATAATAGTTCCCAGTTAACCAGCCCCATAATATAGTTAATAATAAGGATAAATCAGTTGTTCTTAATTTTATAAGATTTAAGATAATGAGCGGTACTATTATACCTACAAATAATAAAGTTCCATATCGTTGACCTTTATTTAATACGAATAAATATCCCTCATCTGATTTTTCTTGTCTACTTCTTTCTAAAATTTCTTCTTTATTCATCTATATTCTCCTTTTATTGCCAAGTTTACTTGTCAATAACTTTTGCAAAGTTTTATTGTCAAATTAAAAGTATGCAAATCTTATATAGAAATGCACGCTTTTATGATTTACCTTACTATCTTCCAGTTATCGCCTTTCTTCAAGGTCAATTCATACTGTGAAATCTGCATTGGATTTTTACATAAAAAATACTAGATATAAATTTATGATTTATATCTAGTATTTTTATTTGTCACATATCACTTTCACCTATCAAAAACAATTGTTTTCCATATTGCAAAAAATTCTCTTGTATAATATGTTGGAACAAATGAAAGCTTTGACTTACTAGCGTAAAAAGAAATATTTTTATATTCATTTCTAGATGCTAGTATTTTACTCCTAAGAACATGAAAATCAGTTGTTACAATTTTTACTTTTATATTTTTTATTCTTTTTCTACTATGCTCTTCTATCTTTAGCTTTGAATATTTAAAGTTTTCATAAGTATTTGTAGATTTATATTCTTCTATTATTCTATTGCTATCTATACCATTTCTAACAAGATAATCTTTCATAGCTTTTGCCTCAGTTATATTTTCTCCATTACCCTTACCACCTGATACTACTACATAGCATTCACTATTAACTTTTAAATATTTTAAAGCAGTGTTTAATCTTCCCTTCAATGTAGTACTTGGTGTAGTCTTTTTTACAGAAGCTCCTAAAATCAAAAGATAATCACTTTTTGTCTCAAAACTATTTTTAGGATAAAAGATTATTAAGCTTTCAGTAATCATGAATACTATTAAGAAAACACTAATTAGTATTTTTAGCACTTTATAAAAAACCTTCTTTTCTTTAATTTTCTTTTTTAAGATTCGATAAACAATTAATAGTATTCCTATAACTAAGAAAAATCCACTAAATGAAATACCACCAAAAACTATTTTAAGATAAAAATAGTAAATTATAAATATTAAACCCAATATTAAATTAATCATATTTCTATAATCCTTTTTATTTGTTTTTGTTTTTATATAAAGAAATATCTATGCACTCTATAAGACAGTTATATTCTCCATCTATCCAATTAATCCAACTTGCAATTGATACATTTTCTCCAAATATATTTGTCTCTGTTTTAAATTTTGAATCTCTATTTTCTTTTAATCCATTAATCGGGCAGTTATTACAAGGAATATTAGATTTTAATAATGATTTATAACATTTATCTCCTATTTTTATTTCTAAGTCTAAATTTGAGACCTTATTATTAATAAAAATAAGGTCATAAGTATTCGGATTTACTATATATATATAATTATCAATAGAATCAAGAACTTCTTTTAGTGATAGATTAGAATCTTCATATTCAATTTCACCTTTTAGACTTTCTTCTTTCACACTACCCTTACTTATATCGGTTTCAAGTTTATTTTCACATATACAATCATTATAAAGTGAATACTTATCTTTTCCTTTATTCTTTGCATAATAAAGTGCCATGTCTGCTTTTTTATAAAGTTCTTCAAATACAGCTCCATGTTCTGGTACGAATGAAATTCCAACTGTACCTGATATCTTATACGTTTTTTTATTTCCAGTATAAGAATTTCTAAATATATTACATATTTTTTCTGCTTTACTTTTAGCATTTTCAAAAGATTGAATATTCTTTAAGAATACTATAAATTCATCACCACCAATACGCCCCACTATATCATTATTTCTAAATATAGGCTTTAGTTGTTTAGAAACTTCATACAAAACTTTATCTCCAAAAACATGTCCTAAATTATCATTTATTGATTTAAAATTATCTATATCAATAATTAAAAAGGCATGAATTCCTGAATTTGATTCTTCTGAATTTAGAAAATCATTAATAAGATTTTCTGTAGTACCCTTATTATATAATCCTGTTAAAGTATCTCTTTCAGCTTTTAATTTTAATTTAATTTCTTCATTTTTCTGTTCGTCGATATCTTTAATATAAGCAAGTGCTTTTATATCATTCGTAATAGAGTCTTTTATTAAATGCATTGTACAAAGTACCCAAATCATTTTATCATCTTGATTCATTCTTCTATATTCCAACTTTATTTCACTTATATTATTTTTATAGGCTTCTAATAAATGTCTACATAAAAATGTATTTAAAAAGACTTCTTTATCATCTTTATAAATAACAGTCTCTGATATAGATTTTACCATTTCAGAGTAGTCATTGCTTGGTTTAATTCCAAATTGTCGATACCAATTTTCATTACCCCTTATAAAAATATCCTTTGATACATTTATTTCATAGGTTATTATTGCTTCTGATAATATAGCGGAATGATATTTGTATGCTTGATTATATCTTATTTCTGCTTCTTTTTGTTCACTTATATCTTCTTGTATCCCAATAGCTCTTATAGGTTTACCATCTTCATCAAAAATAGTAGTTAATGTAATTTTGTTCCATATGTAGCCTTGATCTGGAACTCTTATTTTAACAACACAACTTGCAGTTTTTTCTCCACTTATTATCTTCTCATACATTTTTATAAAATCTTCACTAAAGTCTTTATAAATAATTCCTGCTTCAACTAAGGAATAAGGAACATTTTCATTTATTTTATCAATATTATAATTTTCCATACTCTTATTAGTATTTACAAGAGATTTTGTATTTATATCATACTCAAATATAATATTTGATGTTTGATTTAATGCAATTCTAAATCTTTCTTCATTAATTCTAAGTTTTTGTTCTGCATTTTTTAAATCAGTTATATCAGTTAAAATCCAAATTCCTTTTTTGCTATCATCACTATCAGTAATAAGCCTTCCTTTTAAAGAAACCCATATCATCTTGCCATCACATTTCTTTATTCTATATTCACCTACAGCGATATTTCCAATAATCAACTGATGTCTTAAATTTTCAAGAATCTTTTTTCTATCATCATAAAAAACAAGATTACATGATTTATATTGGAGTTCATCTTCTAACTGTTTACGTGTATATCCAATCATTGATAGATAACCAGAGTTAGCATATTGTATAGTAAAATCTTCATCAAATTCTGTTATAAGTATTCCGCCTAATATATTTTCTGATACCATTTCAAGTTCTAAATTCTTTTGTTCCATTTCTTTTTCTAATTGTTTTGTTTTGGTAATATCTACTGTAACACAATAAAGATATTTTTTACCATCAGGTTCTACTATAAGTTCCCCCTTATCAGATATCCAGACTATATCACCACTTTTAGTTCTAACTCTGTATTCCAATTCAATAGTTTTATTTTTATAAAGTTGTTCAGAGATTTCTTTTTTTACTCTTTCAACATCATCTTTGTGTATTATTTTATAAAAACTATTATTAAATTGCATTTTTATTTCTTCTCTTGTGTAACCAAACAAATCAACAAATCCATCACTTAAAAATTCAAACTCAAATTTTTCATCAACAGTACATTTTTGAACTCCTCCAGGAATGCTATTTGTAATAGATGATATTTCCTTATTGGCTTTTAGAATATGCTTTTGTGATTTATTATTTTTATAGAAGATATATATTATTAGTGCAATAAATAATAAGAACACCTTACAAATTAAAGAAAATGCTAATTGATTTATTTTATCAATATTTTTTCTTACAGTATATTGTGGTATTACTGAGAGAACATACCAGTCATTTACACCTATTGGTGTGTATGTTGCATAACGTTCTTTACCTTTGTATTTATATGAAATAAATCCACTCTTTTTATGTTTTGTATCTTCATATACTTTTTTATAGCTATAACCAGCATCAAAAGAAGCTTCCTTGAATATATCGTATATATTACTACTTGCTCCAACTATAGCATTTGTATGTGAAGATTTCAAAACAAATTGTCCGCTAGATTCAAATATATCTATATATCCTTCACTGTTGAAACTTGTTATGTCAATGAATTCAGCTAATTTATCATTATAGTATGAACCATATAAAACACCAATCACTTTATTTTCTTTGTATACAGGTGTAGCTATAACAAAAGTATCTTTTCCATCAATAGGAGATTTTACTACTTCAGATATGTTACTGTCTCCACTAATAGCTTTCTTAAAATATTGGTAATTTGATATATCAACAACTTTCCCATCGCTAGTACGACTTATTCCATTAGGAGAAGCAATTGATATTCTTTGAAAATCAGATTCTTTTGATATTTTAGCTAATAACGGGATTATCTCAGGATTATCTATAGTATCAAAATATGAAACCATATTCGCTATACTCTTAACAAATGATAATGAACTGTCTAGCTTTATTTTTATAGCATTAGAACTTTGTAAAGATATTTCTTTTAAACTAACTTTATTGTTTTCTTCTTCTTGAACATTAGTTTTAAATGCAAAATCAGAAAAAGAAATTATTGTGAATAAAAATATTAATATAATACTCATTACGCTTTTCAACGATTTTGCTCTTATCACTTACTTACCACCTCCAAATTAAAATTTATTGACCTATATTTTATAGACTAATTTCTCAAACTCTTTAACTGGTAATGGTTTTGAAAAATAATAACCCTGAATAATGTCACAATTTGCTTCCCTTAACATTTCCACCTGACTTTTTGTTTCAATTCCTTCAGCAACGACTCTTATTCCCAATTGTTTAATAAGCGAAACTATACTTTTTATAACAATTTGACTTTTATCAATATTCTTATCATCAATAAAAAAGCCTCTATCTAATTTGATTACATTTAAAGGTATATTTTTAAGCATATTTACAGAAGAATATCCTGACCCAAAATCATCCATTGAAATTATAAATCCAATATCTTGAAGTCTTCTACTTACATCAAATAGAGTGTCCGTATCACCAAACATACTAGATTCAGTAATTTCAATTTCTATTAAACTATATGGTATTTTATATTTATCACATATATTAACTATTTTTGTGATAAAATCTTTTTTTAAAAAATCAACTCTTGAAAAGTTCACAGATATAGGTAAAGGTAAAATACCTTTGTCAAATAAAGTTCTAATTTCTTTGCAAGCTTGTTCTAGTATGTACATATCAATTTTTGTAATAAAACCATTCTTTTCAAATATAGGAATAAAATCACTTGGATATATAAATTCTTTTTCTGTGTATTGCCATCTAACCAGTGCCTCACTTCCACAAAATTTATCTGATTTAATATTGTATTTTGGTTGTAAATACATTATAAATTGATTATTTTCAAGTGCATATTCCATCTCTTTCTCTATTTTATCTTCAAGTAATAACTTATCCCTTAACTTATCGTTAAAAAAAGCAAAATTTATATCTCTATTGTTTTTTATTGATAATTTCGCAAGTGAAGCTCTATCACTATATGCACTTATAGATAAGTTCTTATCCTTAATTTCATAGATTCCAAAAGACAAATTTACAAAGTCATTACTAATAATGATTTTTTTAATAGTATTTACTATATCTTCTTTTGTATTATATTTTAATAAGATATTAAAATTATCAGAACTAACACGAGCAAAAGTCTCATTATCATGAGTCATATTATTTAATGTATCTGCAATATCTTTTAAAATTGAGTTGCCTTTTTTATGGCCATATATATCATTAATTGCTTTGAATTTATCAATATCAAATGTTACCATTGCATGTTTATCATTTTGTGATGCTTTCTTTAGTAAATTTATAGCATCTGATTCAAATTTTCGCCAATTTGAATAACCAGTTACAAGATCTGTATATGCTATTTTTTCTATAGTCTTTTGACTCTTTGCTTTTGAATATAATATGTACAGTATAACACCTAAAAACAAAAATGAAAGTATAATCCATCCAATAATTGTAATCATCATTAAATTGTTTAGCTTTTTAGATACAACTATCTTTGGAACGATTGATATTATAAACCAGTCATTTATTCCTAAAGAAGTATATGCCATATAAATTTCTTTTCCTGATTCTTTAGCCTCTACTACTCCTTTATCCGATATTTTCATATTTTTAAAAGTAAATGTTTTTTTAAAATTAACTTGTGAAAGATTTGTAATATTTGAATTTGAATTTTTGTGATAAGATGGTATAATTATTTCACCATTACTATCACATATAAGTGAAAAACTTTCACCATTAAAAGTTGAAATAGACAAAAACTCAGATACAAACTCAACATCATAATCAGCTGCAATAACAGCAACAATTTTACCATTATTGTATAATGGGACTGCATATGTTTTCGTCAATTTTCCAGTATCTTTATCTATTAAAGGCTTTGATATATTAGCTGTACCTTTAATGGCCAACTTAAAATAATCCCTATCTGAAAAATCTGTTCCAAAAATACCTTTAGCATAGCCTTTGCCATTAGGTAAAATCATACCAATATTATTATAGTTACTATTTTTATTATATGATTCCAAGATTTTCAAAGTTTTTTCTAAATTAAAATTATCTTCTATTTCTAAAAACTTAGAAATACTTTCTAATTCATTTAAATTACTTTTCAACTTACTATTAATTGCAATCTTACTCTCTTCACTAATTTCTGATAAATAATTCTTTGTCTCATATTCTAATACATTATCCATATTACTTATATAAAAAAACGCAAATACACTAAAAAAGAATAGTACCATAAATGCTATTAATATACTTTTTAATATTTGCCTACTATATTTCAAGTAGCTACACCTCACCCTCTCCACTAGTTATATTTAGTTGATTCACTTTATTTTACTATTAAAAACTCTTTTTTACAATTGAGTTTTATAAATTGTTAATAAAGAACATATTAAATAAGTATTATTTATAGGATAATAAAATTAAGGGTATAAATACAGCAATAGCATATTTAATTACATTAGTAACAATAAGACTAATATGATTAAATATGTTATTGTTTATATTTATACCCACTTACATGTAATTTTAAATTTATATAATTTAAATAAGAGTCTATTTTTCTAAATACTCTCTTCTGACTGAAGATGTTTTAAAATATTCAACAAGTTTATTTTTATCATTATTAAAGATAGCCTCTTTTATTAAATTCACTTCCATCTCAAAATTTTCTATAGATTTTAATAAATTATCTCTATTTCCTAAAAAAAGTTCACTCCATAGGTCTTCATTCATATTTGCAATACGAGTTAAATCCCTATAGCTATCTCCAATAAATTTGCCTGTATCTCTACCTTCTTCATCACTATTTATAAGAGCAACTGCCATTACATGAGGTAATTGAGATGTAAAAGCTATCATTTCATCATGTTTTTGTGCAGTTAATTTTTTTACTCTTTTAAATCCTATCTCTAAAATTAAATTCTCAACAAACTCCAAGTTTTTTATATTATTTCTGCCAGTTGGAGTAATTATATAATTTGCTTCTTTAAATACCTCATCACTCGCAAAATCAATTCCCTTTTTTTCTCTACCTGCCATTGGATGACCAAATATAAAATCTATATCATCTGGAATAATTTTTAAGACATCATTTATAAGAACTTCTTTTATTCCTGTGGTATCAGTAATTATAGTTCCTCTTTTAAAATACTCTTTATTATTTTCTAAAAAAGTTACAATTAATCTAGGATATATAGATAATATAATCAAATCAGCTTGTTTGAAAAATTCCTTCCCTGTAGTACATCCTTTTTTGATGATTTCTAACTCTTCTGCTTTTTTCAGAGTTTCAGAATCTATATCTACTCCAAACACATCTTCATATCCAGCTTTTTTCAATGCCTTAGCAAAAGAACCTCCTATAACTCCTAATCCTACAACAACAATATTCATTATTCTTATTTCCCCCTAGATTATTTTTTCATTAAATTCAAATTTAAAATTTTTATTAATTGCATTTTTGATATTATATACAGCATCATTTAATGATTTATCATTTAAAATTTCTATATCCGCAGCATTTTTATAAAGATTTATTCTTTCATTATAAAGATTGTATAATTTCTCTTTTCCATCTTGTAATAAGGGTCTTGAATTAATATTTATATCTTCTAAAATTTTTTCTATAGGTCTATTAATAAAAAGTATTATTCCTGCTTCTTTGAGTATTTCTATATTAATATCTTTTTTTATTACACCACCACCAGTAGAGACTACTGTTTTATCACTAGTAGAAAGTTCTCTACATGCTTGAGTTTCATAATTTCTAAAAACATCTTCTCCTTCTAAAAATAATTCTGCTATACTTTTTTGAGATATTTTATTTATATAATCATCCATATCACAAAAACTACAATTATATTCCTGTGCTAAAAGTTTTCCAATTGTAGTTTTTCCACTACCTGGCATACCTATTAATATTACTTTTTCTTTGTTTATCATAATCAATCCCCCTATAAAAAGTTTAATTTTATTTCTTCATATATAATATTTAAAACACCATTATCTATTTTAGTATTCTGCCATATTTCTTGAGATTTTATTGCTTGCCCAACCAACATATATAATCCATTACACGTTTTTTTACCTAGATTCTGACCAATTTCTAGAAAAGAAGTTTTTTTAGGATTGTAAATCAAATCTACTAATATATCAAAATTTTGTATAATAGATTTTGAGACAGGTGATAATCCTATATTAGGGTACATTCCTACTGGAGTTGCATTTAATATTATATCTCCTTTTATATTCTTAAGTTCTTCATAATCTATTAATATAGCTGAATTATTTGATAGCTTTTTATTATCTTTTTTTCTACTTGAAACATAAACTTTATCTATTCCAGAATCAAGAAGGTATGTTATGGCTGCTTTAGATGCACCTCCAGTACCTAATATAACAGCTGTCTTTCCTTGAATATCAATATTAGCTATTTTGAACATAATGTCAAGTCCAAAATAATCTGTATTATAGCCATATAATTTATTCTCTTTAAGTAAAATTGTGTTAACTGCCCCTATACGCTTTGCTTCTGGAGATATAAAATCTAAAAACTCCATGACTCTTTCTTTATATGGGACAGTAACATTTACACCTTTGATTCTTAATAATTTTATAGCATCATCCAACATTGGTATATTTTCTTTTGAAATCTCAAAGTTCTTATAAGCACCTTCAATATTCAATACTTCAAATAACCTCTTATGAATTTGAGGTGAAACGCTATGAGATAGCTTTTCACCTATTAGACCAAAAAAATTCATCTTTCCACCTCCAATCATTCTGTTTTAAAGAAAAAATTACATTTATCTATTCAATTTTATTTCTATATACACCGATAAATTTGAAGTATGCTGTATTACGTTCTATCATGTCTAATAAGCTACATACTTTTGAATCATATATAGAACATTCAAAATCTATATAAAAGAAATATCTCCAAGAAGCATTTTTCATTGGTCTTGATTCTATTTTTGTCATATTTATATCGTTTTCAGCAAAGTATCCAAGTATTTTATAAAGCTTTCCAGCTTCATGCTCAACAGAAAATACAATACTCATCTTATTTGACTCTTCTTCAATGTGTATCTCATTACTAATTACCACAAATCTAGTATAATTATCTGTTATATCATTTATACAAGGACTTATTATTTCTAATCCATAAATCGTTGCGGCTTTTTTACTAGCAATTGCTGCCTTTGTTTTATCTTGAAGCCTTTTAACAAGTTCAGCACTAGTTGCTGTATTATTAAAAGGTATCAATTTCCATTGACTATTTTGTTTTAAAAATTCACTACTCTGACCTATTCCTTGTGGATGTGAATATATTTCTTTAATATCTTCAAGGTTTGTGCCCTTTATTCCAATTAAATTTTGATTTATTTTTATACACTCTTCCCCAACTATATAGAATCCATATTTTCCTAAAAGGTCGTAAGTTTCAGAAATTGCTCCTGTAGAGGAGTTTTCTATAGGTATTATTCCATAATTTATTTCTTTATTTTGAAGTGCTATAAAGACATCTTCAAATTCTTTAAATTGTTTTTTTGTGATTTGAGTGTTAAAAAATTTTGTTAGTGCTTCTTCTGTGAATGAACCTGATATACCAGGAAATCCTACTAGGAGATTTTTTTTATTAAGTTCACTTTTTAATGACTTATATTTATATAGATTTAACAAATCAAAATTTTCATTTGATGAATTTGAACTGTTTTCATTTTTTTCCTCTACATCATTATCTATTAATCTTTTTTGCAAATTTCTACTAACTTCCATTACTGAATTGAAAAATTGTACAGTCTCTTGTGAATATTTTTTATCTTCTAGATTATCTACTGCTTTACTCAATACTTTTTCTTCTCTATCTTTTTGAAGTATAGTAGTATTATTTTTCATTTTATATCTAGCAATTTCGAGAACTATATTCATCCTTTTTTCAAATAGTTGAACAAGTTCCTTATCTATATCATCAATTTTATTTCTATATCTCGTTAAATCCTCCATTATTATCGTCCTTTCATCAAATCAAAAATTCCAATAGCTGTTACTGCTTCTATTACAGGTACAGCTCTTTGAACTATACAAGGGTCGTGTCTACCTTTAATAGCTAAAACATCATCTTTTTTATCTTTTATATTAACAGTATTTTGTTGTTTACTAATTGATGGAGTTGGCTTAATTGCTACTTTAAAAACTATTGGCATTCCAGTTGTAATACCTCCAACAATCCCACCATTATTATTAGTTTTACTTTTTACTGTATCTTCATCATAGTACATTTCATCATTACTTTGAGAACCATACATGTCTGTAATATCAAATCCTAATCCAAATTCTACACCTTTTATAGATGGAACAGAAAATAGTAAATGTGATAGAGTAGATTCAACAGAATCAAAAAACGGATTTCCAACACCTACATTAACACCTACTACTGCACATTCAATTATACCACCAACTGAATCTCCCTGATTTTTTGCATCTAGAATAGTATTTTTTATAGCTTCTTCTTTTGATAAATCAAGCAAAGGTAATTCTAAATTTTGTAAATTTAATAATTCTTGTCTTGAGATGTCTATATAATTAAAACCCTTATCCTCTATATTCTTGATTTTTTTTATGTGGGCTCCTATCTCTATACCTTCTTGTGATAAAATTTGTTTACATATAGAACCACAAAATACTAATGGAGCAGTTATTCTTCCTGAGAAATGTCCTCCTCCTCTATAGTCATTAAACCCAGAATATTTTATATGACCTGTATAGTCTGCATGACCTGGTCTCATCAAGTTTTTAACTTCTCCATAATCTTTTGAGCGAGTATCACTATTTCTTATAATTGCACATAATGGAGTTCCTGTAGTTTTTCCATCAAAATATCCACTTAAAATTTCTGGTATATCACTTTCATTTCTTGAAGTTGATATAGAATTTTTTCCTGGTGCTCTTCTCTTCATTTCTTTATCAATTTTATCAAAGTCTAACTCAATGCCAGCTGGAAGACCATCTATATTTATACCTATAGCATTTCCATGAGATTCTCCAAAGATGGATATTTTTAAATTATTTCCCCATATTCCACTCATCAATTCTTCCTCCTAACATCTCAAAATCTTTAAAAAAATGTGGATAAGACTTTGATACACACTCAAAATCTTTCAATATGATTGGTTTATCACATCTACAGGAAGCAATTGCAAGTGTCATGGCAATCCTGTGGTCTTTGTGACTCCATACCTCTACGCCTCCATTTAATTTGCTTACTCCCTCAATTATCAAACTATCCTCTTTTTCTTCTATATTTGCCCCAAGCTTACTTAACTCAACATTTATTGCATGAAGTCTATCACACTCCTTAATTCTAAGTCTTCCAGCATTGATTATAGTCGTCTTCCCTATACTTAAAGCTGCTACCACAGATAAAACGGGTATTATATCTGGGCATTGAGATGCATCTATCAAAGTACTATTTAGACAATTTGTTATTCCTTTGATTTTGTTGTCTTCTCTTAAAATTTCCACACCCATCCTTGATAAAATCTCAATAACTTCACTATCTCCTTGAAGAGAATTTTCTTTAAGGTCAAGTATGTTAATATCTTCTCCAATAGCATCTGCTGATAAATAAAATGCACCTTGAGAATAATCTCCTTCAACTTTATAATCTATAGCTTTATAAGTTTGATTTCCTTTTATGATAAATTCTTTATAATTATTGTTTACAATTTCTACCCCAAAATCTTTCATAGTTGAAATAGTTAAATCTAAATACCCTTTAGATTCCAGTTCAGTGGTAATTATTATCTTTGAGTCACTATCTAATGTAGGTAATATAAATAATAATCCTGTTATAAATTGAGAACTTATATTTCCTTTTACTCTAAATTCGTCTGGTTTAAGTTTTCCTGATACGATTAAATCCAGTTTATTTTCTTTGTAGTTGTATTCTATGCCTTGTCTGTCAAATATCTCATAATAAGTATTAAGTGGTCTTTTTCCAAGATTACCTCTTCCTATAAATCTTTTTACTCCATCAAAGGCTAAAGATATAGGTACCAGAAACCTTAAAGTAGAACCTGATTCATTACAATCTATAGTCAATTTAGGTTGATTCAATTGATTCTCTTTATTTAAGATTGCTTCTTTAGAGTAGATTCCTGTAATTTCTAAAATGTCTTCTTTTTTTTCTATGGTTGCTCCTAATGATATCATTGCTCTTATAGTAGCTATGATATCATCAGAAAAATCTATATTAGAAATTCTACTTTTTCCATCACTTAAAGCAGCACAAATAACTGCTCTATGTGCCATACTTTTTGATGGAGGAATTTTCACATCTCCTGATAATTTGCTTGGATATATTTTTAAGCTTCCCATCATTTTACCTCCTGAAAAAATTTAGAAGTAGTATCATATATAATACTTTCTCCAATATCCTTTAAAAGTATTATTTTTAGTGTATCACCTAGATTTTTTTTATCAAGAGATATAGTATCTATTATAGATTTATTATCTCCTAATTCAACATCATAAGGTAAATCATAATTTATTAAAATTGATTTTATAAGCTCTGATGTACCTTGTTTTGTAATCCCTTTTTTTTCACTCTCTAATGTTATCTTATACATGCCTACACCAACAGCTTCTCCATGAGTATAACCTGTAAAGTTATAGTGTTTCTCAATAGCATGACCTAGTGTGTGTCCAAAATTTAAAAGCATCCTATCTCCTAAATCTCTCTCATCAGCTTCAACTACAGTTTTTTTGATAAGGCAACATTTGTGTATAATGTATTCTATATGTTGCATCACTTCTTCCCTATTTTTTAAGTTTTCAAGCTTATTAAAAAAAGTTTTATCTTTTATACATCCATACTTTATAACCTCTGCCATTCCATCTCTATAAAATTTTTCTGGAAGAGATGATAATACATCTGGGTCAATAAATACTGCTTTCGGCTGATAAAAACTCCCTACTAAGTTTTTTCCCCTTTCAAGGTCAACTCCAACTTTTCCACCTACAGAACTGTCCACTTGAGCTAATAGAGATGTTGGAATTTGAATAAAATTTACACCTCTTAAAAAAGTTGCTGCTGTAAATCCTCCTAAATCTCCAATTACCCCTCCTCCCAATGTGATAATCAAATCTTTTCTAGTTAACTTAAAGTCAAGTAAACTTTCATATATTTTAGGTAGAGTATTAAATGACTTTGTCTCTTCACCAGCTTCTAATATTATAGCTTTCGTTTCAAATCCAGATTCAATCAAATTATTTTTAACTTCATATAAATATAATTTTGCTACATTTTCATCTGTAACAATAAAAATCTTATTTCCAGAATATATTTTTTTAATTTCTTTACCTATATTTTTTAATATACTTTTTTTTATAAATATATTGTAACTATTCTCTTTTAGATTAACTAATAATTTTTCTTCCACGTTTAACCATCCTTCTATAGATTATATTTCTCTTCCAACTGCTGATGCGATAGTTTTTAGTTCATTTATTAATCCTTCATACTCATCTGGTTTAATTGATTGTTTACCATCACAAAGTGCATGAGCTGGGTCATTATGAACCTCTATTATTAAACCATCTGCTCCAACCGCAATTGCTGCTTTAGATAGAGAGTCAACCATCCATGATTTTCCTGCTGCATGACTTGGGTCAACTATAACTGGTAAATGGCTAAGTTTTTTTACAGCTAAGATTGCACTTAAATCCAAAGTATTTCTAGTGTATGTTTCAAAAGTTCTTATACCTCTTTCACAAAGAACCACACTTTCGTTTCCTCCAGCCATTATATATTCAGCTGACATTAGCCACTCTTCAATTGTAGCAGATAATCCTCTTTTTAAAAGTATTGTTTTATTTGTTTTTCCTAATTCTTTCAATAAATCGAAGTTTTGCATGTTTCTTGCTCCAACTTGAATTACATCTACATTTTCTTCAAATACATCTATATCTTGTGTTGACATTATTTCTGTAACTATAGGAAGACCTGTTTTTTCTTTTGCTTTTTTTAATAAATCTAATCCATCATATCTTAATCCTTGGAAAGCGTATGGAGATGTTCTTGGCTTGAATGCTCCTCCTCTTAAAAATCCTGCTCCTGATTTTTTTACATCTTCAGCTATAGAAACTATTTGTTCCTCTGTTTCAACAGAACAAGGACCAGCTATCATAGTAAGTTTTTTTGACCCAATTTCCATACCATCTACATTTATAATTGAAGGTTCTGGATGAAATTTTCTATTTGCTTTTTTAAAAGGTTCTACTACATGCATAACTTTTTCAACCACCTTATTTGCTTCTATTCTTTTGGCATCTATTTTACTAGTATCTCCAACTAACCCCAAAACAGTTAATTCTTTTCCATCTATAGGATTCACTTCTACACCTTCTTTACAAATAGCTTCTATTAATTTCTTAACTTCTCTCTTATCTGCTCCTACTTTTAATACCACTATCATCTTTACTACCCCCTAATGTTATATTTTTATACTTGAGTTTAAAATAAAAAAGAGAACTCATTAATGAGTTCTCTAAAATAATCTATTAAGCATCAAATCTTACATGACCATATAAAATAATCATTTTTATAAAATTGACCTATGCCCAAGGTTATTAAAATCAAGGCCTCACCAGAAAGGAATTACATGTATTTTTGTAAAAGAAATAGCCAGCGCTAAAATAAAAGCCCCAGAACATAAAATAAAAAAAGCTATAAAGTTTTGCCACTAGTTCTTTTAAAATCCCTTTCATAGTATTATCCTCCATTTTTATAATTTATTAATCTTCTTGTTTAATAATTATAGCAAAGAAAATATAATTGTCAATATTTTCTATAAATATTTTCAATTTAAAATATTTTTTTATTTTCTTAATACACTTTTTCTTTTAATATATTTTTCTAAAATCGTTTAAAAAGCATCTTATTTTTACAATAATTTTTTTATTTTAAATATTATAATTCCAACAAAAACTATGCCTAACATCAAAAGTAATGTTGCTGGATATCCATAAAGCCAGTTTAGTTCTGGCATATACCTAAAGTTCATTCCATATATTCCTGTTATAATTGTAAGTGGTGCAGAGATAGCCGTAAGTAGGGTCAATTTTGTAATTAAGTGATTCGTTTTTTCACCTACTCTAGAAGAATAAATATCTAGGAGTTTATCTGCTAACTCACGTGTTGATAGTGCAAAATTATATAATTTATCAATACCAAAATCTATCCCTTGAAAATTTTCAAGATTATATTTTTTTACATTCGAGTATTTTAAATATCGTATATTTTCTTTAACTATTCTATCTCCAATATATAAAAGTGGTCTGGTGTTTTTAACTATAGTTCTAGTCAATCCTCTTACATCACTTATTCTAGAAACATGATTTTTATGAATATTGTCCATCATCTCATCTTCTATTTCAAGAATTAATTCTTCAACTTTTTCTAAAGATTCAAAACCATTTTTTATAACTTCTCTAAAAATTAAATAATTTATCTTAAAAAGGTTTATGACAGGATTTTTTTCAAGTTGAGAGTTTTTTAAAATAAGATTCTTTACAAATTCAAATAGAAAATGCTCTTCATTTACAACAACTAATATAAAATTATCTGATAAATACATATTTACTTCTTCTATAACAGCTTCTCCATTTCTCAATTCAAAAGTATTTAGGCTCAAAAAATCATAATTATCAAATAAATCAAGCTTTGTTATTTCATCAAATTTAAGACAATCATTAAATGTTATTTCATCTATATCCAAAGTTTCCTTGAGTAATTTTAAATTTTTTGGAGCACTTAATATAAGATATGAATTTTCTGGTATATAAAATTTTGTTCTAAAATCTTTTGCAATCTCTCTTGTATTTAAATTCAATATATACATAAATCTACTCCTAAACCTCAATTTACATTTTTAAAATTATATATATTTATTACTGTAATTATTTTTCACTATTTCAGTAATTATTATTTAATATTTATTTATATTAAATTTATTAGAAAATAAATATTAAATCTTTTATTTTTTAACTTAGACTTTTCTTACAAATTATACCATACTTTTATTTTAAAATGTGTTTAATATTATCAATGTTAAAAAAGTACTAAAAAATGAAATGCATATACTTAAATTAATAATAGCATACACACTTCATTTTAACTTAATCTAAATTATACAATTTTAGAATCCATTTTGCCTATTCATCATTTAGTCTATATCCAACACCAACTTCTGTAATTATATACCTAGGGTCAGCAGGTTGCTTCTCTATTTTTCGTCTTAATGTTGCCATAAAAACCCTTAAAGACTTAGTTTCATTGCCTATAATACTACCCCATATTTCTTTTATTATAAAATTATGAGTAAGTACTTTTCCATGATGCTTTGCAAGTAATGAAAGAATATTATATTCAATTGGTGTCAAATGTACTTCATTATTGTCAACAATAACTTTTCTTTTATCAAAATCAATAAATAATTCACCTACTTCAAACGTAGACCTAATCTCTTCTTTTTGTTGTAATTCTACTTGTGAGTGTCTAAACGCTACTCTGACCCTAGCTAATAACTCTACTATAGAAAATGGTTTTGTTAAGTAATCATCTGCACCTGCATCAAACACTTCTACCTTTTCTCTGTCTTGTTCTCTCGCTGAAACTACAATTATTGGTATATTTGAAAACTGCCTAATAGCTTTTATTACCTCTATTCCATCCATATCTTCTAACCCTAAATCTAATAGAACGACATCTGGAGAATATGATACAGCAATTGATATTCCTTCTTTACCAGTTATAGCCTCTTTAACATCATAATCTTGAGTTGCAAGTGCAGTAGATATAAATTTTCTTATTGTTTTATCATCCTCTACTAACAATATAAGTTTTTTACTCATTTCTTCCTCCAAAACTAAATTTCAAAATTTCATACTATTCATTTTCTTTTGGCAAACTAAATTTAAAAGTTGAACCTTTATCTTTATTGTTTACTACTAAAATTTCACCTTTATGAGCTTGAATTATAGATTTACAAATTGATAATCCAAGTCCAACACCTTTTCTAGAATCCTTAGTACCTTCTTCTCCAGTAAAAAATCGATCAAATATATGCTCTTTCAATTCTTTTGATATTCCAGGACCATTGTCAGACACTTCAAACCAAACATAATCTTCTTTTTCATATACAATTATATTTATCTTACAATCCTCTTTTGAATATTTTAAAGCATTATCTATTAGATTAATTAAAACCTGTTCTATTAATTTGGCATCCATAGGAACAAATAATATTTGCTCTGGTATATTAATATCTATAATTGCATTTTCAATTCTTTTTTTAATATTTTGCAATGACTCTGATATAATTTCCTCAACAAGTTCAGAACGTTTTTTGACTTCTAACTTTCCTTCATCTATCTTAGTCATGCTAAGCAAATTTTCAACAAGTCTTATTAACCACTGAGTATCTTCATATACACCACTAAGTAATTCGTCTATTATATCCTGACCTATAGTATCCTTATTTTTTATAATTGTACTAACTGCTCCAGATATTCCTGCTAATGGTGTTCTGAGGTCATGTGAAACTGCTCTTAAAAGATTGCTTCTAAGCCTCTCTCTTTCTATCTCAAGATTAGTGTTTTCTTTTGCTTCTGATAGAATTTCTCTATCAAGAGCTATTGCCATTTGAGCAGTTATTGTTTCAATTAAACTTATATCTTCTGTATCTAATTTTGAATCAACACATGATATACCAATGACTCCCAAAGTTGAATTCATACCTATAATTGGTATATAATATCCTTTTGAACCAGGAAGTGTATCTGTATCACTACCTGCTACTGTTGAATTAGACAATACCCAACTTGCAACAGCCTTTTCATCTTCTATATCTAAATCATTTTTGTCCTTATTAGCAGTATTTTTTTTATAGAACTTTGATTTCTTATCCTTATCCACATTTAAATAACAAACTATATCTCTACTTAGACTAAGACATAAAAGTTCTATACCCTTATTTACTATATCATCTTTATTCGACAATCTTAAAAATCCCTTAATGATTTGATATATCATTTTTGTATTTTCTTCTCTTTTAGCAGCTGTATCTGCTTCATGTTGTATCTTAGATGTAAGAGTACTAGTTATTATACCAACTATTGAGAATACAACTAATGTTACTATATAATTTGAATCAGCTATTGACAGTGTATATAAAGGTGCTGTAAAAAAATAATTTAACAGTACTATGTTAAATACAGAACTTATTATACCTGTACTATACCCTTTAGTCCACATAGAAACCAAAACTACACCTAACATATATATTAGTAATATATTTTCTCTTATAAATCCCATACTTTGTACTATATATGCCAAAATGCTTATCACTGAAGTAATAATTATAAGTTTTATAAAATCAGTTTTACTAATTTTAAATTTTGATTTTATTGATGAGTTATCTTTTTTAGGTCTATATTTAACCTCTGAAGCAAATTTATAAGGGATTATATGTATATCTATATAATCAACTTCATCTATTAATTTGTCAACTATATCTTTTTTCAGTTTTTTACTCAATTTTTTAGTATTTGAATGATTTCTGCCTATTACAATTTTTGTTACATTTCTTATCTTGGCAATTCTAAGTATCTGTTCTATTACATTTTCACCATGTAAAACAATTATCTCAGCACCCAACTTCTTAGCTAGTTTTAAATTGTTTTGTAATTGTTTTTGCTCCTCAAAAGGCAATTTTGCTGTATTTGGAGTTTCAACATATAAAGCTATCCACTTAGCAAACGTACTATCTGCTATCCTAGATGCAGTTCTAATAACCTTGGCTGAAGATGGAGATGGGCTTATACATGCAAGAAGTGTATCTGATGTAGGTATTACTGTTACATCACCCTTTGATAATCTAGTCATTTGAACTTCTTTATTTACTCTTTCGGCTGTTTTTCTAAGTGCAATTTCCCTAAGTGCAACTAGATTGTCTTTTATAAAAAAATTATCTTTTGCTCTAATTGCCTGTTCCTTTTTATATATTTTACCTTCATTAAATCTTTCAAGAAGTACGTCAGGTTCAACATCTATAAGCTCTAATTGTGTACTTGTATCTAAAAATTTATCTGGTATAGTTTCTTTGACTGATACATTTGTAATTATCTCCACAATATCATTTAAACTTTCTAGATGTTGTACATTTACAGTAGTATATACATTTATACCTGCTAGTAATAATTCTTCTATATCCTGCCATCTTTTAGTATGCCTTAACCCAGTGACATTAGAGTGAGCAAACTCATCAACTAATATAACTTCTGGCTTTCTTGCTAATGCTGCATCTAAATCAAACTCTTTTAATTTTATAGATTTATATTCTATTTCTTTTACAGGAAGAGTCTCTAATCCGTCAAGTAATGATAATGTTTCTGGTCTAGTATGTGGTTCAATATATCCAACAACTACATCAACCCCTACTTTTTTTAAATTTTGTGCAGATTCCAACATAGAATAAGTTTTACCTACACCTGCTGCATACCCAAAAAATATTTTTAACTGACCTCTATTTAGTTTTTTTTCTTCATTCTTTATTTTTTTTAATAGAATATCAGGATTTGGTCTGTCCATCAAACAACCTCCTTGTACATTTCATTACTATTATAATATCAATTCTAGTATAAAAATGTAGTTAAGATGTATTTTTAATGATTAAGATTATGTAAAGATACAAGTATGTAGTTTAATTGTAAAATAAAAATGCCTATTATTTAGGCATTTTTATTTTTTACACAGTCATTTTTATCGATTCTCTTGTTTTGATTTATATAGATATTTATTTATATTTTATTGAAAATACATTAACATTTTTAAATATACAAATATATCTTTAAATAAAACTATTACTACAATCTTTATTTCAACATGGTTACTTTAAATTCAGTATTTCCATGAACTCATCACCTGTAATTGTCTCTTTTTCTAATAAATATTCAGCAAGTTCATGTAGCTTATCAATATTATTCTCTAAAATCTCAATTGCTTTTTTATGACAAGTCTTTACTATTCTAAATACTTCTTCATCAATTTTAGCTGCAGTATCTGAAGAACAAGCAAGAGAAGAGTCTCCTCCTAGGTACTGATTACTTACTGTTTCAAGAGCAACCATATCAAATTCCTCACTCATACCAAGACGAGTAACCATAGCTCTTGCAATCTTAGTAGCTTGCTCTATATCATTTGATGCACCTGATGTACAAGTATCAAAAATAACTTCTTCAGCAGCACGACCACCTGTAAAAGTAGTTATTTTATCAATGGCTTCCTCTTTGGACATAAGTACACTTTCATCTTCTGCAACTTGCATAGTATAACCCAATGCACCTGAAGTCCTAGGTATTATTGTAATTTTATGGACAGGTGCAGAATGTTTCTGCATTGCAGCAACAAGTGCATGACCTATTTCATGGTAAGCTATGATTTTCTTTTCTTTATCAGAAATCACAGCTCCTTTACGTTGATATCCTGCAATTACAGTCTCAACAGATTCCTCAAAATCTTGTTGCTCTACTACATCTCTGCCAGACTTAACTGCTAAAAGTGCTGCTTCATTTACAATATTTGCAAGTTCTGCTCCAGATGCACCTGATGTAGACCTAGCAATTGCATTATAATCTATATTTGAGTCTACATTTACATTTTTAGCATGTACCTTTAAGATAGCTTCTCGTCCTCCAAGGTCTGGAAGTTCAACTGGTATACGTCTATCAAATCGTCCTGGGCGAAGTAATGCTTTATCAAGACTATCAGGTCTATTCGTTGCAGCTAGTATTACTACACCTATTCCACCATCAAATCCATCCATTTCACTTAATAATTGATTTAAAGTTTGTTCACGTTCATCATTTCCGCCTATTCCACTTCCATTATCACGCTTTTTACCTATAGTATCAATTTCATCTATAAACACTATACATGGAGCTTTTTCTTTAGCTTGTTTAAATAAATCACGTATTCTAGATGCTCCCATACCTACAAACATCTCAACAAATTCAGAACCAGATATTGAGAAAAATGGTACATCTGCTTCACCTGCCACAGCTTTTGCAAGTAGTGTCTTTCCTGTTCCTGGAGGCCCTACTAAAAGTGCACCTTTTGGCATTTGTGCTCCTATTTTTTTGTATTTTTCTGGATTGTGTAAGAAATCTACTATCTCGCTTAGAGCTTCTTTTGCCTCATCTTGACCAGCTACATCATTAAATCTTTTTCCACTTTGAGCAGATACATACATTTTGGCATTACTCTTTCCAAATTGCATACTATTGCCACCCATTCGTTTTTGCATTGATTTCATCATTAAATTACCAAATAGCATAAGAATACCTATAGGTACTATCCATGTAAGTAAAATACTCAAAAGAGGTGAATTTTCTTTAGGAATAATCTTAGTAAATTCTACTTTTGCATCTTTTAATCTATCAACTAGTTCTGGGTCATCCATTCTACCAGTTATGTATATATTTTTATCCTTACTACTAGATGGGCTTATTGCAATTTTATTACTTTCTATTTCAACAGATTTAACCTTTCCTGAATCTAACATTGTAAGAAATTTTCCATAATCAATCTCAACCATTTTTTTATCCATTAGACTTGGAAATATTAAAGCATTTAAAAACATTACTACTATTATTATTATTGTATAATAATAGAGTATTGACCTCTTTTGTGGTTTGTGTTCATCCATAATTTTGTTCTCCTTTAAATTAATTTTATGTTATTTGCAATCAATATGAGTTAAAAGCTTATTTAATTTTTCTAAGCCCTCTATTATATCTTCCATATCTTGCAATTTTTCACTAGTCATATTTTCAAAATAGTCATCAAAAATACTACTTGAAATATTTTCTTGTATATCCAGCGATTTTTCTGTAACTTTAACTTTTACAATTCGTTGGTCTTCTTTATCTCTTATACGATTTAAAAATCCATTTTTTTCGAGTCTTTGACATATTACTGACACATTGCTATTTGTCATATTCAAATTTTTACCTAAATCACTTATTTTTTTCTCTCCATGTTCACATAGTTCTGATAAAATCAAAGCTTGTACTGCTGTAATCCCAAGTGGTTGATAGAACTGACTTAATGAAGTTGTAAATTTGATATTTATATCTCTAGTTAATTCTAGCAGTGCTTTTTTAAAACTTATCTCATCCATATAAATTCTCCCTGTAAAAATACTTTATTTTACTAATATTTTTAACTTTAAATTCAAAAATATTTTATAAATAATCCTTAACACTATAAATATTTAATGTATTAAATATTATAGTATTAAGGATTTATTGTCAATAACAATATTGTAACTTCAGTTATAAATAGTTTATCTTATCTTATTGAAATTTTTGAATAAGATATTTTTAATAAAAAATCGATGTATTTATTTTACACCGATTCCTCTCATTTTAATCTTATTCAAAAATAAAAATCTAAAGTTATTTACTATTACAATAAATTTAATCTTCTGTTAACATATTATATACAAAATCAAAACTTCCTTTATGTGCTCCCAAGGTCGTTTCCATAATACAAACAAATGCCTTTGCTTTTTGCAGTATTTCATCATTATCCCAATCAAACATGCCTTTATCAAATATACACTCAGAAGAAACAAGTAAAAACTCTATTGTCTCTTTTGGATATTTTGTATTGAATACACCTTCTCTTATACCTTGTTCTACTACCTCTGTTAATATAGGTGTAAAATTTAAAATAGTTTTGACTATTGTCTTTTGATGCATCTCAGCATTGTTGGGTTGTTGAAATTGGTTAATCACTTTTTCTTTACTTCCTCCAACTTTAGGTCTTTGAGATATTAATATCTGAAAGAACTTTTCAATAACTGGAATATCTGGATTTGAAGCAATTTCTTTCAACATCTTTATATCATTATCTATAATTCTAGTTATAATTTCATCCATTACCTCTTCTTTAGATTTAAAATAGTAATAAAATGTTCCTTTTGCAATTCCAATCTCATTTAAAATATCATTTACAGTAGTTTTTGTATAACCTTTAGTACAAAAAAGCATTTCAGCTGTATCAAGTATTTCATTTTTACGTTCTTCAGGGTCTTTTATAATTCTCATATACTTTCTCCTTTCAATAGACCAACAGTCGGTTTAGTTTTATTATATAAAACTACTTTTATAATGTCAATTTTATAAAATAAAAATAAGGTATAAAGAAGTATGATAATTACTTTTATACCTTATAGATTCTCATATTTTTTAGTTGCGTTTTATATTATTAGATAGTTTTTTATCCAATTTCTAAACAAAAGTTCTGAATGCTTTTTCCATTTAACAGTTGGTTCTTTTGAAGGATCATCATTTATATAATAATTTTTAGGTATTGAGATTTTATCACCTCTATCTACATCTCTTTTATATTCTTTATCTAAAGTGTATTTATCATACTCACTGTGACCCATTACAAATACATCTCTTGAATTTGTAATTATATAAGGACCAGCTTCTTTAGAATGGCTTACAATGCTCAATTCATCATTATTTTTCAAAGTTTCAATATTTACAGTAGTGTGTCTTGAATGTGGAGCAAAAAACTCTTTTTCAAATCCATCTACTATCTTACTATTTTTATCCACTTCATGCTTAAATACTCCAAAACATTTTTGACTTAATGGAAGTTTTTTTACATTGTAGTATTTGTAAAGACCTGCTTGAGCTGCCCAACATATATATAATGTCGATTTAGCCTTTCTTTTAGAATAATCCATAATATCTTTTAGTTCATCCCAATAATCAACTTCTTCAAACTCCATTTGTTCAACTGGAGCTCCTGTTATTATAAAACCATCAAAAGATTCTTTTTTTGCTTCATCAAATGTTTTATAAAAATTCTTAACATATTCATTACAACTTCTTTTACTCTCTCTTGTTGAGATTTTAATAAATTCTACAGATACATTAAAACCTGTCTTGTCTATTCTTCTAAGTAAATCTAGCTCTGTATCTATTTTTATTGGCATTAGATTTAATATAGCTATTTTAGTATCTATATTTTCTTTGTATTCTAAATCTTTATTAAAGTCTTCTTTACAAATTACATCTATTCCTTCATCTAATAATTTATTAATAACAGGTAGTCCCTTTGGTAGTATTAAAGCCATATCTTTTCACTTCTCTTTCTCTTATACTATTAGAAATTTAAAGCTTGATTTAAATCAGCTATTAAATCCTCTACATTTTCTATTCCAACAGATAATCTTATTAGGGAAGGTAATACTCCAGACGCAATTAATTGTTCTTCTGTTAATTGTCTGTGAGTAGTTGAAGCTGGATGTATAACACAAGTTCTTACATCTGATACATGAGTTACTAATGCTGCTATTTGTAGTTTTTCCACAAATTTTTTAGCATTTTCAAGTCCTCCTTTTACTCCAAATGATAAAACTCCACTACATCCTTTTGATAGATATTTCTTGGCATTTCCATAATACTTATTATTTTCAAGCCCTGGATAGTTAATCCAATCTACATTTTTATGTTTTTCTAAAAACTCAGCTATCTTAAGTGCATTTTCACTATGTCTCTCCATTCTAAGATGTAGTGTTTCAATATTTAAATTAGTAAGATATGCGTTAAATGGACTCAGGCAATTTCCATAGTCTCTAAGTAATTGAACTCTTGTTTTAGTAGCATATGCAGCATTGCCAAACTTCTCAGTATAACTTATTCCATGATATGTTGGGTCTGGCTCAACTAATTCTGGAAATTTCCCATTGTCCCAGTTAAAATTTCCACCATCTACTATAATTCCACCAACACTTGAAGCATGGCCATCTAAGTATTTTGTAGTAGAATGAGTGACTATGTTTGCTCCATATTTTAGCGGATTACAAAGTATTGGTGATGCTAATGAGTTATCAACTATAAATGGAACATTAATTCTTTTAGCTACATTTGCTATTTTTTCAAAATCTATAACTTCAAGAGTTGGATTTGCAAGTGTTTCTGCAAATACAACTTTAGTATTTTCATTTGCAAGTTCTACTATTTCATCTTCGCTTGCATCTAAATCAAATGATATTAAATCTATTCCAAATTTTTTAAGACTAGGCCCTAATAAATTAAATGTTCCTCCATATACTTTTGAAGAACAAAGTATACTATCTCCAGATTTACATATATTTAAAACTGCTAACATATTTGCAGATTGACCTGATGATACAGCAACAGATGATACTCCTCCCTCTAACAAACTTATCTTTTCTTCAAAAGCTTGAACTGTAGGATTACTTATTCTGGAATACATATGACCATCAGCTTTTAAATCAAATAAGTCAGCAAGTTGGTCTATACTACTATATTTAAAAGTTGTACTTTGATATAAAGGTAAAACTCTTGGTTCTCCATTTCCTGGCTTATAATTTCCTTGCACACATATTGTTTCTTTGTTATACATTTTTGTATCCCCCTTAGATTTTAATTAAGAAAATTAAACTATTTGTCAGATGAGATTTAAAATAAATAAAGCCTGAGTATATAACTCAGGCTCTGTATAAGCTTAATTATACTCATCTCTCAGCTTTCGCCGCAGGATTTAGCACCAATGTATATAAATATACTGGTTGCCGGGTTTCATAGGGCCAGTCCCTCCACCTCTCTGGATAAGATTTATTTAATTTTTCTATGTTTTATATCTTATATTTTTTTCCTAATTTTGTCAACTATTTTTCATATAATTTTCTTTTAAGAAATTTTCCAACCTCTACTTGCACTACAGACATTATAGCTAAAATCACTGTTACAAGCCACTGTGAGCTATTTAAAACAGTTAAATTAAATGCATCTCTAAAATTAGGGACAAATAATATAACTGCCATAAGCAAAGCAGAAGTTAAAAATGAGATTAAAAGAAATGGGTTTTTAGCACTATTTCTAGTAAACATAGAATCTGTATTTGAACGCTGGCTAAATGCACGCAACATTTGTGAAAATGCTAATACACAGAATGCCATTGTTTGACCTACAGTATGGTTTCCTATATTAAGACCAATTTTATATGCTAAAATGGTCATTATTGCTACAAATATCCCCTGAGTAATAACTCTTTGTACAAGGTTTTTTTCAAACAAACTTTCTGATTTAACAGGCTGATGCTTCATTATATTTCTACTTGGTGGGTCAACTCCAAGAGCAAGAGCTGGAAGAGTTGCTGTTGCAAGGTTTACCCATAGAATATGCACAGCAAGAAGTGGAGTATCCCAGTTTAACAATATTGCAACAAATAGTGTAAGTATCTCTGCTATATTTCCAACAAGCAAGAATTGTATAACCTTTTGTATATTTCTATATACACGTCTACCTTCTTTTATTGCATATGCAATTGTGGTAAAACTATCATCCATTAAAATCATATCTGAAGAATCTTTTGCCACATCTGTACCACTTATACCCATAGCTATACCAATATCAGCAGACTTTAATGCAGGGGAGTCATTTACCCCATCTCCAGTCATTGCTGGTACTTCTCCAATTCTTTTTAGAGACTGTATAATTCTAAGTTTATCAAATGGTGATACACGAGCAAATACTGTCACATTTTTAACAGCTTTATCAAGTTCATCATCACTTAAATTATCAAGTTCATCACCAGATATAACAGTATTTCCTTCATTCCAAATTCCAAGTTCATGAGCTATTGTTGTGGCAGTGACTTTATGGTCACCTGTTATCATTATGGTTCTTATGCCCGCTTCTTTACAAGTTTTTACTGCATCAGTTACCTCGGTTCTTGGTGGGTCAATCATACCAACTATACCAATAAATGTCAAATCATATTCTATGTTTTCACTATCTTCCTTTGGTATCGATAGAATTTCACGCTTAGCAAAACCAAGTACACGTAATGCATCTTTAGACATAGTAAGACATAATTCGTGTATGTTTTTTTTGTCCATCTCTGTAATGTTTCTTTCACCTTTTGATGTTAATATTTTGGTACATAAATGGAGAAGTTCATCCACTGCACCTTTAGTATATGCTGTGATTTTTCCATCTATATCATGAACAGTTGTCATACATTTTCTGTCAGAATCAAAAGGTTGCTCAAATACACGTGGATATTTCTCTTCAAGAGCTTCTTGATCTATTCCAAATTTATTAGCCATAAAAATCAATGAACCTTCTGTTGGATCACCTAATATTTCATCTTTTTTATCTGGATTTATACATGCATCGTTACAAAGTGCACCAGCATAAACAAGCTCTTTATATACTAGTGGATGTTTCTCAGACGCAGTATCTATTGATGTTACTTTTCCAGATTCAAAATCGCCATTTACAGCAATATGTGTAACAGTCATTTTATTTAAGGTTAATGTACCAGTTTTATCACAACATATTACTGTAGCTCCTCCTAATGTTTCAACTGCTGGCAACTTTCTAATCAAAGCGTTTCTTTTAGCCATACGTTGCACACCTAGAGCCATTACAATGGTTGCTGTTGCAGGTAATCCCTCTGGAATGATTGATATAGCAAGTGAAATTGCAATCATAAACATTGGTAAGAGAGGTCTCTGATAAAATGCACCTATTGCAAATATAATAACGCATACAATAATACCTATAACACTTAATGTTTTTCCAACAGTATTAAGTTTACGTTTTATAGGAGTATCAAAATCATTTTGTGAATCTAAAAGATGTGCTATATTACCTACTTCTGTGTCCATCCCAGTTGCAACTACAACACCTACACCTCTACCATATGTGACAATTGAAGACGTATAGGCCATATTACTACGGTCTCCTAATACACATTCTTCAGGTAAAATGCCATCTGAATCTTTTTCTGATGGGACAGACTCTCCTGTTAAAGAAGCTTCTTGAATTTTTAAACTAGATGTATCTATTAAACGAATGTCTGCTGGAATCATCGCTCCATCTTCTAAAAAAACAATATCTCCTATTACAAGATTACTTGCTTGAATAACATTTTCTTCACCATCACGTATAACACGTGCTGTAGGTGAATTCATATTTTTTAGTGCTTCCAATGATGATTCTGCTTTTTTTTCTTGAACAATACCAATAACTGCATTTACTGTTACAATTATTAGAATTACAAAAGCTTCTGTAAATTCTCCAAATGCTAAAGATAATACTGATGCACCTATTAGTATCAATACCATAGCATCTGTAACTTGGGTCCAAAGCATTTGTAAAACTGTTCTAGGTGGTCTTTTTCTCAGTTCATTTAAACCATACTCTTTAATCCTGTTTTCCGCCTCGGTATCGGTGAGCCCCTCCTCTGATGAGTCTAAACTCTCTAATACTTCATGTGTTGCCATCGAATGCCAAGGCATCTGTTTGTGATTTTCCATTTTGGAAGATCACTCCTTTCTTTTTTTGATTTAAGAATAATTATATTTTAAAATCCAATTCAATTCAATACTCAGTAATTATATTTTACCTAAATTTAACAATTCAATTTAAAGTCTATATAAAAATATCTACTCTTTTACAAACACATACTCCTTATTATTAGATAAATCTTCTTGATATTTATACCCTTCTAAGTTAAACTTTTTTAAGTCGTTAATATCTTCTATTTTATTTTTAACAATATATTTTACCATCATTCCTCTAGCTTTCTTTGCTTGTGTAGATTCGACTTTTAACATATTATTTTTATTTATTTTAAAATTACATGTTACATATGTATGATTGTCATCAATAAATTTTTCCACAGTTTTGCTGTATTCACTTGATGCAAGATTGACAATAGCTGTATTTTCTTTGTTTAATTCGTTATATATACTGTCTCCCCAATATTCATATAAATTTTTAAATTCTCTTATCTGTAACTTTGTCTGCATTTCTAATCTGTATTCATATATACTATCATAGGGTTTTACGACCCCATACAATCCACTTATGATTCTAATACAACTATTTGCAAATTCCTCATCTTGCTTTGTAAAATTCTCTGCTTCTATATTTTTATATTGTATTCCAGCATAAGTTAAGATTGCAGGAGTACCTAAACTGTCAAATTTAAAATTATCAAATCTACTCTTGTTTAATATAGCTAATTTTTCGTTGATTTTCATTTTACTTTTGAAATCCTCTACACTAAAGGTTTTTATATTCTTTGATATTTCTTTTGCTTTATCTATGAAACAGGGCAAGCTTAAATCTCTATCAAATTCTTGTACATTCTTCATATTTTTAGCTGGTGATAACATTATAATCATAAATTTCTACTACTCCTATTTTTCCAAATATTCAAGAATCTCTTGTGCATTTGTATCTGGTTTTGCTTTTTCAAAAACTTTTTCAATAATTCCACTTTCATCTACAATATAAGTTGCACGAACAACTCCTAAAGCAGTTTTCCCATACATTTTTTTCTCTTTCCACACATCAAAAGCCTTAATAGTAGTTAAATCTGGGTCAGAAAGTAAAATAAAAGGAAGCTCATGCTTTTCTGCAAATTTTTGATGTGATTTAATACTATCTTTACTTATCCCAATAACTGGTATATCATTATTTCTAAATCCTTCATATGCGTTCCTAAATGCACATGCCTGACGTGTGCATCCTGGTGTATTATCTTTAGGATAAAAATATATTACCACTTTTTTCCCCTTAAAATCAGACATACTGACTTTATTTCCATCTTTATCTTCTAATGTAAATTCTGGTGCTTTTGTACCTATACTTAACATAAATATCTCTCCTTTTGTTTTTAATCAATAATTTATACTATATTTATATTACTACCCTATATTTCTGTATATAAATAAAATATTTTACTTTTTATATAGAAATTTTCATGAATATGTAAATCTTATATACTGAAAATTTCAAGCTTTATTTGATTGGAACATTTAAACTGGAATTTATGTTAAGTAATTAAAATAAGCAGGATTTAATTTATGTATTAAATCCTGCCTATTTATTTTTATTCTTCTAATACTCTAATCTATATAAATTTAAATTCTTCTACATCAAACAGACCTAAATCAGTAAGTCTTATTTTTGGAATAACAGGAAGAGCCATAAATGAAAGTGTAATAAAAGGGTCTACATACTTTGGAACTCCCATTTTTCTTGCTATTTTTAACATATTATCAGTTGTTTCTTGCACTTCATCTGCTGGAAGAGTACTAATTAATCCAGCTACTTTAAGACTTAAGTGAGCAAGTACTTTTCCATTTGATACAATTACATAGCCACCCTGTATATCTCTCAAGTAATTTACTGCAACTATAATATCATCATCATTATCTCCTGCAACTATGATATTATGTGAATCATGAGCTACAGTAGTTGCTATTGCTCCATTTTTTATGCCAAACCCTTTTAATGGTGCAACTGATATGTTTCCAGTCATTCTGTGTCTCTCAACAACACAAAGCTTTGAATATTCTTCATTTGGATTGAAATATCCATTTTTGTTTGGTATAGATTCAAATAATTTATTTGTCAGAATTTGATATGGTACAATTTCCATTACATAATTTTTTTCATTTGACTTTAATTGTATTTTTTCTCTATCAACGTCTTTAAATTTGACTGTATTGAGTAAATCTTTATCCTTAATTTCATAATTATAATCAGAAAAAATTCCCTCATCTATCAATTTACCATCTTTATAAACACTACCTACCTCCATGTTTTCTAAATTGTTTAAAACAACAACATCCGCTTTATACCCAGCACCTATTGCTCCAATTCTATTTAGACCATATGCTCTTGCTGAATTGTAAGTTGCAATTTTAATAGCTTTAATTGGCTCCATACCCAAATCGATTGCACACTTTATATTCCATCTTATATGACCTTGTTTTTCTATATCATCCAAATGTTTATCATCTGTACAAAACATAAATTCTTCAATTGGTAAGTTGTGTTTCAATAATCCCTTTATTATGGCTTCTAAGTTTTTTGCTGCACTTCCTTCTCTTATAAAAATTTTTAAACCTGCTCTTAATTTTTCATACACTTCATTAAAAGTTATACATTCATGGTCATTTTTTATTCCTGCACATACATATGCTTGAAGTGACTTCCCACTTATATTTGGTGCATGTCCATCTGCAATTTTATCTTTAAAAGCCTCTAATTTATCTAAAATTTCCTCTTCCGCAGATATAACATCATTAAAACACATTACCTCTCCTAATCCTAAGATTCTAGGATTATTTATGTAAGCATCCATATCTTTTGCACTAAAAGTTCCTATTCCATTAGTTTCAAATCTTGTTGCAGGGACAGATGATGGTAGCATAATATATACATTTAAGGGTATTTCTTTTGTTGATTCTAGTAAAAAGTCTATTGCACTTGCTCCTTTTACATTGACTAGTTCATGAGGGTCAGCTATAACAGTTGTTGTACCTGACTTTAGTAATTTTTTTGATAATTCAATTGGCATTACCATTGTAGATTCAATATGCATATGTGCATCAATAAAACCAGGTGATAAGTATTTACCACTACAATCAATCTCTATTTTACCACTATATTCGCCGATTCCAACAATTGTATCATCTACTATTGCTACATCTCCTACTATTAATTCTTCTGTGAATACATTTATAATTGTTCCATTTTTAAGTACAATATCAGCTTTATCTCTTCCACTTGCAACATCACACTTTTTTTTCAAATTGCTCATTTTTACAACTCCTCTTAAATTTTTTATATCAATATACTTGTTGTATCATATATTATAGTTTGATTTATTAATATATATTATATATGAGTTTCAATAAAAAGTATTGATTGAAATTTATTCCATAGCTTATTAAATTAAATAAAAATAACATAAGAAACAATAATATTATTTCTCATGTTATTTATAAATATTTTAATTATATTAAATTTTATTTTTTATATTTTTAATACTTGTTACTATATCCATAGTATAGATTTATGTATTTTTATCATTTATATTAAAATCTACTTTCAATTAACCTAAAAAAGCATAAACTATAATTCCTACGATTATAGCTGGTATAGTAGTAATAATCATAGCCCATAAGGAAGATTTTTTATCCATTGCTAAAAGCGGAAAAAGTGCATCTCCATCTTGAGATATTGAATTAGCTATTACTGCACCAAGTGGTATAGTTCCTTTCAAGTAAAATGACATAAGTACAATTTGTATACCGCACCCTGGAATAAGTCCAAGACCTGCACCTATAAATACACTAATTACACCTGTTGATAAAACTAAATTAACTAAGTATTCATCTCCACCTAAAACCAATATTATCAAATCGTAAATAAGATATGCAATAAAAATCCATGTAATAACAAATGAAATTTCACCTACAGAATGTATAAGCATTTCTCTTAGGGAAATTTTCTTATTTTCTTCCTCTTTTTGATTAGAATTTTTAAATACCTTTTTAAAACACCACATATAAACTATTGAGAATAGTATTCCTATAACTGCTATTGCTTCTTCTAGTGAATGTAATTTTTCAATAATAGGAAGATTTATTCCAGAATGAGCAAGAGACATAAATATAAAACCTATTAATACAATTCCTATATAAATTTTGTACCCTTTACCATGTGTTATTATAAATGCAAGTCTATTTGTATTTCCATGAGATTTAGCTAAATTATCCAAAATTATATCATCATGATTATGCGATTCTTCATTATCTTTATGGTAATTTTTATCTGTATTATGTTTTTCTGATTTTCCATATTTATTTAATTTCAATTTTTCTTCTAACTTAAAATAATCTACTAGTTGTCCTGTTATTACTCCTGTAATTGTACTAACTATAGTCACAAAAAAATACATTTTAATATTTGATGAAATAAGTATAAATGCAGCATCTCCCATACTTGCTATTAAGCTTGCAATGATTGCTCCAAAGCTTAGTTTTCCACTTATATATAATGGCATTATTGCCAAACTCCCACCACAACCTGGTATAGCTCCTATCAAAGCTCCTATTAAAGGTTGATATTTTCTATTTTTTGATATAATATTAGTAAAATTACCACTAGTTTTATAGTTTATATATCCAAATAGCAAAATAAAAAATCCAATCATAGAACCCACATGTAAAAATGCTTCTTCAGAAGCAGATATTAACATTTCCATTAATTTACCTCCTATATTAATTTCGCAATAATTATATTATATTTCATTTATTATTGATAATCAATATCATTATATCTTTTAAATTTCTAATATTAAAAAGTGCATATCTTATATTGTTAATTTCTTGCATATTAAGATACACACTTTCTGATATTAGGTTATCTAGTTGCCATATGTAATTTTATATTATAATATAAAATTACATATAGATATTACAACAAATTTTATATATTATACCGATATTACACATTTTTTCATCGTTTACTATATTTATAAATTTTCAATAAATGTTATTACTTCCTCTATTATCCAATCTGGTGTAGATGCTCCTGCTGTCACTCCTAAAGTTTTATACTTCTTAAGCATATTTACATCCAATTCGTCTTTAGTTTCTATTGCAAAAGTTGGAACTAAATCTTCACAAACTTTTACTAACTTTTGAGTATTAGAGCTGTGTTTTCCACCTATAACTATCATACAATCAACTTCTCCTGCTAATGCTTTAGCTGCTTCTTGTCTAGTTTTTGTGGCTGAACAGATTGTATCATTAAATACTATATTTTCTAGTTTATCAGCTAATTTATTAACTATATTTGAATATAAATCTGGATTTATTGTTGTCTGTGCAACAACACAATATTGTTTTGAATTATCAAATTCCATATTCTCCATTTGCTCTACAGCTTTTATTATTATTGCTGAGTTTTCGCACCATCCATTTATACCTATCACTTCTGGATGTTTCATATCTCCAATAACTATTATTTCATAACCCTTATTATGATACTCACTCACTACTGTATGTATTTTCTTTACAAATGGACATGTAGTATCTACAATTTTAAGTTTTTTATTTTTAGCTTCTTTGTATACTTTCTCAGGAACTCCATGAGATCTTATTATCATATTTTCATAATCTGGTATTATATCGATTTCATCTACAGTTTTAAGACCTTTTTGTTCATATCTTGCTACTGCTTGCTTGTTATGAATAAGAGGTCCTAAAGCATATATTCCAGAATCATTTTTCTCTACTTCATCCCATGCCATTTTCATTGCTCTCTTTACTCCAAAGCAAAATCCTGCATTTTTTGCTATTTTAACATTCACAAAATCCCCCCCCTTATTTTGAATATTTAAAGTAATTCTGTTTTATTATTTCTAAAACTTCTTGCGACATTCTTTCATGGTCATCATTACTTAACTTTTCTTTAAAATGTTCTTCAAATGATATTGGCTCTCCAAAGTACACAATTACTTTACTAAAAGGTTTATACTTAGATATTATCGATACTGGTACAACCTTAGATTTACTCTTTATTGTAAATAGAGAAAGACCTGCCTTAGCTTTGCCAAAGTTGTCTCCTTTAATTCTTGTTCCTTCTGGAAATATTCCTAATATATAACCATCTCTAATTGACCTTAAAATAGTTTTTATAGTGGATACATCTGGCTTTTCTCTATTTATAGGCATAACATGCAATTTTTTTAATATAAAACCTAGTGGCTTCACTTTAAATAATTCTTGTTTTGCAATAGCTGCTATCTCTCTATTCTTTATAGCTGCAGCTAAAAATACAGGGTCAAGATTTGATTTATGATTTGAAGCCACCACTATATTTCCTCTGTCTGGTATATTTTCGGCACCTATAACTTCATATTTAAAAAACACTTTAGAAAAACATCTAAAAATATTTATTGCAAATCTATAAAAATTCACGTTTATCTCCCTTCAATACTACATTATATTTTCATTTTAGATACATTAAGCTTAAAAACTTATCTTAGATACAACTTCTTGTACAACCTGATCTATAGTCTTTCCTGTTGTATCTATTTCTAGTGCATCCTCAGCTTTTACTAGTGGTGCAAATTCTCTATTTGAATCAATTTCATCTCTCTTTACTATATCCTCAATTACTTCTTTTAAAGTAGTATTATATCCTTTATTGCAAAGTTCTTTATAACGTCTATTTCCTCTTTCTTCTGGTGTAGCTACTAAAAAGAATTTATAATCTGCATTTGGAAAAACATATGAACCTATATCTCTACCATCTAATATTACTGAACTTTTTGTTCCAATTTTTCGTTGAACTTCAACCATCAACTTTCTTACTTCTTTTATCTTAGCTACATTGGAAACATTATTGCTTACTTCTATTGTCCTTATTTCATTATTTATAATTTTTTGGTCTAAGTATATGTTATTATTTTCAAAATCTATATCTGAATTTTTAGCTATTTTAATAACCTCTTTTTCATTATTAACATCAATATTATTTTTTAAACACTTATAAGTAACAGCTCTATACATAGCACCTGTATCTATATAATTTATATTTAGTTTTTCTGATACTATCTTAGCTATTGTACTTTTACCAGCCCCTGCTGGTCCATCCACAGCTATAATCAAATTACTCATATCTACACCTCTATTTTATTTATATTTAATAATCAACTTATCAAAAACTTATACACTAATCCCTGCAAGATATCCAGTTGAAAATGCTATTTGTAAATTATATCCACCAGTTTCTGCATCTACATCTATCACCTCACCTGTAAAAAATAAATCCTTTATTAACTTAGACTCCATTGTAGAAGAATTAATTTCTTTAACTGAAATACCACCAGAAGTAACCATTCCAGTGTTTATCCCTGTAGTTCCATTACAAGTTAGTTTCATATTTTTTATATACTCAATAATTTTAATCTCATCAGCCTTAGATAAATCATTTGCTTTTTTATCACTTAAAGATAATATAGAAAGAATTTCTTTTAAGAAATTTTGAGGTAATATCTGTTTAAGATTATTTAAGATATTTTTATTTGGAAATTCTCTAATTATATTAGAAATTTCATTGACATCTAAGTTTGGTAAAAAATCTATATTTAATTCTATCTTATCTTTTTCAATAATCTTATTGATATAAGAAGAGATTATAAGTACACAAGGACCTGTTATCCCAAAATGTGCAAATAACATGTCTCCTGATTTTGATATTTTCTTTTTCTTAATCTTACAAGATATTTCTACATTTCTCATAGATATTCCTTGCAAAGCTTTAATCCATTTTTCTTCTATTGTAAGTGGCGCTAAAGCAGGATATAGTTTATTTAATGTATGTCCATGATTTTGAAGAACCTTATACATTGAACCATCTGAACCTGTTTTTGAATAACTAACTCCTCCAGTTGATATAATGACTTTATCTCCTAATATCTTATCTCCATTATCTAAAATGACACCTTTTATTGAATAATTTGCTTTATTATTGTTATGGTCACCTTGTTCAGTAATTTCTTCAGTTATAATATCCACAACTTTTTTATTATACATTATCTTTACATTATGATTAATTAAGTCCTTATTTAATAATTCTATTACTTCTATAGACTTATCATTCTTAGTATAGACCTTGTGGTCATTTTCTTCTTCAATCTTATATTCTAAATTTTTACTTTCAAAGTACGATATAAGATTTTTATTTGTAAATGTATAAAAGCTACTGTATAGAAATTTTTTATTGTTCACAACCTTATCAAAAAAATCTTCTATCTCTCTATTGTTGGTAAAGTTACATCTGCCTCCACCAGTTGCTCTTAACTTTCTCCCTAACTCTCCATTTCTTTCAATCAATATTACTTCATTATTATTTTTCGAAGCTGACAAGGCTGCCATCATGCCAGATGGACCTCCACCAACCACTATAACTTTACTCATAAACTTCTCCTTATAATTTGATACTTACTCAAGTGCAGAATTATTTATTTTTACATGATTTTTTATATGACTTGTATCATTCATCTTTATTACTACTGGACCATAATCTTTAAACTCTACTATATTTAAAGCAGTATTATCTTGCTTAATTCTGTATATATTTTCCATACCTGACTCTAAGAATGATAGTAACATAACCCTCAATGTAATTGAATGTGTAACAAGAACTATATTTTTATCATTGTATTTTTCATTTAATTCCTTTATAAAAGTATCAACTCTTTCTTTTATAATTTTAAGAGTTTCTCCTTCTGGTATATTTACTAAATGTGGCTCATTTCTCCATGTTGAATATATATCTGAATAGTCTTTTTGAATTTCTTTTATTAAAAGACCTTCCCAAACTCCAAATCCCATTTCTCTAAGTGCTTCAGTTTTTTGTACTTCAATATTAAGCTTATCACCTAAAATTTGAGCTGTTTGCATTGCTCTTCCTAAATCACTACTAAAAATATAATCAATCGAATACTTACCAATGTCTTCAGAAAGTTCTCTTGCTTGTTCTATTCCTTGTGGTGTAAGGTCAGAGTTACCATGACCTTGTGTTTTTCCTAATAAGTTCCAGTCTGTTTGTCCATGTCTTACTATATAAAAAGTATTTCCCATATTTCCTCCTAATATATCTGTCTATTTTTTATTAAATATAAATTGTCACTTCTCAAACTTTAATTATACCATATAATAGTTTACTATGTTTCTATTTTATAACTTAATCTAATTTATCCTTCTTAGCTCATACTATTTATATTTACCTCAATTTATTATATAATAACAGGTTTTTTCTCAACTTATAAAAAATAATCATCATATTTTATTTATAAAATTCTTCAAATCTATATTCTTGAATTGGATTAAAATACTTATCTCTATCTACTTTTGATAAAAACATATCTAATGGCCTTGCAAATATCCCTGTATCATCATATAGAGTTTTATATAAAACCAAATTATTATTATCTTTTTCTTTTTTATGATAAAAACTTCCATTCATGTCTATATATATATAAATATTTTCATCTAGCTCAGTATGCTTAACATCTAGCTTATACCTAATTTTGTTTTTAGTTGAACCTTTTCCATTGTATGTTTCACAGATTTTTTCTATATCATTATTATCAATGGCTTTGCTCAATCCCATTGTAGCATAATATTTTCCTTTAAAATGTTTATAAATACAAGGACATTTTAATTTTCTTTCATCAATATTTAGACTATTTTTTGGTTTATCCATTTTACTATCCTCTCCTATATGTATTTTTTAAAAAATATGCTTTATCTTATTATTTTTTATTTTAAAATAAATTTACAAACTAAGTTATTTAAACTTTTTCAAAATACAGCAATTTTTAATATTCAAATTATATATTATAATTTGTCTAATATTTTTACACATCATATAATATATTTAGTTGTTTATGAATTTAATTTTTATTTATATAAATATATTCTACTTTTCTTATTATGTAGTTATATAAAACTTATCCTATATTTTATTTATTAAAAGCAATACTTGTCTTATATTTTATCATAATTTAAAGTTTATTAATAATACAATAAAATAAATAAAGAGGCTGTATAAAATACAGCCTCTCAAAGTTAATATTTATAATCATATAATTTTTCTAACTTCTTTTCTAATTTCTTTTTTCTATCTAAACCTAAAACTCTTATAAAATTATTTCCTACAAAAATACAATTATTGCTGAGATAAAATTCACACTTATCTAAATTTACAATATAACTGTTACTGCATTTGAAAAAATTTTCTTCTTTCAGTAGTTTTCTTACACTAGAAGAATTTTCTCCAATATAATAAGTTCCATTTTCTGTATAAATTTTTGATTCATACTCTTGCTTTTCTATGTACAAAATTTCTTTAATGTTAATTGAAAAACGTTTATCTTCGTATTCAATATTAATAAAACATTCCTCTTTCATTACCATCCCTCCAAGTATTCTTATTAATTTAATTTTAGTGTTTTTTATCAATATAATCTATCGGAAATATATGTAAGATTAGTCTATTTGAGATATTTATAAAGTTATTTTTGATACTGACCTACAGACTCTTTTTTTAACATTAATTTTTAAAGTTAAAATAGCTTATTATAAATAACATCAGTAATTATAAATACATATTTCTTTAATAAAATAACTTTTCAATAAAATTGTGTAAAATTATACATATAAAAGTAAATATTGACTTTTATATGTATAATTTAAAAAATTAAGATTTAATTATGAATTTGTTAAAATAATTTTATACTTCTTAATTATCAATTAAAATCTCAATAGACATATTATAAATATATATGTATATTTATGTATTTCTTTTTTGATATTCTGTTACTCCCTCAAGTTATATCTAAGCAAATTTAATAATATAATCTTTTTACTATAAAAACTTGATAAAAGTGTTCCCATATATTTTACACATACATTTCATTTTTTCAAAAAAACAATGAAGTTCATATTTGTAAATTTTTTTAATTTCTGTTGAAAGAATTCGAACATTTGCTTGTTCTGAACTAGAAGCAAATGGAAAACGTAAAACACCTTGCAGAGTAACTGGAGTCTGTTCAGAGTGTTTTTCACTTGAGTACATGTGTTGCAATATAGTTGTTACACATATGTCTAGATATAAAGAACGCATAAAAGTGATTTTGGTTGGTACATAGCTAGGATGTTAACATTACATTTTCTTATATTTACTAATATCTCTCCTTACAAAATAGGCATTTCTTGAAGTTATTAAAAAGTCTATAAGTAATTTTACAAATGTTACATGGTATAGTTATAGACATAAAAAAACAGTCTATATGTTAAAATAAACTGCTCTATAAACTAAAACTTGATATTTTTTTAAATTGAATCTATCTAATTATATCTATAGGTTCGTAATAACAAGCAATCCTAAAAATCCTATCGTAAGAATTGTTCCAATCAAAGCTAATGCATTAATAATCGTTTTTATTCTGAATAACTTGTTTTAATTTATTTGCAAATCTGCAGAATATGTTGCTACTATCAGTTCTTCTACCATACAACTTGAGAATACATTTATGTAATCTTACTTATGTCACTAATACGCTCATTTTAGAAAGTCTTAGCATAATCAACTTTATCTACTTCACCAGATAATTCAATTTTCAATCTTTTAAAACAAATAAGCTATAATATATCAATTAGAAATATATACTAAGCTATTTTTATATGTATTAATTAATTTATTATATTATCTTTTTTATCTTTAATTTTAAGAATTATACATATTAATGCAAATATTGAGATATTGGATAATATCAATAGTAAAACTATTACTAGAAAGACAACTCTTCTTTCAGGAGAAATCTTTATAAGATTAATAATATAATCGTAAAGTATAAAAAATGATAATAAATTTGCTATCATTGGAACACATATATACAATTCTTTTTTACTAATTTTAAAATTAGTACAAGAAATTTTATAAATGTATAATAATATAATTAAAATCAATTTTCCAAAAAAGATAGCTTCATACCTGTATAAATTTCCACTAAGTAAAATATTCATATTATCTAAATTGTTCATTGAAACTACTAATAGCATACTCAATGCATTTATACCTATTAACACCATCCAATAAAAAAACAAAACCACTAAACATTTATATATATTGACCTTATAATTAGACTTATAAAAAATAAAAGTTATAAGAATACATATCCATATTCTATCATTAGCTCCTACATTTATATAAAAAGAACCGATAATAAGAAAAATAGAAAATAAGAAAGATATATTTAGTTTCATTAAATTAGTTTTTACTTTACTTGTATAATCAAAAACTTTCTTGCATGCCCATATCTCTATAATAGAAGAAACAATTGTTATAAACGTGTCTAACATAATAACTCCCCAAAAATAATTAATTTATATCTTCACAATAAAATATACCATTAAAAATACATACTAATTATAACATAAAATGGCACTTAAATTTGATATTATCACTTAATGATTTTAATAATAGTATAAAATCAACTAACGAAATATTAACCACTAAATTGTTAACATTACAATTAGAAAATATAAAAATTATTTCCTCATTTTATTTTAATTATGCTCAAAAATATAAGTTGACTCTAAGAACAATTAGAAACAATTAAGGAAGTTTGATATGATTAAATAAAATAACGGCTTGAATTAAGGAAAAGTAATGAATTAAAAAATTATTTTTAAAGCTAAAAGCATGGAGAACTAAAATAGGTGGTATCATTTAACTTGATACCACTTACTTTAATTATTAATAGGTATTTTATTGAATTTACGCCTATTAATCATCAATTTATAAATAGTTGGTAACTTATTAAATAATACCAATATAGATTTTTGTATATATCTATCTATTAAAAACTTAAACATATAAATACATATATTTATTCATCCTTTAAATTTTTAAAATGATTTTCAAATAAATCTAATGCATCTTTGTCAATCACTTCATCTTCATGTAATGCTGAAAGTAAACTTTGTAAAGAATTATCATGTATATTACTTAAAAAATCTTTTGTCTCAACATTCAAATATTCTTTGTGACCAACAACTATCGTATAATGAGTATATCTATCTATTTTTTCTGCATTCAAGAAATGCTTTTTAACAAGTCTTGATAAAAGTGTCAATGTTGTTGTTTGTTTCCATCCATATTTTTGTTCCATAGCTTCAATAGTTTCTTTTGATGTTACTGTATCATTTTTCTCCCAAATAAACTTCATAACTTTTAACTCTGCTTGTGGTATTTTTGAAATTGTCATAGCCTTACGCCCCTCTCAAACTTTTATTAAATTAATACTATCGCAATATAGTTTTTAAGTCAAAGATTTTGTCGATAATAATATTTTCCAATTTTTTCCATAATTTATTTCTTGCTATAATTCTATAACAAATTACATAAGTAATGATTATTCTACATAATAAATTTAAGTACATAAATAAGATATAGATTATCAAAGAAATAAAAATTTAAATTTTCTTATTGATTCATATATTAGAGACCATATATATCATAGACATGTTTATATTTCCTATTTTTGTAGAGAAATAATTTCAAAAAACTAAAAGTGTATTTGTATTTAATTTTTTGGAATATTCTTCTTAAGATTAATTTAGATTTCAATAATATGTCTATTTTTAAGTTAAAGTTTTTTTTAAATCTTTGATTTATTCTATCTTATTTTAGACAATATAAAATAGTAATTTTCATAAACTGTAACTTAATTTATAATAACTATTCTAATTACTTATCCTCTTAAAATCATATCCTATATTTAAATTTAATTTTTCATTATATCAAAATAATTTTCAATTAAATAAAAAAATTACTTACACTAAAATTTTTCTTAATGTATAATCCTAATATAAATAAATTAAATTGGGAGGTAAATAAGTATGCCACAAAATAAAAAAGAAAGTTTGATATTCACAGTGCTTATGTGTGCTTTTATGGTATTTTTTATGAGTATCTATAATATCTCTTTACATGAAGGTCTTTCATCAGAAACTGTAAAAAATGCTTGGATGGGGTTTCCGCTAGCCTATGTAGTAGGTATGATTTTTGATTGGTTTATTGTTTCTAAAATTGCTAAAAAAATTGCATTTTGCATTGTAAATCCACAAAGTAAACAAATTGCAAAGGCCATTGTTATATCAAGTTGTATGGTATGTGGGATGGTTATATGTATGTCTTTATTTGGAGCCATTGAATCAGTTGGTTTCTCTAGCACAACCTTATTTGTATGGGCTGTTAATATACTCAACAACTTTATCATTGCATTGCCGTTGCAACTACTAATTGCAGGCCCTTTAGTGAGATTTGTTTTTAGGAGATTATTTCCTGAAGGAACAATTGTAGACTGTTTATAATTCACAAAACTACATAAAACTTTATACTATAAGTATGTTTATCCTAAAGCAAACTACTACACTATACAATAATTTTTAATTAATGGCAAAATAAATTTATTACCAAATTTATTTTGCCAGCAAATTTATTCTTAATCGTATTTTAGATTTATGAAATACTATTCAAATTCATTTAATTTATTTACATCTAATTTTTCATCTTTTCTATTTATTAAAACTGAAATTAAAATCTTAAGTTAAATTTTATGTATGTTCTTTATAAATCTTTTTATTTCAAATTTTTGATATTTCTTTTGCTAACATTTTATAAAATTTACATTTATCTCTTTTTTAACCATCAAAAGATATTATTTTATAGATAATTTATTAATATAATTTCTGTTCTTAATAATTGTTCTAGTAATATTTCTTATTTTTCACATTCTCTTCAAGGTCACTCATTCCAATGTATTTTTTACTTTGTATAATCAAGTGAAGATTTTATTGTATAGTAGATTTCCAGTACTTCTATACTTCCACCCTTCTAAAAATAAAGTATACTTATCATAATCGATCAGTACTAGTTAATCAATAATATAGGAGGATGTTGTATGATCAAATTAAATACTTTTATGAATGTTTTAATAGGTACTTTCAATAATTCTGAACAACATGAGGGATTACAAAATAGATGACTCAAATGGAAAAACAAACTTTGTATATAATTATATGTAAAAGAAAATAATAAGTTTTTATAAGCAAACAGGTATGTGTTCAAGCAATAGTATATGCCTATTTTGATTTGATGAATATAGAATAAAAGGTATTGAATTTATAGTAAAAACAAAACAGAAGGTAACAACTAATTATAGTTGCTACCCTCTAATCTACTTAACTATTTTTTCTATTTCCTCAAAAGCTTTCTCATTTCCATTCCCACCAATTTGAGTTATATTTTTAAATTTCTTATTCTTAATTAACTCTTTTTGACTATTATCTAATCCACTTCCAACTAAGACTACTGGAGATTCAGTTTTACCTGCAAGTACTCCTACTGATAAAGCATCTACTAAATCATCTTGTTTATTCATTCCATTCTTAGCTACATATAAGTCATTAAGTATCTCTTTGCTATAGAAATGATTTATTACTTTTGAATTAGTTTCTGTTCTATCAGAACCCGCTATTTTAGTTACAGATGGTAATGTATTACTCACTTCTTTAGTATTAAATAAAGATTCTCCACCTATTACATATGACTTTGATATGTCTTTATTAGCTATTAAGTCTTTTATATCTTTCATATCATCATTTTGATTGGTAAGAAGAATTGGCATTTCCTCTTTTGCTGATATAGCTCCCATGCTTACTGCATCAGCTAGTCCTTTTTCTCCATTAACCACTACCACTTTTGACAACTTGGAGTTTTTATCTAATTCTTTTGCAAGTTTTATTGATGTTTCGTATCTATCATTTCCAGATATCCTAATTACATTTAATCCCTTTGTCTTTAAATCAGATACTACTTTTTCACCTACAGACTTTAATCCACCTACTATATACACATTTTTTACTTCTAATCTATTTATTTCTTTTTCTGTTAACTTATTTAAGTTATTATTTTGAGTAAGTAGTATTGGTGCATCTTTTGACTTAGCAAATGGTGTTGCTGATAAAGCATCTGATATACTAGAATCATTTATTAATACTATATTATCAGCTTTTCTCCAACCTTTTTGGCTTATCTTCACAGAGGTATCATTTCTATCTGTACCTGTTATTTTTTCCTTAGATAGTATTGTATTAAAGTCCTCTTTACTTGAAGTTCCACCAGAAGAACCACTTGAGCCCGTTGATTCTTTTTTATAAGTTGCTATAAAGTCAATACTATCATTAAAAACTAATCTACTTACCTGTTCTGATGTATATACTTTTTCATCTTTGTTATTTCTCCAACCACTGAATTCATAGTTTTCTCTTTGAGGATTAGCTTGAATTTCATTCATACTTGAATTGTCTAATATCTCTTTTTCATTAATTATACTCCCATCATAATCTATATATCTAATTCTACATTTTACTAATTTATCTACTGATATATTTACGTCCATATATTGTGTGTCATCTACTGGACCATACTTATATTGCAAACTATAATTTACATTACTTGGAAAATCAGAAGCATTCTTCCATGTTAAAAGACCAGTTGATGTGTCATAATTTCGTGGATATAATTCTTTTAATTTTAAATTTTCTTTTCCTATGTCCACAACTATGTTTTCACCTATTTTTATAATACTTTTTTCTATATATTGGCTACTACACTCTAGTGAATTTAATTCTTTATTTTTACTGATATCTATTTTAGTTAAACTATTATTACCACAAAGTAAAGAACGTAAATTTATATTTGTAGACACATTTAAATCTTGTAATTTATTCTTAGCACACCCTAAGTACTCAAGATTTACAAGCCCTTTTATGTTTAATTCTCTTAGATTATTACCTGAACAGCTTAAATTTTTTAAAATAACATTATTACTTAAGTTGAGAGATTCAAGTTTATTGTTAGTACAATTTAAAGATTGTAATTTTGGATTATGGCTTAAATCTATACTTTTTAAATTGTTATTAAGAAATTGCAAACTTTCTAAATTTTTATTATTACTTAAATTTATTTCTGTTAATTCATTACTCGTAAAAAATAAACTTACCAAGTTTTTATTATTTTTAAGGTCTAAACTGGTTAATTTATTTGCATCACAATTTAATTCATTAATAAGACTATTATTTTTTAAATCTATATTTAATATCTTATTTCCACTAATGTCTATATACTTTAATTTTATATTTTCACTTAAATCTATATTTTCTAAATTGTTTGAACTACAATCAAGTTTTTCTAGACTTTTAAAATTTTCTATTCCATCTAAGTTATCTATTTTTTTTGGATTAGGAACATCTGGATTTTTATGTAAATTTAATTCTAAACAATTCTCAATTTTATTTAAATCGCTTTTATATATCTTGTAATTATCTTTTGATGCAATTTCATTTGTTGTTGGATCGTTTCTGTTTTCCAATACCATTTCTACAATATCTCTTCTAAAAGAATCATCTGGAAAACTACTTGTTATATCTAATTCATTCATATTCTTTCTATTATTATATTGAATATCACTATCAATACCTAAATCTAATGCATTTGCTACAAAACCAGCTTTACTCATTATCAATATTAGACTAGAAACTATTAATAATGATTTTACATATTTCTTAAAACTCATAATATACCCCCATATATTAATAATAGTATTATCTAAATAGTATCATATTTATAGCCTTAAATAAACATCAAGGTCACCTTAAATATAATATCTATATTGAAATAAAATAAAAGAATATTTTTGTTTATAAAAATTTAGTACAATAAATTTATTAAAAAACATATAGGATATTAAGACAAGGACATTAACCTGTATTTTTCTTTTACAAAGTTTCTGCTTTGTACATTGTTGACTATAGGTCATCATCATATATTGAAGTGAATTTTTCTCATATAGCCTTACTTGTTTCTTTGAATTTTGTTCCAAATTCCTCCCCCATAACATACATATTTTCTGTTTGATATGGTTTATAATCTTTTACAATTACTACCACATGGCTTTCCTTTAATCTTTTATAATATAATTCTATTATCTTTGCTAATAGTTTATCTTCTCCACAATAAACTATTATTGAAATAGTAACTCCTTAAAATAAATAAAGTATAAAGAGTTATTACTAATCCCTATATACCTTATACTTATAGCTTTAGTATTAAATTTTATAATTTTTAAGCAAATGATGCATACTTTAAATCAATTTTAAAAGTTATTAAATAATTAAAAAAGTCATTATAAACTTAAAATCATATTTATTATATATATTTAGATCCTAACTAATCAATCCATTCATCTTTTCTTCTATAGTATTGTTTAGGAAATTCATAGCTTGAAAACATTACTGGAGATAGAGAATATGAGTAACTACCTGCATTATTAATTGAAATCACATCTCCTATAACTGCCTTTTTTAATTTAACATTATTAGCTAACACATCTAATGATGTACAAAGATTTCCAACTATTGTTACATATTCTTCTTCTTCTGAACTACTTAATACTGAAAAATAAAATGCATGATTTGATGTATATAATGGTTCTTGCCCTTCTAATTCTACACCACAAGTTACTTTCTCAATTAAATTAGAAATAATAGGTCTCATAAATCCATTAAGACCATTTCTTACAACAAGATACTTTATCCCTCTTGATACCTTAATATCGACAATTTTAGTATAGTAATTACCTGATGTGCAAACTACAAAACGACCTGATTCAATAAAGAGTCTAGCCTTTAATGTATTTGCATTAGTAGAAACAATCTTTTCAGTTAATATTGAAAGCTTTTTAAGATTAACTGGACTTTCTTTAAGATTGTCATATACTACTCCAATACCACTACCAAAATTTATAAATTCAATATTTATATGTTCACTTTTATTTAAATTTAGTGCTATGAGAAAACATTTTTCATAATAACATCCTAACTTTTCAAAATCTAACACTTGAGATTTAATATGTATATGAATTCCAACCACAGATATATAGTTACAAAGATTTAGTATTTTAAAAACATTATCTATATCTTCTATATCAATACCAAACTTGCTTGATATAGAGCTATCATCATCCATAGTAAAAGCAGGATTTATTCTTATGCCTATTTTAATTTTTTTATTTTGTTTTTCTGATATTTTATTTATAAGTTCTATTTCTGTTATACTATCTGCAATAATTATACACTTATCTAAAACAGCTTCTAGCTCCTCTTCTAGCTTTCCTGGTGCAGAATAGTAAATATTATCTCTATCCACTCCACATTCTTTTGAAATCAATACTTCTTTCATGGATGCTGCATCTGTTCCAAACCCTTGTTTAGCAATGCTTTTTACAATTTTATTATATGGATTTGTTTTGATGGAATATAAAAAATCAAAACCTAAAATACTATTTTTTAACTCCATACACCTTTCGATTATATTAATCTCATCATATATATAACATGGTGCATGTTCTTTTATAAAACTATATTCTTGATTTAAATACATATTTTATACCTCCAAAGTTATAGATGATTTTATTAATTAAGTTCCTATACTGTTTATAATATATTTTACTATAGATTGGTATAGTTAACTATATACATATGCTTAAAGTATGCATTTCAAGTATTTTATATAGTAAACATTCAATAGTAATATTTATAAGTTTTTATGCCATAAATTCATCTATCTAATAAAAAAATATAACTTAAAATTATTATATTGAATATATTTTATATCCAATCTTAATTGTTTTTGCCTAATTTTTTGAATGATTTATTTCAACTTTATTACAGATTAAAAAAGTGTATTGTTGTTAATGTATTCTCGTAGTATCCTAAATTTATATGAAACTTTAAAATTGTGAGGTTATATATGAAATTTTTAATGGTCTTTTTAGCATATTTTTTAATGTATATTTTACTGGTACGTATTGGAAAAAGAATTAATAAGATATATCCATACAAAAATCATATTTTTACATGGATGATTTTAATTTTATTAGCATTCTACATAGTTACTAATATTGCTAGTTTTCTAAAATCACTTCTTTAGGCTGTTGGTTTTAAACTACTAAATGAAATGAAACTCATTTTATAGAATATATATTTAAAAAGTTTTTATAAAATTTAAATATTACTATATCATTAAACATTATTTTAAAATAATATGGAGGTGTTAATATGAAAGTATGTATTCTTATGGGAAGCCCTAAGAAAAATGGTAATACTGCTTCTATTTTAGAACCATTTATAGAAGAACTAGAAAACTATAATGCAAATCTTGAAATGTTATGGTTGTATGATTATCAAATAGAACCTTGTATTGCCTGTAAAAAATGTCAAGAAAATTTATCTTCTTTTGGATGTTGTCGTCAAGATGATGTTCATAAAATTTTCAAAAAGGTTCTTATGTGTGATTTAATTATTCTTGCAACTCCAATTTATTCTTGGTATTGCACTTCTCCAATGAAAGCATTGCTCGATAGATTGGTATATGGTATGAATAAATACTATGGTGATGAAAAAGGACCAGCACTATGGTCAGGAAAATCAGTAGCACTTATTACAACTTGTGGATATAGACCTGAAAAAGGAGCTGATATCTGGGAAGATGGTATAAAGCGTTATTGCAAACATTCACAGTTAAAATATATAGGAATGCTTGTTGAACGTGATTTAGGTAAGCTTAATTTTATGGATACAGAAAAAGAAGAACATTCTCGTCAATTTGCAAAACAAATTTATGATATTTTAGAGAATTCATTTAAAGCAGATAACTGTTAAGTACATAATGCTACATGGAAAGTATTGGTAATATAAATAGAGCTTATAATAATTTTAAAATTATATAAGCTCTATTTTTATATGTTTTTATTCTCCAATTGATATATTATTTATGCCACTGTTTTTAACTTCGACAATTGGTTGTCCATTTCCTAAGATATAATCTTTAGACCAACCTTCTGGTAATTTATTCAGACCATTTCCAATCAACTTCAAGTGTAAATTTGATGGTTCTTTTTTCAAGTTTAATTTGAATATGCCATCAAAGGTATCTTTGCTGTCCTTTCCAAACAAACTTATATTGCCACTTATATTTGTAGCTGTTACATTTACAATTCCATTGTTTCCTCTAAACTTTATCTCAGATGATATAGTTTCGGCTGTTACACCTGAAATCCCACTATTAGTATTTATATTAAAAGGATATGTTACACTTTTGTCGATAACTTTCGCAATTCCATCATTGACATCAACTGTAGCTCCCCCCTTAATATTATAAAGTTCTACTGAGCCTCGTTCAACATCTACTTTAAAATTAGAATACACTTTATCTGGAATTCCAATCTTTATTACATTTACTCTCTTATCTTTATTTGCATTTATCATATTATCGCCATTCATATCTTGCAAGGGACCATCTTTCTTCTCTATTGTTTTCTTAGCACTTACAACCAACTTTCCATTTTTTCCATTATTAGAAGCAGTCTCTTCATTCACAGAAAAAGTACAATTTTTTTCATTAGTTACACTTACATAATCAAACTCAAATTTATCAGTATTCGTCTTTTCAACAACTACACCTAAATTATCAGTTTCTATATATACTTCAGAAACTTCATTTCCTTCAATTGAAGTTAAGTGTTTTACAATATTTGGAGTTATATTCATATTATTATATTCCACCATATCTAAACATTGTTTATATATATTGGCATCAATTCCTCCAACTTTTGTTATACTTTTAGCTCCTTTTAAAATACTTTTATTACTTCCATCAGCAACTAAAACAATTGGCTTTTCTTTTGCTAGAGGAGATAGTGTTAATGCATCTACTAATTGATATCCTCTTGTTATGTAAAAGTCAGTTGATTCATTATAAAACTTTTCTATTACTTTTTTATTGGTTTCAAATCTATCATTTCCACCAACTCTAGTTGCATTAGTCTCCCTTACCAAATCCTCATTTATTGCAGATTTGCCACCTATAGCATAAATATTTAATCCTTCAATCTTAAATGGAATTGATTTACCATCTGTAAGTATTATAGCTCCTTTGTTTTTTGCAGCTACAGGTGCTATGCTCATAGCATCAGCCTCTCCTACAAACCCATTTGTCAACATGACATCTTTTACCTTACTAACTTCATTTATTTTTTTTGCTACATTGTAACTAGTTTCAATTCTATTATTTCCACTTATCCTTTCTACTTCAATACCTTTTCTTTTTATATCTTTTTCCACGGAACTTTCAATAGTATTATAACCACCAATTATGTACACTTTTTTTACAACGTTCAAATTCTTGTTATCTAGTCTATTTGAAGTGGCCTTTGGTATTTCATCCTTTTTAGTCAAAAGTATTGGCGCGTTAATAGCCCCAGCTAGTCCACTTGATGAAAGTCCATCAGATAAATTTTTATCTCCATTAACCAATATTACAGTGTCATAAGTCTGCCTATCTGCTATAAGCCCTGCTGTTTCATATCTATCAGTTCCTATTATAGAATCTTCTTTGATTTGTGCACTTGCAGTTATATTATTTTTTTTTATAATCCGATAAAACCTCATCTATTGTATGAAACTTAATCTGTTATTTCTATTATTTCTATATTTTCTAATGCCCTATAAAACATATTAGTATCACATTAGTATCATAGTTTTTACTACATATCTTTTTTATTTCTACAATGTCCTCTATTTCACAATCTAATTTCATTCTTTTATTATAATCTTTTTATGAGCTTTAATTATCATATCATAGTTATCTTTAGCAGTTTTAAATACATCTATAAAAGGTATTATAATAACACTATTTATAAGTACTAATTCATCATAGTGTAGAGTTCCCTTTCCTATATAAAAGTCATTTAACTTCTTTATATCTATATTAGTCAAAATAGATACTGTGTCCATTGAAAATTTATATTCATCTATAAGATAGTATAAATCTCCTATATAATTCTTTGCAACCTCATGGTCTTTAAAAAAATTAATCTCTCCTGTATGCAAAGTTACTTCCATATAACAAATTCCCCCTATTTATACTTTTTCATTTGTATCTTTTATAATAAAATAAAAATCAAATTCACAATCAAGTATTTCAGCAAATTCTCTAATTTCTTTTTCTGAAAAATTGTCCCTTGAAAATTTATTTGAAAGATTTTGTCTTGTTTGTCCTGTTTTTTCTGCTAATTCACCTATAGTCATATTTTTTCTTTTCAGTATTATTTTTATCTTTTCTCCAAATGAAATCGACAACATAACCACCTCGCTTTTCTATATATAATTATACACTATATAGTTTCTTTTATCCATTTTTATTTTACAAAGAAAACTAAATAATTTCATTTTTATATTTACAAACGACACTTTATAGTGTACAATATACTTAACAAAATAATTATTGGGGGTATTTAAGATGATAAAATTTGAAGTAGGCAAAACTTATGCAACAAGAAGTGTATGTGACCATGACTGTGTGTTCACTATAGAGGTTATTAAAAGAACTGATAAAACTATAACTTATAAAGAAGATGGTACTATTAGACGTGCTAAAATTCGTTTTAATTATGATTGTGAATACATAAGGATTGGCAACCATAGTATGGCACCTTGTTTTAATGCTGAAGGCTTAGTTATAGAAGACAAAGAAAATGTATCTACTGCAGAAAAATACTTCGTAATAAGCAGATACTATGATGATGGCAAGACTATTGCTTTTATAGAAATAAATAACACTAGATATAAGACTGAATATGTTAGAAACTTTGACCAGTATGTAGACGAATTTTTTACTTTGGAAGAAGCAGAAAAGCGCTTACAAGAATGCCTTAGTGCTTAAGGAGGGATATAGATGTGTTTTAAGACTTATATACTAAAAAGACTTGTAAATAACAAGCAACTAGAATTAACTCGTAGTTTTGACTTAGATAATCTTATTTGTACTGCAACAGAAATATTAGAAGAAAACGAGATTGATTTGATAATTACAGATGAAAAAAACAAGATTGTTTGGAGAAATGAAAAAAGCACTCCCTAACATGAGAATGCTTAATTGCAACTATAGAAGTGTATTCGTAGTACACTTCTATTTTTTTATTATATCACATAATTTAGGTTGTTAAAAAGAACTATTTAAATCAATTTTAAGGTGTATTGAGTAATGTTCTTGACAGTTTTATACCTTAATGTATTTCAAAAAATAAGCACTCCTATAAAAGAGTGCTTTACCTTAAGTGCTTAACTTCATATATCAGTTCTTTTTCTATCATTTCTTCGTTTTTACTCACTCAGTTCACCTTTTATTCTTCAATTTCATCCATAAATTTAATAAAATCATTAAAATCCCAGATTTCTACAATTCTACTAATGTCAACCACACTTTCTCCGTCATGCCCTTCTCTTATATAGTCTCCTTCTACAACAAGGACTCTAAAGTCATTACCAAAAAAACTCATATAACTTGCTAATTCTTTAGCTGTATCACAACAACTTTTTCCATCTAAAATTTCACAGTCGTCTTCTCTTGCTTCCTCTTCTGTACTATAAATCATTCCCCAACTTTTTGTTCCTATTTCCCAATCTTTGCATTGAAATCTATAAAAAGTATATCTACCCTCGTCGTATTCTTCTACCTTTGATTCTGTTGGCTTTCCGTTAACTTGGTATAAACTCATTTATATCCCCCTATCTCTTTCTTTAATTATATTTTAAGTATTTATATTTATTTCTTTTAGAAATTTTTCTTTGGCACTTTTATATGCTTCTTCTGCTTCTTTTATATCATCGAAGTAACCTAGGCAATAGTGCCTTTTTTTAAAATCTATTTGAGCGCAGTATTTCCTTTTTTCCTTATCCCAAGAAACACCTCTAACTTTAGTTTTCGAATTAGGATAAGCTTCTGTCTTTTTTAATAACGCTAAATTTGTATTGTCAATAATATTTTTTTCCTTGTTGGCTTTTGCTGCTAATTTCATATTTTCCCTTATAGCTTCTTTTTGCAAACATCCACAAGACCTAGTTTTGCCAGTTGTCAGACTGCTTTCTATTATTTCAATTTTATTTCCGCAATCACACTGGCAAGTCCAGATATAATGTCCACTTTTTGCTTTTTTACTAGTAGATTTTATCGCTGTTAATCTGCCAAATTTTTTATTCGTCAAATCATTTTGCTTAAATTGCGTATTGCTTTTCATACATCCACATGCTTTTATTCTTTTCAAACTATCTGCTCTTATCCATTTTTCATTGCCGCAATTCCCGCATTTACATAGACAGTATTTCCTGCTGTTCCTTTGTTCCATATCTAGTATTGTAAGATTTTCAAATTTATCTCCAATTTTCATATTTTCACTTCCTATAGATATTACAAATATTTAATAAACATTTCTTTTATTTTAGTTTCAAATTCTTCTGTTGTTATATACTCATCTTTGTAATTTTCTTCTAATTCTTCAATGTCTCCATCTTCATCTAAGTATGTATCATGCTTATAATATAAGTCATAAACTTCATTGAATAAAGAGCCATCTATGCAATATAGATGATTCTCGCAAGTTGCTAAGTCCTCATAACTACATCCTTCGCCTATATGGCACCCTTCAAAAATATTTATATCATAATCCTTGAATTCACACTCTGTTGCAATTTTAAACCAATATTCGCATAAATTTATTATCGCATCATAGCAATTTTCTTTACTTATTTTATAACAACTAATTCCTGCTTCAAAATGTTCTCCATCTCCAGTTGCACTACTTCTGTGTTCTTTGCCTCTAAAATTTTTATCGTAATCAAGTCTAATAAATTTTTCCATTTTTATGTCCTCCTTTGTTTATCTCTTTCTTTAATTATATTATAAACGTTTGCGTTTATTAAGTCAATGCCTTTATTAAACTTTTGCGTTTATTTTTTTCTTGCATTATTAAACTTTTGCGTTTATAATATAATTAAAAGGAGTTGTTACAATGAAGGATATTTTCGATGAACTTATTTCTATAAAAGACGCTTGCGAACTTTACAAAAAAGGCGAAAGCACGTTAAGGCTGAATATAAAAAATAAAAAATTTGTGGTTGGTACAGATTGTAAAAAATTCGGCACTACATGGGTATTTAAAAAGACAGCACTTGAAAGAGAATATGGAAATGTAGATATAAAAAAAGAGGGGAGCAACTAGTTAATTAGTTACTCCCCTTTTGCGAAACTATCTTTTTATAAATTCTAATGCTTTTTTAGTAGTTTCAAATCTATCTTTTCCTTGTATCTCTGTAAATTTTTCTTCAGTTATAGATTTTATTTTGTTACATGCTCCTGCTCCTACTATATATAGATTTTCTGTCCTTCCTGGTACGTAATCTTTTATATCACATACCAAGCATTTTTCTTTTTCATACCTCCAGCTAAGTATTAATGCTGGTATTCTATCAACTTCTCCTTCAAAAACTATTGTGTGTTTATACATTTTACCTACCTCTACATTATTTATAGTTTTATTCAATACACCTTCTACAATTAACTTGGCCATACCTTCATATCCAAGTTTCTTAGCCTTCTCATAATCTTCTTTATTATCACAGAAGAAACTTTCAATTAATATGGCTGTAGGCTTGGAACTATTTAAAATATATAATCCTTTGTCTAATTTAGCACCTCTATTTTTAAATACTGTGCCTAGTTTCTTACATATTCTAGTTGCATACTCTAAACCTTTATTACTATAATATAGCACCTCTGAGCCTTTTCCTTGACCATCACTTGCATTTAAATGTAACTCTATAAGTAAATCATATTCTCCATTATTAACTTTAGGTATTTTATATGACTTTTCTTCATTCTTAGTTTTAAACTGCTTTTCGGGGCATATTATTACATCTACCTTATGACCTTCTTTTCTGAATGTATCTGCTAATACTGGTGCAAGAGATTTATTATATTGATACTCGTTAACTACTCCATCAGCAGAAGTACATGCGCCACTTTTTAAAATACTGTGTCCTACTGTAATACATATTTTCATTATTTATTTTCCTCCTTTAATTGTTTGTAAGTTTGATTTATACCTATAGATATACCCCAGCAAATTACACCTTGTAAGACTGCACTAGGATTTAATCCCAGCATCCATACTGAAAAACCTATCCCAAGCACTAATAACACTACTGGAATATACTTGTTATCTAACTGTTTATACTTCTTACAACCTGCTCCTATAACATAAAGAGCAGCAACTAAAATTAGCAACTGCTCAGGTATGAAACTTATTAAATTATCCATCTCTTATCCTCCTAATTAAAATATTCCTCTCTGTATTGCAAATATAAAGAATCCTACAAGGGTTGTAATCATTGTACCAATTAACCACTTCAACATACTTGTAAGCGAGTTTAAATTCTCACATAATGCTTTTAATTCTGCTTTAGACTCTATATTTGCTACTTTTAATTCGTCTATTTCATCATTATGTTTATTTATTGTTACCTCATGTCGTTTCAAATTATCTTTGAAAAGTTCTTCATTCATGTAAGCCTCCTAAATTTTTATATTAAAAAAGAACTTCTATATTGTTGGTTCTACTGGTGTTTCTTCTTTATTTAATAAACCTGTTAACTCTAAATATTGTTCTTCTGTAATCCTATTTACTGCATAGAATACATCCATCTTGTGTTGCAAATCCTCTTTAGTACTATAGTTCTTCTGTTCTATCATTAATTTTAATAAGTTGTACATGTTAATTCCTCCTAAATATTGTTATTTAATTTTATATTTTCCACTTCAAATGCTGTGTTTACTATCTCACTATCTCTATTTTTATTTTCTTCTTTTAACATACTTAGTTCTTCTTCTAATGCTTGTAATCTCTTTTGTTCATCTGTCAAAATAACTTCTATATTTTTTAAAACAGGTTCTTTTGTGATTGGATTTATAGACTCTATATACTGTTTACTATAGTCTATACTTCCGTGTTCGACATCTAAGAAATGTAATTCTGTTATTGTATCATGCTCTGATACATCTCCTGTTGCTTCTCCAGTTTGAAGTAAGATTTTTCCGTCTTGATTGTAAATTATTCTATTTCCTCTTTTCATTTTAATTACCACCTTTTCTTATTTATTCATACGCATACCATGTAAAACTTTCCCCGACTTTACAACGGTATATCGCATCACTTGCACCAGTACGTGTATCACGATAAGTACGTAAAACAAAATTACTACTATCTGCACTTAGAACAAACATATGAGCATTAAAAAAATATTCACTACTCCTATCAACACGACCAACAGAAGTAAATCTGTTTAGATTATTAACAGCATAAAAGTTTAAATCATAACTACCATCGTGAAGAATAATTTTTTCAACAATGATAAAACTAGGAGTAAAATTTAGATTAATAGGAACAGTAAGACTTCTCGCATAGTCACTACTAGCCGAATATCGTGAGTAAAAATTGTCATAATCATTTTGAGTAAAAGTATAAGTACCTTTAGCCCATTTTTTACGTTGACTAAGCTGATTATTCAATTCAGTTATCCTATTTTGCAACTCCTGCACACTAGCATCTGAACTGTCAAAAGAAGTTTTAATTTTCTCTGATAACTCCACAAGTGTATTATTTAAATTTGCTTCTATATTTTTAAGTGCTAAAGTATTTATAATACTTGTTTTTCCATTCTTAAATCCTTCTCCAAGCTCTATCAATTTAGTTGATATGTCTTGCAAGGTTGCATCTGTTTGTAGTGGCATTATTTCTTTACTTATACTTAAAACTTTCTCAGCAGTTGCATTCTCTGAGTCTGTAGCTATTATTTTAAGTGTGTGTATTGCATTGTCTGTAAGTTCATAGTTTATTGTTTTCTCTGTTGTTAAATCTGTTGTTATTGTTTCTTTTAACACATCATCTAAATACCACTCAATTTTACTTAAATTATTATCTGTGTCTATTACTGTAAATTTCGTAGAAGTTGAATTGTAAGAGGATACACTTAGTTTTGGTTTAGTATTTCCTTTTATAAATGAAACTACTTTAGTTAAAAATACCCCTCCATCGCTAGTGCTAAGTTCTATAGCTATATTGTTTCTAGATTTAAAACTTAATTTTGATAAATGTTCTTCTGTTAAATCTATAGTATAGTTTGAATCAGTTGTATTATACTTTTCACCTATAACAATATCATTTAATTTATAAACTATTTTAAATCTAGTAGTAGGGTCACTGTCTGTTATTTTATAATTTATACTCTGAGCATAACTAATATAGCCTAAGTCATTACTTATAGAAATTATAGGGTCTGGTATAAGTTCAATAGTTGTATCTTGCCGAATCGTACAATCCTTTATAATAATTTTTTCATTATATTCGCCACCTGCTAAATAATACGCTTCAAATGAATTAATAACATGCTTAGTTGTCTCAGGAATATTTATATTTTTAATATCACTTAAATTATAACTAGCATAATAATTTCTACTTTCAAGATAACAAGGAGTAATGTGTATATCAGATTCAGAATAGCAACCCCTTCTTTTTTTAATAGTTCTTTCAATAACATAAAATTCCAATTATTTCACCTCTCCTTCTACATTGGTATTAGATTACTATTTACAGTTGATATAATACTAGTTCTATTATTTTTTACTTCTTGCATTACTTCTTTTAATGCTCCCTCTACATTATCGCTTTCAAATAAATTATCTGTATCTTTTATACTTGTTTTCTCTGCTGTTGTTTCTATACTATCTACACTAGTTTTTACCTCATTTAATGCACTAACTATATTTGTTTTATCTGTTGTTTCAAGTAGTGTTGTATCTCCTATTTTATTATTAATCTCTGTCTTAGCAGTTTCTAGATTGCTTGTTAACTCTGTTTTAGTTGTATCTATTTTAGTGTTTACATCTTGTATATCTTTGAGTGTAGCTAAAACAACAGTTGGGTCTATTTTTAAATTTATACTTGCTGTATTAGACACAGCTAATATAATTTTAATTAATATTTCTTTTACTGTTCCCGAATCCGGAGCAGGTTTATAAGTTTCAGGATAACTAGATACTGCTAAAAGTTGGTCTTTAGAGTCAAATATCCCTACTTCTCTAATTGTAAAGGTTCCAGTATCCCCAGTGATGGTCTTTTGAATAACTATCCAATTAGGATTTTTTTTATCTGCTTGAACATGCTCTAAGGTGCTTTCCCACACTACATTTTTAAGTGTTGTCTGAGTTTCCGTTGGAATATATGCACTTCCACCACCATCCCCAACTTTTATTTTTGCAAAATCAACTCTAGTCCCAAGTGCTGTAGCATTTGCTATAGCCGCCTTACCTATTTCTGTAAGTAATGTATAATATTGTGTTTGTGCCAATTATATCACCTCCTGTTTAGGATATAATGTTACCCTTTCCGCACTTTTATTGTTTCCACTAGCAAATATCATTTCTCCAAAACATGTTATATCTTTAGGAGTATAAGGGTAGATTGTAACTGTTTCTCCTGTACTAGCCATTGCTCCTGTATAAAGTCCATTTTGATTATATAAAATCATTTCAAATTTATGTTCTAAATGTGCTGGTTTTATTTCTTCTATTTTCTTATCTAATTCTAAAATAGTGTTATAACTGCAATTATTTGTTATAAAACTAAGTGTAAAACTAAATAGATTACTGAACACTTCTACATCAACATTAGTCTTTGTATAAGCCTCTCCTATCGCTTTTATAACTTCTATTGTAGTTGTACCCTTGCCTCTCATCTTTGCTTTTATATTGCTTCTTCTATCTTCTATACTTAAATCGAATCTATTTTTAATAGATAAAATATTTTCCCAGTAATCAAGTCCCCACGTTGCTGTATCCACAAAGCATTGGTCAAAAGTATCGTCGTATGTTTCCCTAAGCATCTCTAGTTCTATGTCATAAGCATCTTGTATCTTTCTAGTAACATTATTGCTATAAAAAGAAGGTAGCTTATCAATTAATTTCAATTAAACCACCTCACTAAACTCAAGCGTCGTAACACTTGGGACTTTGTCTTCTTCAAAACTTATATTTTCAGCTCTATTATTTAAAAGTAAGTTACTAAAGTCATGTAGACCTTCTACACTTGCAAGTATTGCACTTACTTTAGTGTAAATTATTTCTTTATTAACATTTATTAAATAGTCATTAATACTTTCTAAGAAACTCTCTTTTACAAAATCTAGTGTATACCCTGCTTCTAGCTTTATAGTTGCACTTATGCTTATATTAAGTGATGAAGGTGTTGTGACTGTTAGTGTACATCCTATTGGCATTTCTGCTTCGATATGTTCTCTACATTTAGTTATTATTTCTTCTTCAACAGCTTGATTATTTTGACCAAATAATAAAACCTTAACTGTCCCTGCTCCATCCCATCTTGGATATACTTTTGCATTATATACACCATCAACCTCTAAAGCCCATTCCTCATAGTGTGCTTTATTTCCACTTGTAGCTTGGTTTTTCTGTATTTTATAGAATCTTTCTTTTAATTCTTCGTCTGTTTCTATTTCTGTCCCACCTTGGAATGCTAAATTATTATAAATTTTAGTTATACCATTTATTTCGTCTTGTAGCTTAAATTCTGTGTTTGCAGGTATATTATATCTAATTCCGATTTCTAAAGCCTGTATAGGGCTTGTATTTTGTTCGATTTCCGAACCGATTTCTATATCTTTGATTACTACGAATAATAGCTCATTGTAAGATATAGTAGTTCCGTTTTGGACTACTGTTCCAGCTTTTCCCTCGAATGTCACTTCCCCTGTAGCTTCTGTTCCTAGTTTTCTATACACTCCAAATTCATTTACTCGTTTATCTAAAAAATCATCGAAGTTATCTTCTATAAAAGCTTTCTTATGAAGATATGAAAGTTCTATATAGAATTTTGCTAATTCACTATTAACAGGAGATACCATATCACTTAAAAAAGAACCCTCGCCTTTATAGATATTTAAATCTATATTAGATAAGGTCCTATTTTTCACAACATCATATGTTTGGCTACTATACATTAACTTCCACCTCCCCATAAATCGTGTTTATAGTTATGTCTACACTTAATAAATCATCTGTAAACCTTGTATTTACAACATTAACATCTAGTATATATGGATTAACTAGTAAAGACTCTTTTATATATCTAGATGCTTCACTTTCTGTAAGTCCTTTGCTATACTTTTGACCTATTAATTCAGATAGCTCTGTTCCATAATCCCACGAATATACCTCATGTTCATATCTATTAGTTTTAATACATTTATACACCCAGACCTTTATAGCCTCATTTCCTTCAACAATCTTAAAATCTCCATTTTCAATTATTGGTTCATCTTTTTCAAAATTCCAAGCTACTTCTCTGAATAATTCTAACTCTTTTTCTTTTGATACTTCATAATCTGATGGCACTCCTATAAATGGGAATATTGTACTCATTATAAACTCACCAGCTTACTTACAACAGCAAATTTATCACCTATTTTGAACATTATAACCATGTCATCAGGCTTAAAGGTATCTATAAATGGATTTTTTATTTCATGTTTATGTTCTTGACTTGTTTCTGTATCAAATAATTCTATCTGTCTATCAAGAATCCAACTATCTATTAAGATATCTTCTTTTTCTAATATAATGTCATTTGTTTCTATCTTTAAATCTGGTAATTTCTCTTTAACTTTTCCAATAAAAAAAGAAGGTTCATTGTAATGCTTTCCTTCTTCTCTTATTATTCCTATAAATTCATTGATTGGATTAGCCATTGTTTCACCATCCTTTTTTATAAAAATCTTTTAGCTGTTACATAATTTTTAGTGTAATAACTACCACTTAACTTACTTATTTTTACTACATCACCACTATGTGGCGAATGAATAAATTCTCCATTTCCAATAAACATGCCAACATGGTCTATTGCTCCATTTGCTCCTTTGCTAGAAAAGAAAACTAAATCTCCTGGTTGTAAACTTCCTTTACTTACTGCTTTACCTGCTTTTCCTTGGTCTTTTGATACTCTAGGAATACTTATGCCTATCTTTTTATAGCACCACTGAGTAAACCCACTACAATCAAAAGTATTCTCCCCAGTTGCCCCCCAAACATACTTACAACCTAATTTACTTTTTGCTATACTAATTAATTCTTTTGCCTTTCCTGTAGCATTTGTATATCCTGTTCCATCTCCAATTATTATGCTTCCTTTTCTTCTTCCAAACTTGTTACATTCTTCTTTGCTAGACATTAGTATGTCTATCTTATATACTCCATTTACAACTTTTATAACTCCACCTCTATCTGTAACTGTATATGTCTTGTTATCTATATTTGTACCTGGACACTTTGCTTGTATTTGTGTTTTAAATTTAAGTGCTTCGGGTGCGGCACAAGTATTATTGGATGGCACAAGTTTCTTTCCATCCATTTTTTGATATAGTCCACCTTCCATAGGGTCATTTGATGGATAGTATGCTGAAAATTCTGCTTTTACTTCTTTACCATTTAGTGTACCTTCTCCATTCAAACTAGAACTTTCTTCCTTCTGTTCGTCCTGTCCTGCTGTCTTTTCATCCATAATGTTTTGGAAGTTCAAATCTAAGTCTATCTCATAATTTCCAGAACTGTCCCAGTTATGTTTATCTGTATCTATATAAAATAACCCAACTAAACCAGTATAAGAATCTTTTACCTTTACGCCTCTACCAGTTATACAACTTACATCGCCATACCCTTTTAAATTGCAAGTCTGTTCTATTCCTTTAAACTCACTTTCAACATCTACAGTATTATTTTCTTGTTGTTGTATAACTTTTTGCATTATTACTCCGACATCCTTAAAAATCTCATCATTGACCTTTTCACTAATTTTATTACCATACTGGTCTACAACTAATACCTTGTTTTTTACATTCTCCATACTTTCTGAGAAGTTTGTATTTATAAGATTCATACCTTCTTCAAACATAACATTTAATGTAACAGTTCCTTTTTCAATGATATTAAATTTATCTACATTAGACTCTATCATATACTTTTTTTTAGTTGTCTTACTAGCTTCTGTATATGCACTCATTATAGTATCGTAGCCAGTTACACCAATAAACATCTTCGTATATTTAACACCAGTTTTAGGTATGTTTCCTATTGCAAGTTTATTGTCATTAAAAACTTGTTTTGCAATATCTTCAACTAATTTATCTTTAAAATTATATGATACCTCGCTTTGAGTAAGTAAAAATCCCATGTCTTTTGATGTAAAGCTAATACTAGTATTACTGGAGTCTTTAGACCTGTTAATTATCATTCCTCGATAGATTTCTTTATCATCTACATAAAAACAAACTGTACTAGCTATAGGTATATCTATTTGCTTAAAATTAATATCAGAAGCTGACTGTACTATAGAAAACTCTAGTGTCCTTGATGGTGACTTATAATCACCTGACCATGTAATTTTTTCTACTATATCGGTTATGTTGTATATAGCTCCATTTTTTATATGGACCTGTAATTTTATATTATTGATTAAAATCACCTCACTTACTCTACACATATAAAAACACCACCAAAAATGATAAAATATATCATGAGAGGAGGTGTTTTCATATGTATCATTTTGAAAATTTAAGTAATTACTGTTCTGTTATAGATAGACAAGTTTCTACTGATTCTAAATATTTTGAAACTCACACAAGCAATGATAAAAAACTAATTGATTTTAGTTGTTCACATTCAAATACTTGTAATTTATCAGATGAAAATAAATGTGAGTTACTTCAAAAAGCCCACAACAAATATAGATAATTACTTTACTTTAAAATTTTTAAATGGAGATAATTTTAAATCAGTCAATTTACTTAACTTTAAAAAAGTATCCCAAAAATCTGATTCTCTATTATCTCCAAAACATTTATCTAAGTGTTTACACTCTGTACAAGGGAAAACTAAGTCTTTTTCGTTGTGCATGAAGCTTTTTATAGCTCCAATTTGTATAAACTTACCTATACAATACAAGTCTTTTTCTGAAAGTTTTATTTCTTCTTGCATAATAACACCTCTTTCACATTTTTAATCTGTAAAACCTGCACCTGGACACATTCTTACTCCTGTAATTTTTGATAATTTTATGAATGTGTCCCAGTGTGCATAACCATATCCACTTTTAAAACATTCTCTTTCATACTTACAAGTTTGGCAAGGGTCTAATATATCATGTTCTTCTCTAAAACATCTCTTTATAACGTTTATTTGAATATGTTTTGCTATACAATATAAATCTTTTTCTGTCAAATCATCTTTTGTTAAACCATTACTTTGTGGTATTATTCTTACTTTCTCCAACTCTATCACCTCATCTAAGGAATTATTAACACCCAACCATCTTTTATAACGTCAGGATTTTTAATTAATTTTTTATTTGCATCATAAATCTTCTTCCACAAATCTCCATTTCCATAATATTTTTTTGCAAGTGACCAAAGACTGTCGCCTTTACCTACTTTATGAGTCTTTTGTTTATTTTTAACCTCAAATCCTTTCGTCAAAGGTAAATCAAGTTTTGAAGATAACTTATCATTTGAACTCGTATTGATTTTAGGTATCTGTATTCTTTTATACTCTTTTAAATTTAAAGTGAAATATACATCTCCTGTGCAGTCTTTTTCTTCATATTTAAAACTGTCTATTATTACTTCCATATTTATATTTGTTTCTGTAACTGTAAACCTTAATATAAAGCCTTCATTCATCCATTTTTCAATTTTATTTACACAGTCATAAGGCGAGGGAAAACCTGTATAATCACAAAAAGTATAGTCATTTTTGGGAAAGAAACTAGATATTTCTGTAGTTCTTAAGCCTACACCTCCAAATACTGCAATTTCTCCTGTTTTCAAGATATTTGAGGTATTTACTATTGCTTTACTGTTTATCTCAAAAGAGCTTGGGAAAACAGGAAATCTAAAGGTGTCATTTGCTTGTCTAATCCACATTTCCAACTACATCACCTCCTTTCTAAAATATCTTTAAAGCTATACCACAGCTTTCTTAACATATATTCACTTCTTTTGATTTTTCGTATTAAAAAACACCTACCCAAGTAAGTGTTTTTAATTTATAGAATTAATTTCTTATTTATACTTTGATTGTTTACAGTATTTATCTACTATTTGTTTGAAAACATAAAAGTCATGTTCATCTTTTTGTCTTAAAGTTTTTAGGTAAGAAATAAGATATTCCTTTTCCTCATTACATACATTATTTAGCAAGTTATCTCCCATTACATTACCTCCTTGTATACAACATGGAAATTCTTCTTCTCACCTGCAATTTTAATAGGTCTATTATTTTCATCTATCCATTTGCTAATCTTGTTTATTACACTTTCTGTATACTTATTTACAGTACCAGTCCAAGAACCATTTGTTTCCTAAACTCCCTTAACTTCGTTTTCTTCTAATTTTATCTTTTTAATAATTTCACAAATAGCAAGTTGTGCTGGTTTATTACTCTTAGAATATATTTTCAGCTTAGATGCTATTTGCTTTGTATCAAAATAATGTTCTTCTTCATCTATCTCGATTGGTAAATCAATTCCCGCTTTTTTGTACAATGTCTTTGCTGTTAGTAACTTAGATTTATTGTCAAAGCCTGCATTGTCTAGCAACTCTTTTAACATAGATGTACTGTTATAAGCTAATTGTAACTTTTCAATCTCACTTGCTTTTTCTCTTAGTTTTTCAGGATTAGCATTATCAGTTATGTATGCACCAGTCTTAAATATAGATTCTACTACATCCCAAACCCAATCCATAAAAGTATCAGCCTTTGGCTGTCTACTAAAACGACATATTTCCATTACTCCTTTTGTATTATAAACTATAGTATCTCTTAATACTTCTCTATTCCCTTCAACTGTAACCAACTTGACTACAGTTGAAAATTTATCAAGTCTATCTTTGTTACGTTCATGTATTTTACTTATAGCTATCCTTGGTTCTGTATACTCTAAAGCCATTCCTATTTGTTCTCTAGTCATTAATATATCTTTAGTATCATTTTCATAAAAATTACATTCTACTTCTCCAAAGTTTTCTGATTTGATTAATTCTAAATTAGTTTTCATATAAATTCCTCCTCAAATTGATTTGAAAGAAGTACCCTTATATGATAGAATATTTCATATAGAAGGCAACTTCTTGTACAAGTAGTCCATTTTGCTTTGGTCGGCGGTTGGGCTACTTTTTATTTGTCTTTTAGTAGTTTTATACCTCTTCTAACTCCTTCGGCTTTATCTATATTTTCTTTTTCACAATATTTTTCTAGAATATTTTTAGATTCTTCATCCAATCTTATAGTTATTCTACTACCTTTGGGATTATCTGTAGGTCTACCTATTTTTTTACTTGGCATATCTTCACCTCACTTTCGTCTGCCTTAATTATATTATATAGTTTCGGCAGACAAAAGTCAATTAAATATCCAATTTTTTCTAATTATTTTACCCAACCGACCAATTTGAGCAAAACAAAAGCACTTACCACAAAAGTAAGTGCTTTCTTTGTTTATTTAGTTTTGAATCCACATAGTTAATATAAAACGATTAATGCAGTTATAGCAATTATAGCGATACCAATATTTACATACCACTTAGTTAATATAAATTTGTAACACAAGTTTGGAGCGCTACTTTAGCTACGTTATTTACATACCACATTGTTAATATAATTCTGTACCTATATTATATCATTTTTTAACATATAAAGCACTTGAAACAATGTAATATCCAAGTGCTTTATATGTTTTATTTGATTATTATTCTAATATTATAAGTTCAATAATTCTTTTTTCTTAGTATTAAATTCTTCTTCTGTTATTGCTCCCATATCTAATAACTCTTTTAATGTTTTTATTTTCTCTAGTGGGTCAATAGCATTATTTTTATCAGCTATATTATTGTTAGCATCTTCAACTTTATTGTTTTTTCTATATTCAACTAATTTTTTATAAATAATTGCACATACATTGTCATTTTTCTTAAAAGATAATATAAAATCTTTACATTCTACTATTAAGTATTCCTTTTTATCTATTGTCTTTTTTTTCATAGCAAGAGCGAATGGTCCAAACAAAGCTATTCTAGTTGCTGTATACCTTCTAATAACTTCCTCTTCTTTTTCAATAGAAACACTTTTTATTTCTGAATATGAAATTTCAAAGACATCAATCATTTTATCATTTAAATTTTTTCCAGTCTTTTTAAATAATATTTTATTATCTTTAACTACAACAAATAAAAGCCCTTCTTCATTTAAAAGCGGGTGCCCTCCTATATATTCTAACATTACCATTTCGCTCTTGCTGAAGTTTCCTTCTTCATCTTTACTATTTTCCATACATTCTAAAATATCATTTTTAGTTAGTTTCTTTATTGGCTTTCCTGATGAAACTATCTCAACTCTGCATTTCTCAAGACAATTTTTACACAAGTATCCATCTGAAACTTTTAAATCATTTGTATCAGTTCCACAAATTATACATGGTTCTTTTGTTTTCTCTTTTCTACTGAATAATCCCATATTTATCCCCCTAAAATATAATAATTATACTACGATTATAGCATATACTGGTATCTTTTAGGAGAAATATGTCTATACACCACCAGCTATTCCTAATTTTATTTCTCTTACTAACATCTTAGTTAATTTAGTCATATCAGCTTCTTCTTTAACTGTAACACCACCTAAGTTTATATTTATAGTAATATTATTATCTTCTTTATTATTTGTAGTCTCGCTATTAGTTTTATTAACAGTATTTTGTTCAGTTCTTTGAGTTATAGCCTCTTTGTATTTACTTGTATAGTTACTCTCTTCAACTTCTTTAGGATTATACATTCTACTAACTAAACTGTTAACCATCCCAGTAATATTAGTCTCTAATTTTGGCAATGTCATTTTTATTCCATTCCAAATACCAGGAGGAAGAAATTTACCTACCAAATCCCTTAATTTCCAAGATGGAGAATGCACTCCAAAACCATCTTTAAATCCGCTTATTACACCATTTGCAAAATCTCCAATCTTACCTTTTAGCCAATCTCCAGCTCCTGTAATACCTTCCCAAAGCCCTTTAACAATATTTTTACCTATATCCATCACTTTTTTAGGTAAAGACTTCAATGTGTCCACTACTGTAGTAATTAATTTTTTAGCACCTTCTTTACCTTTAGTTGCCATTTGACTTCCCCAAGTAGCAACTTTTTGAATTGTATTTGTAAGCCAAGTCCAAACTCTGCTAGGTAAGGTTTGAAAAAACACCACTATATTATTAATAATCATCCTAGCATAAATTTGAGCATATGCTATCATAACCATACCCCACTGACCTATTTTTTGAACTGTATTCACTAACCAAGTCCAAATTTTATTAGGAAGTTGAGCAAAGAATGTTCCTATATTATTAATCCATATAGGAACATTTGTAACTAAGTAAGTCCAAACAGAAATACCCCAAGAAATTATTTTGCCTAATGCAAATCCTAATCCATAGCCAATTTTTGCAGGTAATTGTCCAAACCACACTCCAATATTATTTATCCATGTTGGAATAGTTTGAGTAAAGAAAGCTACAATAGCATTCCAACCATTTACAAAAGTCTGTTTTATATTGTTCCACATCTGTACAAACCAAGTTCCTGCATTTGAAAAACTTGTACATAGACTTTCCCAAGCTTGTGGAATAGTTTGTGTAAAGAAATTACATATACTTCCCCAAACTTTTGTTGCTGTTTCTTTTATATTGTTCCAAGCATTTATAACAAAATCTCTAAAGCCCTTGTTTGTATTCCACAAGACTACAAGTCCTGCTACGAGAGCGGTTACTGCAATTACAGCAATTCCTATAGGACCACCTAAAAGAGCACTTGCTTTTGCTAATAGCATTGTCCTAGCTTGAGCTATAGTCATTTCTGTAGTTAATACTCCAACCAAAATTTGAAAACTACTCAAAACCGTACCTGCCTCTGCCATGCCAACCATATAGGTTCTTACAGCCAACTTTGCCACAATCCAAGAGTTTTTCAGAGCTACAATGCTTTTAACTGCACTAGTCATAATAGAAGCTGTTTTTATACTTACAAAAATACTTGCGATTACAGGTCCATTCTTTAAAATCCAACTTAAAGAATCAATTAAAAGTGGTAATGCTTTAGTTGCAAGTTTTACAGCACTTGATAATCCATTTCCTATCTCATTTGCAAAACTATTTATCGACTTAACTCCATCATTTTTCAACCAATTGGCAAAGTCATTTAGAGCAGGTAACATCCGCTGACCAAGGGGTATCAACACATCTGCATTTATAATTCTGCCAATACCTTGTAACCCTTGTGAGAATGACGCATATTTAATTTGATTTATTTCATCCATAGTATTTTTTGTTTCATCAAACTTATCTCCTATATTGCCAAGTTGCCTACAAACGTCTGGTCCTAAATCTTCCCACATAGTCTTAAAAAGCTGAGCTCCAATAGTGCTTTGCTTCAAAGGGTCATTTACATCACCTATAGCTTTCATAGTGTCCATAAAAGCTTTCTTAGCAGATTCGCCTCCTCCTGCAAATTTCTTAGCCATATCGTCAGCGTTGAAACCTAGTTTCTTAAAAGCATCTACAGTAGTATTAGAACCATCGATTGCGTTTACAGAAAGTTCTTTTATTGCGTCTCCAACTTTGTCAAGGTTGAATGCTCCACTATTCATGCCTGTTTCAAAAATATTGAACATGTCTGTAGCAGTAAACCCAAATTTTTTAAATTGAACCGAATATTCATTAATATTATCGAGTAATTCGCCCGAATAATCTAATCCTCGTTGCTGCCCTTGTGCCATTAAATTAAATGCTTCGTCACCACTTATACCAAAATTTTGTATCAGTGCATCTGCTGACCTAATACTTTCAGATACCTCGTATCCGAATGTATCTCTGAATCCAATTGCTTTTTCAGTTAAACCTTGTATATTTCCAGTTGCTCCTGCTAGGCTTTTGTCCACTATAGACATAGCATTTGCTATATCTGCAAAATCCTCGCCAAAATTATTTTTATATACTCCAAGCATTGCATCTTTTAAATGTTCCATACCTTGTGCTGTATTTCCTGTTGACGCTTGTATTTGATTCAAAGCTTTTTGATAATCATCATTAGCTTTTATTGCCATCCCACCAATACTTAGCACTCCTGCACCTAATCCAGCACATGCTTTCGTTGCTATTTCTCCAACTTTCTTTAACTGTTCTTGTAATCTTTCTTGTGCTTCTGATGTTGAATCAGTTTGATTTTGAAGGGCTCTAGTAGCATCTCTAACTTGTTGTAGGGTTCTACTAGCTTCATCTCGCATTCTTATAACAGCTTCCAAAGCTCTGCTTCCTGCTGACATACTCTAAAGCCCCCCTCCAAAATTCTTTATTTCTTCTATTTTTTCATCCATTTCTTGATACATAAATGCTTTAGTTATACGTTTCTCTCCATGTTTAATCTTATAAAAAACAGATGGCATCATTCCTTTGTATTTAAACATTAAATACATTAAATTAACTTCACCATCTGTTTTTATTAGTTTTTTATTTTTTCTTCTATTCTCTTATCTTTTTCAGAATTAGATTCGCTATATCCATTCAGCTCACATATTTTGTTATATAAATCATTTATTTCACCTGCTAATAACATTTTTCTTAGCAATTCCCTTGGTGTTGGAGATTTAAAATGTTTTAATAGTTCTTTATCTTTAAATGTTTTGCAAGAAGCTAATATAATATTTGTTTTCATTTTAAAATTATCTAAATCCTTTAATGAACCATTCTCTATTTTCAGTCCACTTGACTGTAATTCGTCAAAAGTTTCGGGTTCTAATGCTGTGCACTCAAAAGGTAACTCTATACCTACTTTTTTGCAAAATATTTTGTATGTCATGCTTGGCATTTTAATTTCACCTGCATCCATTTTGAGTAATAATTCTACTATATTTTTTACTTCTGTTACTTCTTTTTTATCTACTATTTCTTTTTCTAATCTATTTTCGCTCATACTAATTCTCCTTTTTATTGTTAATTATTTTTATGCTGCATCTAATATCTCAAAATCTTCAAAAGTGAAAGATGCTTCAATCTCTCCTTCTTTTCCATTTTCCCAATCTATAATTGATAATCCATCAAAAGAAACTCCAGTTAAAGAGATTCTTTCCACCCCTTTAGCATCAGGGTCAGCTAGTTTACTTATAATAGTAAATTTAGGCTCTCTACCTTCTTTTATAATTTGAGTTATATACTTTAACATATTTGAATCTACATGATATAGAGTTATAGAACCTTCCGCACTAGCACCTATCACTTTTTGACCTTTAATCATTTTTCTAGGTCTGACTATTTCAGCTTTATCTAGTTTTATTTCAGCTTTTAATGCTTTGCACTCTGCTATTTGTACCTCATTTAACCAACACTCTCCAAATGTTCCATTTATTACGTTTTTACTTTCAAAACTTGTAGCCATGTTATCACCTCTTTCTACATTTGAACTCTTATATCTATATCTTCCATCGCATCAACTAATTTTAGATTTATTAGGTAAAATCCATTTGAACCAGTATTAGCTTCTTTTATTTCATTCTCTTTCATTTTACTAACATCTACTTTTTTACTTTCTAAGTATTCTTTTTGCTTTTCTAAGTCAATTTCGACTGTAAAATTAGAGTCAATCAATTCTTGTCTTGTTAATTCAGTTAAATATGACTGTACAGCTACTATGAATAAACATTTATTGTCATAAGTGTTAGGGCATTTACGTAAATACTTCTCTACATAAATATTCTTTATATCTTTACTTATTAAATCTTTTGTATCGACAAGCTTAATCTTTTGAAATATTTCTCCTTTTTCTGCTGTTAAAGTTGTAAGAGAATTTACTCCCCTAGCAATTCTAATCTTACCTGATAATCTTCTTAAAATTAATTCTCCCGATTGTACTTTAGCGTCTGCACTAGCTTTGTCTATCTTTGTAATAGATTCAACTTCATCAAGAGGAGCATAAGTAACAGATTGTGTGCCAGGTGTAGAGGCTATAAGAGAAGCAATACGTGGCGTGTATTTTTCTGCTGTTATTTCTTCACCATCAACTACTACATTTTCAGTAAAATTAATAATTGCTTCATTATCAGCTTTGATATTTGCAAGAACCGCTTTAGCCTCTGTGCTTTCTTCCTCTCTTATTTTCTTAATCCATTTTGCAATTGTTTGTTTTTCTGATTCTATAGCTTCTGGCATACATAAGTAATTAAATTCTACAGATTCTAATTCTTCTAGTATATCCTCAACTTTTCCATCTTCTGTGAAAGTGCTTATAATAACTTTACTTGGTTTTAGTATCTTCTCATTGTCAGTAGAACCCATAAAAGCATATTTTATATATTTTTTATTAGAATCACTTAACGATGTTGATATATCATCTTCGCTTGTAAGCTCTTTATACATCTTTGTTGTATCTTTCAATACAATTACTACTATTCCAGCTCGGGAACGTTGTATAAAGCTTGTAGCCAACTCTTTAAACTCTATATTTATGTTAACTAATCCAGCCATTTAATCACTCCTTTCAAATCTCATATTTAGTTCTTCCATTAATTCATGTTTTTCTTCTTCAAAATAAATTTGTTCATGATAATTTATAGATATAAGAAATTGAACATAATTTCCTATTTCATCTTTTTCTATACTTCCACTTTTCTTACTGAAAGTTAAATATCTGTCTTTTACTTTTATATTTCTAGTGAATATGTTCTCTAATTTATTTAGAATGTCAAGTAAATCTTTTTTCTTTTTTCCCCATTTAGGCAAATATTTTATATCAACTAAGAAGCTTTTTATATCAGTTTTTTTAGTTGCTGTCTGTACCATTTCTGGCAATATCTGCACAAAAAAACAAGACTTTTTATTGTCTTGTATGTTATATTCTCCTACAACTATAGTTTCTTTAAAATTATTATCTATAGTTTTAGTAAATGAATCTAGTATTTCATTATAACTTAGCAACACATCACCTCTAATTCCAAAAATCTATTATTATTTGATTTAGTTCATTGTCAATTATACTGTTTATTTCATCAACACTTTTTGCTAGCATAAAAACACCTTCAACAAACTGTATACCACCCTGTTTTGGTCTATAGTTTTCACTAGTTCCTGTTCCTTGCCTAGTTCTATGTCCAAACTCTAGATGTCTAATATACTCTGTGTTATTAAAAACAACTCCATCAAAAGTGCCAAGCTCCTTGTATTGCCAATTTTTTCTTGCTGTTCCACCATTTTTTTCAGCGACTGGTGTTTTCTGTTTTACTTTTCTAAGAAGTTGATTACCTATTCTATTTTTAGCTTTTCTAATGTTCTTAGTTAATTCTTTTTCTTGTCTCTCTAAATCTCTTATCAAGTCATCTAGACTATTAAACTCTATCATTAGTATCTTTCCTTTAGAGTTAGATTAGTTTGCAAGTGGCTTAAATGAGGGAAGGGTTTAGATGCAATGAAAGTTTCTATATTTCCATTTTCTAAAGTTATATCAAGTATATCTCCAACCTGCAAATCTATATTAGGTCTACAATATAATTCAAAGACTGAAATAGAACTTGTTATATCTGTATCTGTAATATTAGGTACATTTCCATTTACAGCACATGGTATATCTTCTACAATTACAACATTCTCATCAAAATCCGTAACTCCTGTTTCCTCGTTTTTAATACTTGCACATCTTCTTATTGTCATTTTACAAAAGTATGTCAGTGCTAGTATATCTGCTTCTGTCATATTACCACTTCACTTTTCTAAAATTATTTAAAATATTCTTATCTTTTTGAGATAATTTTATTTCCATTAATTCATCTGTTGTTTTAGCTGTTGCAACATTGTAAGTAACAGAATAACCACCCCTAGAAACTGAACTAACTTTGCCATTATCAGCACTATTATTACTTAATAGTGTTTCTTTTAATTTAACAATGACTTTATCTTCTATGATATTTTCAAGAGTATCATTAAGTGTTTCTATATTGCAGTATGCAAGAACTAGAGTAGTGTATTTTTTAATGTACAACTTTATTAAATTATCATGAGTATCATCTTTTAAATTTAGAATTAACTTTATATTTTCTAACATCTAACCACCTCAAATAAAAATAGAGAAACTAAATATTATTTAATTTCTCTATTAATTCATCTTTTTTCAGTTTTGAATAACCTTCTATACCATTTTCTTTTGCTAAGCTTTTCAGTTCTTCAAGAGTTGAATTTTCTATATCAATACTTTTCTTATCTTCTAGTAACTTAAATCCATCTTGTATTAGCTTATCTTTTAAAAAAGAATCTTCTACTCTACGTTCTATATTTTCTTTAATTAATATAAACATTTAAATCACTTCCTAAGCTGTAGGTTTGGCATCTTTAAAATTAGCATATACAGAGTTAACTTTGTTATCAAGGACCCACAATTCATGGTATCTTCTATAGTCCATAGACCATCCATCTGCTGTTTGATTTGTATCAGGGTCAAAGATTCTCATTTTATCTTGTTTTGTAACAGCGATAGGCACATCTATTGGAGCTATTATAAAGTTAGCATCTATTGCTTTTGTCCCTTTTGAATAACCTCCCTCTGTCTGGTTAGAAGAAGTACCATCATTAAGTATTATTGATGAATACATTCTGTTTTGAGGTGTTTTTATAAGAGGGCATCCATCAATTGAAGGTACTTGTGTTTCTATACCACCTTGTATAAAAGTAACAGAAGATAGCTTTTCTAACACTTTTTCTTCTACTGCAAACATACTATCATAATTCAAGTGACAAACTAAAGGTCCATTATATCCATTTTCTCTAATTACTTTTATACCAGCTTTTATCTTATTTATTATTGTACTTGAATTTACTGTGTATCCATATTCAACGTTAGTGTCTCCTGCTACATTCATAGCAGTAGTAGCTAACTTACTTAGTCTGTAAGCATCTATTTCCGGAATAACTTTTAATCTTTGGAACTCTCCCATAATATTTGTTGCAGTTACCAAAAAGTTAGTTTCATCCACATCCATAGAATCTAATGTGAATTTTCTTCCTCTATCTTGTGTCATAACCTTAGTTTCATATTCAAATTTAACATCCCCATTAACATAAGCATCAGACGAACCTCTTGCATAATCTCCTAAGCCATCTGTAGAAAGCTTACCTATTTTTACTTCTTTTCCTCCTGTGTATTTTATTTGTTTTGCGTTAGAATCCATCCATCCAGTTAATAATTCTTGTGTTACTTGTTTGTCTAAACCTTGTTGTAGAGCTTGCCCATACGCTAATATATTAGCCATATAATCATCATCCTTTCTTAATCACATTAATTTATTTAACTCCTAATATTTCATTTACCATAGCTTCCATATTTACATTCTCGTTTGTTTCTCCACTACCACCTGGTACATACTTGTAAAAAGGCTGTGTATTTGTTTGTTTAGCAGTTTCAGTAACATTAGATTCAAACAAATCTTGGTAGCTTTCTTGCAACTCTTTTAATTGTTCCTCTATGCCTGTTATTTTGCCATCCTCACCCACACTTATTTTTTCTAAGTCAAACTTATTTGTCAATAAATCAGTATGCTTAGCTTTGTTAGTTAATAAAGCTTTCTCAACAGCACTTAATTTTCTTGTCTTTATACTCTCACTTTGCATTTTTTCAACTTCTAACTTGTGATTTTCTTCTATCTTTTTAATTTCTGTTTGATGCTCTGTTTTAAGCTTCTCAATATCATCTTGAGTCATTTTACCATTAAAGCTTTTTATAGTCTTATCAGCTTCTTTTAATTGTTCATTTACCTTATTGAAAGTTTCTTTAGGTACTGCGTGTTTGGGAAATTCAGCATTAACACTTTTTAATATTTCCTCGATATCAAGCTTATTTTCTTCGATTTTAATACCTTCTAATATTTTTCTTAACCATTCCATTTAATCATCATCCCTTCTTATCTTCTCTATAGATTTTTATAGTTGCCCTCCAACTGCGAGAGTTTCTTTGTTCTTTATGCTCTACAACTTTTTTAAAAAGAGCAAAATAAAAAAGCCTCTATAGACTTTTATGTTTTCTTAGCTCATCATTTAATTTTTTCAAAAGTTCATTAGAAACTTTATTTATAGCTACTTCATATTCTTTTTTTAAACTTTTTAGATATATTTTTAAAACCATATCACTTATTAAACTTATAATAAGTATTATGTTTACAACAATACTTATTATTTGTAGTATTAACCAACTCATTTAAATCACCTCATTTTATAAAATAAAAAGCATACTATATATAATCAATTTCATTGTCTTCAATATAATCACTAATTACTATAGATTGGACATTAGACATATTAAACATAACTGTTTTTTCTTCATCTTCAAAAGCTCTCAAACAATCTATATCTGATTGAGAATCAGAAAAACAAGTTACTAATTTATCAGCTATATGTTCTTTAACTATGCCAAATATACAATCATTATTTTTAAAATGTATGTCATATTTTTTGAGCTTTTTATCTTCTTTTGAAACTATAAGTTTTTGTGATTTTAATTCTTTAAGTAACTTTTCATTTACTTCTTCTACACTTTCAGATTTTGATATTGTTGGTATATTTATTTTTACTTCATTTACCTTTTCTCTACCAAATATTCCATTAATTTTTTTCTCTAATTTGCCTGCTGCTTCATTAAATGTTTCAATTTCTTTTGTAGCACTTTTTATATTTTCCTCAAAATCTGTTGTATCTAGTTCCAACTTAGCTGAAAGTTCTAATTTATTCTTCTTGTTGTTATCCTCATCAACATATCTATGTCCTTTTTCAATATTTTCAGTATAGTTTCTTATATCCTCAATAGTTGCAGTATATTCAACTTTTTGATATATATCATCAAATAATTTAAAGTTGCAAGAGTTTATTTCTCCATGCGAATTTCTGATTATATAATCATCAAGCTCTCCTCTCCACAATCCTCTTTTCTGAGTTTTTATCATCAAAATCGGTTTTTTAATATATTCACCCTCCTGAACATATTCAGTTGAAATAATTTTGTTTTCAACTGCTTCTGATACCCATTTTGGTATTTCTTCTTCGTCTCCAAATCTGAAAACTTCTACTACATCTGATTTCTTCACAAATTTAGCCATTTATTCATCCTCCTCAATTCCTATAAGTCTAATTTTATTTTCGCTATTCTTTAATTTTATCTCCTCACATGCTATATCCTTTGGGTACTGTAACTCCTCAATAATATCAAATTTTATTTCTTTTTCATCTTTTATTCTATTTAATAACTCTTTTTTTTGTTTTATACAGAATTTAGTCATATCTTAAACCACCTAGCAATAAATTTGCATAATAAAAGCACTTACTATTTAAACTTAGCAAGTGCTTTTTATATAACTTCTATACTTTTTATTTCATCTTCTTGAAAAGATACCAAGCAATCATTTTGTTTTAAGCCAATCTCATCTATTTCATTATCACTGTCTATAGCTGGTGTATAAGTTTTTACATAACCAATCCATTCTTTATTGTCTATATCTATAATTTTAACTTTCTCACTCATATAATTAATTAAATTTTTACTCATCCTTTTCAACTCCTTTCATTGTTGGCACTATATGAGTACCATTTTTACTACTATAGTGTATATAAAACTTATTAGTTGCTGTTTCTTCTCCTGTTAGATTGCTTATATTTACACCTATATTTTTTTCACATGTTATTAATTCTTTATTTTTAAACTTACTATTTCTATCAAGTTCCAATATTCCTGTACCTGCATATTTGTTAATGAGTTCTTGAGCTTCTTCTTTTGATACTGTTAAATAACTTCTTCCTTCTGTATAATTATTATGGTCCTTAAAATGTTTTCCTTGTTTGCCGTCATGGATATTTAGGTTGTATTTACCCTCTTTTATATCTTTCTTTATACTATCTATTATAACATTATTTTTATTTTCTTTCTCTTTATTTATAGTAACTTCAACATGAGTTTTATACCATTCATTGTATGACATATTTGAAGGAACTTCATATGTCTTACCTTTTGGCAATCTTGCTGTTCTTGTTTCTTTTTCATCCTCAAAATATGGAATAGTCGTACATCGACATCTAGGATGGAGTGGAGGATAATTTTCTCCTTCTTTTGCTTCTTTAACTAAATATACTTTCATATCTACATTTCTACATCTTTTACAAGTATTATCCTGTAATGTTGCTAAAAATTGATATTTGTCTACTTCTTGGCTTTTATATGCTCTTTTATCAGCTTCTGACATAAAATGAGAATGTTCAGTCTGAACTAATCTTATTGCATTTTCATAGCTAGAGTCCATTTTCTCTGACACTCTATTAGCAATCTTTTTCAAACTTTCCCCTCTTATAACCATCTGAGTGACTTCTTCCTTAATGACTTCACTTAATAAATCTCTATTCTTCCATATCCTTTGCGAAAAACTTTTGCCGCTCCAAGGGTATGTAATTATATCTCTTACAGTTTCTTTATTAAGCTTAGTAAAACTTACACTAACACCTGCATACTTTTGTATCTCATATATACTCTTATAGTAACTATCTTTTACAGATTCCTCTAATAGCTTTTCTACTCTATTATTTTGAATATCAAATGTATTATATATCTCTTTAGATATTTGATAGAATAGTTCTTCTAATCGATTTATTCTACTCTTCATAGCTAATGTATTAAGTTCTAATAGTAATCTTTCATCACCAGTTTGTTCTATTAATTTAATATATTGCTTAATGCCCATACGCCATGCCTTAAACTCATTATTAGTTAAATATTTTTGTGTTTCTGCATATGTTAGTTTATTTTGCTCAGCATATTTGTAAAATAAATTAGCAATTTCTTTTTCTATATTTTTCATTGCAATTTTATATTGTTTATCTAGTTCATTTAATACCTCTTTTTCATCTTTTAATCTTGCATTTAATCTTTGCTTTTCTCTTTCTTTCCAATATTCAGTATTATTATTTTCCATATTAAATACCTACATTGAACCTTCAAGTATTTTTTTAGCTTCATCTTTTGTCACACCTATAGCTATAGATATTACATTTATAGCTTGACCTAATGTTAGTGTTCCTGCTGAATATTGAGACAATACACCTACCAGTGATTGTGTCTGAGCACCATTTAGAGTTTTTCCTGCAACTTCTTCTACATTGTCTATTGTGTCATTTACACTTTCTTTTTCTTCTACATTCTTTTTTTCATTCGGTAAATCGTCAAAGTTATAATCATCAGAAACTAAAGCTGCTTGCGTTTGTTTTTCTTCTAAATAAAGTCTCTCAGCTTCCTCGGGGTCGTCAATCCAAGGATGATGTCTAAAAATAATTTTGGTAGGTATTATTCCCATGCTTTTGGTTGCTATGTCTGCATCTTCTAAATCATTAGACATCATGTTACGTGTATATGTCTGTTGTACCTTTTTATAATTTGTAACTCCTAAAAAACATAGTATAGCTTTAATTAGCTTATCAAAAGAGGTTCTAAACTCAGTTTCAAGTAATCCACTTTTTAGTTCTAGCTTTCTATAAAAGAATTTAAGTGCTACACCACTTGCATTGCCAAAGCTCTCAGTATCCTGTTGTAGTCCTTGACCGCTTTCATATATTTGCTTTTTAAGTATCTCTAATATTATACGTCTAGCTTCTGTGGGGATTTCTATTTGCATAGTTTTAAGACCGCCACTATCTCCTTCTGAGTCCGTTTCAGTCTTTATTGTTTTATATCTCTTTAATTCCTTTAAGAACTCTGATGTATCTTCTCCGCCAAAATTTTCAAGTATATAAATTATTTGTTGTATATCCTCTAAATCATTTGCAAAACCACTCATAACTCGGTCGTATAAGTCCAATATTTTTTTATACTTAGATAAGTCACTTTGTTTTTTTATATTGTTAGCAAATTCAATAAAAGGAACTGAATTAAATCTATGTTGTACTGTTATATGCTCTATTTGAGAACCACAACACGATACTCCAAAGAATTTATATTTATTTAATACTTTATCTGTCCAAAATTCAACATAAGTATATGTTTGTTTCTGTATCTGTCTTTCTACATCTTCTAACTGAACATAATATCTTATAACAGCTTCTAATTCTCTTTCAATACCATTTCTGTATATAGGAATAATTTCTTCTGTATTCACTACCCCATACTTGAATGTTTGGGCTATTATCTGTTCATTACTATATTCTTCATCTATCCAATAATGCAACCATGCTGTGCCACAATTTGATGCTTCTATAGCTAAATTCTTAGCTTTTCTAGTAAACTCATTCCCTAGAACATCTGTTACTTTCTCATTCAATTCCTTGTTATTGTCAATGTCAAATAAAACTGGATAAGTAAACATATAAGAAGCTTTTTCATCAACAAGTATTTCATGAAAGTTATGACTAATTCTATTGTCAGCATTTCTGAGAGGATTTTCGTCTCTATTTTGAACAACTACACCCTTTTTCAAGATATCATTTTCATTATAATAATATGATTTAGCTTGTAATATTTCTTGTCTTCTAGCTATATCAGCATTTATTATACTTCTTATTTTTTCTAACTCCACATCATCACCACCACCTATATTACTTAAATACTGATAATCCTTGACCTTTTAGTGCCTTTTCTGCAACTCCTGTTGTAGCGTCAGGTGCATCATCATGTTTATTTTTTCCTTCTCTTTGATAACTCACCATCGCCTTATAATAATCTTGCCATTTATCTCGCCAATTAACTGGAAAATATATATGTTCCATTACCCACGAACTGTTAGATAAGATTCTAGCTTCTTTATTTTTCGATTGATGAAACCATTTAATAATAGTTTTATTACTTTTAAACTTTTCTTTCAATATTCTTTGTACATTTCTTGCAAAAGCTCTACCACCACTATTACTTTCTATATCGGCTTTGTTAACTTCATTTTCATAGAACATCCTAGCTGTTTTATACTCTGTTATTTCCATACTTTCCTTAGTGTATAAAACATCTAGTATATAAGCTTCTTTGTTATATACTCCATATACAATAGCACACAAATAATCTGCTCCCTCATCTGCTGTATCTACATAAGCTTTTATAGATGTAAACAATATATTTCCCTTATCATCAGTAGGAGGCTTGTTATACGTCTTAAATCTAGTGTATAAACATCCTTTAAGGTCAATAGGCTCTTGTTGATAGTTAGCACTTGCAATATCTTCGCCCATCGCTCTTATTTTTGATTTATAACTATTTAGAGATAGCACTTCTTCACAAAGCATGTTGCCATCTTCTAATGCTTTCATATTAATATGTTTTACTTTCTTACCTTCTTCTTTATAATGTTCTAATGCTCTACCAGCCAAGTCCTTACTAGACCATCTAGTCATTATGATAATTATTTTTCCATTCTCCTCGAGTCTTGATAGCATAGTATTAGTAAACCAATCCCAGTGTTTTTCAAGAACATTTTCGTTGTAGGCTTCCTCTGCATTTTTAATTAAATCATCTATAATCATCAAAGAACATCCAAAGCCTGTTGCTGTGCCACCTGGAGACGTTGCCAAATAATTATTATAACCACCTTCCAATGACCATAAATTCATAGCTCCATCACCATGTTTGATTTTTGTGTTAGGAAATATATCACTATAGATAATAGTGTCTATATCAGCTTTTTCTTCTTGAATAGCATTTCTGACATTCTTTGAAAACATAGTTGAAAGAGTTTCATTATAACTACCAGTCATTATTTTTTCATTTTTATTTTTACCTAAAATCCATTCTACGAATAAACCTGCACTTCTACTCTTCCCATGCCTAGGTGGCATATTTATAATTAAAACTTCATCATCTGAATAATAAAAATCTTGAAGCTTATTACAGGTTTCAACTAAATACTCTCTATCTTCTTTATAAAAGTTTGGTGCTAATAAATTGCAATAAAAAAAGAAGTCTCGCCTTGCAAGTTCTTTCTTGGCTTCTAGTGCTATCAATTTATTGTTAATCATCTAAACTCGCCAACTTTTTCAACTCCTCTAAGGATAATTCTTTGAACATATTTTCACTTTCATTTTGACCTAGACTATGATTTTCTAATTCAAATTTCTTTCTATCTATCTTCATTTTCTCTAATGTTTCAATACATTTTCTTTTTTTATCTTGAATTTTAGTTAGTTCAGCTTCTAATTTCTGTATAACCTCAAAAGTGGAAACACCTCTAGTTACCATTTCTTCTTGAACTTGACCATCTTTTAATACATTTCCAGTAATCTCTAGCCTTCTTTTATTAACACTTTCAAGGCTTATACCATCTGTTTTTTGAGTGTATTCCTTTATTCTAGCCATGTGCCTATGTTCTCTTATAGTAAGTAAATCTATTTCTAATTCTAAATCATATATTTTATCACTACTTTTATTTTTTATTAACTCTAACTCTTTATCTGTCAAAGTATCAAAATAAATTTGTTCAAAGATACCATGCTTAAAATTATTTTTATTTCTTAATGGAGCACCATGCCCTTTTGCATTAGAATTGTTAGGCTGACCACCTCTTTTTGCCGAACGCTCGTTATTATTTTCCGAACGTTCATTATCCCAATTATAAGTTTTTTTCCATCTTCTTACTGTTCCATCTGGTATATCTAATTTTTTAGCAATCTCAACTAATTTCAGACCTTTTAAATATAATTTTCTTGCTTCTTTTTCTTTCTCATTTGGTGCTCTAGCCACATCACCACCTCATTGTTCGTTTGAATCTTATTTTTTATTATGAAGCTTGTTTATCTACTTTTATTTCTTTATTTCTAGTTAATAAATAGAAGAATGGAGTATCTGCTAAAGCTAAGAAGAACTTAACTACATACTGACTTAATATCATAGTTAATATACTTGGTACAGTACCCCAAAAACCAATCGTAATGAAAATAGCTGTATCTATCAACTGACTTAACATAGTACTAGCATTGTTTCTCAACCACTTATGTTTTCCATTAAATCGCTCTTTAAGCTTATGAAATATAAATACATCATTCGATTGAGCTAATATATAAGCTATTAAACTAGCTAATACAAACCTTACATTCTGCCCTAACACTACTTTTAGATTACTTGAATAATCTTGTGCAAAACTTGCACTTGGAAGGGCTATTGCTATTGTAATTAATAAAAGACTAAATAACTGCATTAAAATACCTCTTTTGACTGTTCTGTTAGCTTCTTCTTTGCCCCATATTTCTCCAATGACATCTGTACACAAAAAAGTTAGTGGATATGCTACAACCGCGGCAGGAACAATTAACCCAAATACATCAATCACCTTTCCTGCAACAATATTAGAAACCACTAAGCTTGTTACAAATACACAATTTAATAATGTTAAATTTCTTTCTGTCTTTTTCACCATCTCACTCCATCCATATATTTTTGATATTTAACCCACTCGCACATGCTATGAGCTACTAATTTTTTTAAATCAGTTTTCTTATTACCTTCTTTTTCTAACCTTCTTATATGTATATCTCCATTTTTAAATGTATATAATTGCTGACCAATACTTGCCCCTATAGTCCAACTACTGCTGTCAACACTATAAAACTTAAATGATTTTAATATCTTCGTCTTAGTAAAGCCTAGTCCATGCACTTTTACACCTTTTTGATAAGCATACTCGACCATTTTTTGTATTAAAGGATACTCTTGTTTTTTTATATCATTTATTGCAAATCCTCCAACTGCAATATATTTATATGTTGCACATAACTTTTTCCAGTATTCTACTCCCCGACTTTTATGCCATACAGGTATACATTGTCTGCCTACTTCATTTTCTATTTTTTTAGTCCATTTTTCTACTTGCTCTAACCCAAAAATATTGTCTACATCCACTTCAAAGAAATATTTTATGTTGTATTTTTTTATAAACTCTATATATCTATCAATATAGTTTTCCATTCCTTCTTTTGAGATTTCTGTGCCATTCATAAAAGAAAAAGCACCCGAATCTAATAAAAAATTCTCATTTCCTACTATTTGCAAAGCTTCTAGGCATGTTTTCTCTTTATTAAAAAAAGTTTCTAAGATATATAAAGGTTTACATTTCTCTATTGTTTCTAATCTTAATTCTTTATTCATTCCACTTTTTGTTGCAGCAAGAAAAATCCTCATTATACTTCAAACTCCTCATTACAATGTGGACATTTCACTATTTTAGCTTTTTTCTCTTTTTCTTCTAATTCTTCATCCAATATAAAATCTGCATCAATAACTCCTAAATCTTCAAACATGTGTATGTTAAATCCCAAATTACTCATATCAATATTTTCTATTTCAGCTAATTCTTTTGTCAATTTATCAAACTCCCAGTCTGAAAATTCTCCAACTTTATTGTCAGCTAATCTATATGCTCTTATTTCTTCATCTGTTAAATCTTCTAAAACCATACATGGCACTTGCTTCAAACCAAGTATTTTAGATGCTTCATACCTTGTATGCCCTGTAACAATTATATTGTTTTTATCAATTGTAATTGGATTGTTAAAACCAAATTCTTTAATTGAATTAACTACTTTTTCAACTGCATACTCATTGTTTCGAGGATTATTTTCGTATGGTTTTATATCTTCTAAATTAAGATAAACAACTTCTCTTTTGTTCATTTTAAGACCTCCTTTTTAAAATTTAAATATAATAAAAGAGTCACCTGCAAAGATGACTCTTTAAACTAAACACTCATATTTTTCTTTAAACTCTTTTATAGCTTCATTCCAAGCTTCTTGCTCTGTTATTCCTTTTTCTATAGCAATTTTCTGTGCTATATCTCTAATTAACTCAGCACCTTCTAATATCCCCACATTAACTCACATCCTCTTTTTTATATAAAATACAACAATTAAATCCATTTTCCTTCTTAAAAAAAATAAAAGACTAAGCTTACCCAAACTTAGTCTTTTTATGAGGGAGGTACATATTCTTTAAGGGAGCAAGTTCTAGGAATCGAACCTAGATTAAACACCAGCACCTGCATGGTGAGTGAGGTTACCAAGCCCCACTCTTTTTAGACTTCTGAATTAAGATACAAAATATAAAATTTTGCCCTCAATTTCTCTACTTTTTAGTGTATCCGTTGATTAATATTTAAACATAGTTAGAATTGAACTAACAGCATCCTCATGCCCTGCCTAGTCTGTTCATAGTGACTAGGGCAATCCCTTAACCCTAGCCAATTATTTAGTTTTGAGAGGGAAATCTTTCATTTCCACAATACTATTATCTCATGTCTAAAATTAAAAAAACGGCACATTTTTGGCAATTAAAATTCATAGTCTAATTTAGTCTGTAATCTAACAATTCAAAAAGTGGTTCCTGCTCTATTAATGCTTTCTTTCCAAATAATGCTATTGATATTGAATTTATAGCTTGATTAGCTCTTTCTCTCAATTGTCTTTCTTCTAAATATACCTTATCAACTATTAAACTCAATTCTAAGCCTTCAATATATTTGTATGTTATGATTTGTTTGTGTATAGGTTTTAAATTCCTTATAGCTAAATCTATGGTAGATTTAATTATTTCTGACTCATATAACTCTATTTCTTTTTCTGTTATTAAGTCTGATACATTAACAATAGCATCCTCAATCATATTACTAGTTTTGTTTGTTTTTCCTGTTTTGACACTATCATAACTTATAGCTTTTGTTAAATCTCCAACTGAATTATCTTTCAACATTTGTATTTCATTTTTTAATTTTATTATATTTGCATTTAATTGTTTGTAATTAGAAAGTTGTTTCTTAGTTGCATTAAAAAACTCTTTTTTAGTTTTAGACATACTCACACACTCCTATCAATTATTTATGTTATAATAATATTTGTATATAAAAGTTTTATATTTTTGACAAGTGGAGTGTGAAAGCACTCCTTTTTTCTTTATTACTAAATACTATGCTTTAAAATTTATTGTTTCAATTTCTTCTAACAGTTCCTGCAACTTTGTATCATGAGATTCAATAATTTCTAAATTAGTTTTAGTAAACTCACACTCAATACATACTATATCAGTCCATTCTTGAAGTGTTGGATTATTCTTTACAACTTTACCAGTAAATTTACCAGTTGTTTTGTTTATTTTTTTAATAATCTCATATCCATAATTTTGTATGAATATTAGTTGCCCTCCACATTTTGGACAAACAAATTTTTTTAAATCTTTTTTATTGTGTTGCATACTAACAACTCCTTTTAAACAACATCTTCTAGTACAACCTCAACCCTTGGCTTATCACTAAAATATTTACTAGCCACTACCTCAACTATCTGTGTATCATCCTTATACGCTATCTCATTAAGTGCATCAGCCACAATCTTAACAACATTATCAATATCTGGTTTCTTACTAGGTCTTAACACATTATTTCTTTTCTGCTCTTTAACCTTTTTACTGTTACTTTTAGCTATAGAATAATAGCACCTTAAAGTCATTTTTATATAACCTGTAAAATGATACTTAACTTTAGATTGATATAGCCACTTTATAAGATTCTCATAATTTTTAGTTTTCTGTGGAGTATGAGTTCTTTTAGTAGCCGAATTAAATCTTGGTCTCTCTTTGCCAACTGGTTCTCCATCTATTACAAGAAAAACTTTCATTACTCTCTCCTATTATTTAAATAAACTAAGTTGCTTATTAGTTTCAAAATTGGTCCACAATACTTCTTTTCTTAATCTGCCTTGTTCTGCGTATGCCCTAAATTCTAATTTGTTCCAACTTTTAAGCATACAATTATACAAGTTAGAATCATATCCACTTATTATTGCAGGACCAGCGTGATTTAAAAGCACTTTTAATAATTTTTCATGTTCTTCTGTTTCCATTTCGATATTGTACATTTTCTGACTTCTTGTTTTTAGCAGATAAGGAGGGTCTGCATATATTAAAGAATCGCTTTTGTTATATTTTTTTATTAAGTCTATAGCATCTCTGTTTTCTATTTCTGCATCTTTTAATCTTATAGCTGTATTTAAAATATAATCAGGTAAATCATTCCACTTACCTATAACTTTTTGAAAATTAGTTTTACTTAGTTTAGGTCCTGCATGTCTCCACCCAGTCTTATATTTTTGTAGCCCACCTCGAGACATATTAGTTCTTACTATAAATTTTCTAGCTTTTTCTATATCATTATCAGTTTCCTTAAAATTGCAATTGCTTATATACTCATCTCTTGCATATGGAGTAAAGTATATAGCATTTGCTAATTCAACTGGCTTATCTCTTATACATTTGAATAAGTTTACAATCTGTCCATCTGCATCATTCAATATCTCTGTGTTACATATTTCTTTATTAAAAATACCGCTCCACTTCCAAAAAAGGTTCTAAGTATATATTATGTTTTGGAAGTATACTTATTATGTTATGTGTCACACTCCATTTCCCACCTGGCCAATTCAAAACCTTATTCATTTTTTCACCTTCTTAGCCTTCTTCCTACATTCTTTACAACAATAAACACCCTTAGATTTTTCATCAAGATAAAATAACTTACCACACCAACTACATCTTATTCGTTTCATAAACTCACTCCCTAGTCACAAAACATTTATTTTATTCCTAAAACAACATATCCATTTTGAAGATAATCGCTATTATCAAGTACATAAGTAATTTCTTTTCGTGTCTCAAGACCTGTATATTCCTTTCCATCAAACTCCTGTAGTACCAACAAATCACCTTTTTTAAAGTTTCTATCATTCTTTCTAACCTCAAAAGTTTTGTTCCCATTTACAACTTCTTTAAAATATTGGGGTAGTATTTTTAATTCATGTATCATACAATCACCTCTTTATAAGTCAAAGTAAGTCTATAGACTTTTAGTTTCATTCACAAACTTACCTTGACTATTTATTTTACAATTATTTAGTTGGAACTGCATTATCCTCTATTTCCCAAAGATGAAAGCAATTTTCATGTAAATTTATATATTCTTCTTTTGGTGGTAATATCTGTACTATAGTCTTATTTGGTTTCATTAATTTATATCTAACATACTTAATTTCATTCCAATTAGGAAATCTTTTTTCATTTGATATAGTTAGATGCTCTTTTCCATTTTCAACTGAATATATAACATTGCTCCCAGTATCCATATTATATATTTTCACATTTTTAGCCCCTAATCTTTCAAGCGATTCTTTTGCAAGAATGGACCTATCATTTTTATTCTCAACTAATAACATTTTATTCCCTCCAAATTTTATAAATAATTTTCTGCTTCCTTCTTCAACCATATTTTATGTGCTGTATCACAATCTTTACTTTCACAATCTCTCTTATTATTTTTACAGCTTTTACAAATTTCTTTACTAAATTGCTGATAACTTTCTTTCTCTGTGATATTCTTTGACTGGCACATTTCTTTGCTACCATATGTGCAGTGAATTCTTTTATTTTCTAACAACAATCCCATTTGCCATCTTAGTATATATTCAGACATTTGTTCCACCCTCTATCTTAATAATTTTCTCTATTTGTCAAGTTATAATCATCCGAACTATTGCCTAAATCTAAAATTATTTTTGAACCATGAGCAAATATTTTAAATAATAAATCTCCAAAACCATCAAATCCACTTATTATATCCTTAGATGATATTTCTCTATTTTCGTGTCTATATGATGCAATAGTTCCGTCTTCTCTCAATAGTATGGAGTGCTCGCATCTGTATTTACTTTTATTTGGTTCTTTATCAATTTTAATCCACCCTGAACCATATTTATTTTCATCAAGAATAAATGTTATGCAATCTTCATCACCTTCATATTCATTAATATCATATTTATCCATTTTTAACATTTTCAACAATTCGCTCATTTTGTATTCTTTTTCAGCACCTACAAGCATGTTATCTAAATTTCTTTTTAAGTGTTCAATAGCTTCTACCTTCATTGTCATATCAATCTTTTCTTTTACTGTAGTTGCTACAAGCACATTATATTTTTGTATATCTAATTTATCTAAATTTATATTTATATTTTCACTTAGATGTTTTTCAATCTTTTTACTAAAATCACCCCAATTTCCAAAAACCTCATTCACAACTCTTTTTATCGTTTCTTCTAATTGTTTTTTAACTGTTTCCTCTACAAATCCACTTTCTTCTAATTCCGCTAGTGCATCATTCATAATTTTATTTAAATCCATTATATTATTCCCCTCTCTATTTTCATTTTTAAGAGTCGCAAAACACTTAAACAATATTTATATTAAGATAAATTTTGCAACTCTCTAAACTGTTTTTGTTAGATATTTTCACTTATATTTCTTCTAACATTTCCTCGAGTTTATTTTTTAATAAATCATATTTTTCTTTAGTTTCTAAATCTAATATTCTAACTCTTCCTTGCTCTGCTATAATAGCCATATTTGAACTTTCACATATCATCTGTATATAATTTACAGAAGCATTTATCATTTCTAATCTATCATTCATTATTAAACCCTCTCATGTTATCACAATTTTCACACTCTTTTAGATTCAATCTATACTCATAAATCCTGCCTACTACAATGCCTATCCCTAACAACATTAACCCTCCTAAGATATTCATTTTTCAACACCTTCTCTATTTTTATAATATTTTCTTCTTCTATCTAAAATGTTTTTGTAACACTTTTTATCACATGTATCAATTTCTTTTGAGCAATACTCGCATAACTCATTAGACTGTATAAATTTCCTCATACTTTCACATTTTTCACAGTTTTTAGCTCTCAGATGATTCTCATAAATCCTACCAGCTATAAAACTTCCTACTATAAGTATTAAACCACCTAAGATATTCATTTTTCTAACATCCCCTCATATTCGTATCTACTTAATATTTTTATAGCTATATCAATAGCTTTATTTACAGAACACTTTTTCTTTTTTATTATCTTTTCTGCTAATTTAATTACTTGTTCTACATTTGCTAATACCATCTGTCACTCCTATATTTCATTCCATCTTAGTTTTGCGTACTTAATATCATATTTACCTTCATATAACGTATTTTTATTCAAACAATAACTAATTGTAGTAGGTGAACATTTAAGTATTTTAGATAATTGAGACATATTCCCTAGTCCAATTCTTCTGTTTGTATTTATATCAACAATTTCTACATTCTTCTTTTTAATTCTTTCCTCTACAAAACTCAATACTGCATCTTCAAACTCAAAATAATGTTCATCATTTTTAAAACCTTTTCTTCTATAAACCTGTGATTTTATAAAATACTCTAAATCACTACCCCATACCATTCCTTCATTTACTAATTGATAAGCTATTTCAGAAGCTCTCTGTCTAGCTGTTTTACTCAACATTTCCTTAACCCCCTATTCAACTGGCATTTCAAACACTTTTTCTTTGTAATACCTAACTCCATCTTTATTTATAATGTCAAACTTAGTTGCTGCAATAATAGCATCCTGTATTTCATTTAATACTTCAAAAGCCCTTTTTTCATCCTCATACTTGCCTATTTCTTTAAAATTATCTATATCTCCAAACATTGCATATATATATTCCTTATCAACATTTATCCAATTAGCTTTTACTAAATCAGTTTTATCTTGGCTTCTAATTATTATCATTCCCAATACCCCCATCATCACATTTTCTTAATAATTCTTCTAAGCAACTCTTACATATAGTAATTACAAATTCTCTGCCATACAAATCCATGACCTTAGCATTTGTAAATTTATCATCGTAACTGTCAACTAAAAACTCTCCACAAACGCTACATATAGCTGTTCTGCTCATTCCTATCCCTCCAACACTTTAGGCTTTCTTATCTTTTCTAACATCTCAGGATTTTCGTATATATTTCCAATAATCTTAAAATTAATGACGTGGCCAGCTAAGCTTTTTTTAGATAAAGAAATTTTTTCTTCCAATAAATCATTTGTAGCAATAAATCTACCATCTAAAAACTTAACCTCACATAAAAATTTAAATTCACGTATTAAATCATTACACAAAACAATATCACCCTCATACATTTTTCTTTCATTGCAATCTTTCAAATCTGCATAATTATTCCATTCTCTAAATTTTAACTCCATTTTTTATACCTCCAATATTTTTAACTTCTAGGAAGTAATCTTGTATAATTTCTCCCTAGATTATTTAATTTATCCAAATTTACTTTCTTCAAGTTGACCTCTTGTAGCCATGTTTTTTAATTCCTCATCTGTATATTGTCCAAAGGTTTCATTGAAATTATGAAACTTATTTTTATTGAATTTACTTTGTATAGGCTTGTAATCTTCTTCTAATGCTTTTATAAGATAACCTGTGATACTTTTTACTCCATCTGTATTTTTAACCAACCTTAGTTTTTCTTCTAAGTAGTCATTTCCTCTACCTGTATGTATAAATACATCAATGATTTTTTCAATGTCTTTAGATTCTAAATCAAAATATCTTTTTATGTTATCCACAACCACCGTAACATCTTTATTGTTGTTGTTATTATTATTGTTATTGTTATTGTTATTGTTATTCCCCTCGTCACGAGCTTCGTTACGTACACCGTTACGGAGTTCGTTAAAATATTCTTCAAATATCTGTTTGAATTTCTTATTTTCTATATGTTCATAAATAAGTGATAGCAATGATTTGTCTTTAATATCTCTCAATTCTTTCCTTACACAATTTTCCATGGGAGTACCTGCTCTATTGAGATTATACTTAGCCCAATTCTTAATTGCTATTTCCCTAGTTTCAGAATTATATTTTATAAGTTGGTGATGATTAATAAATCTATCCATAACTGCACTTGTAGATTCTAACGTCCAACCTATTTCAAAAGCTATTTGTTTTTTAGTTATCGTATATATTCCAATTTGAGTAGTATGAGGATTAGTCAATAAATACATATAAAATAGCTTATCTTCTACTGAAAATTCTTCTTGTATCTTTGGGTCAGTCCAAAAATTTGTATATACTTGCCTAAAAAGTGGCATTTTATCACCTCTAATCTATAAATAAATTTCTAGCCCTTTCTCAGCTACAACAACTGGTATTCCTAAATTCTTTTCTATCTCTTTTATAAATAAATTCTTATCACTGTTATCTTCACTTAGATGTAGTAAAGTAATTGTTTTTATATTGCTTAAATCATTAGCTTTTAAAAAATTAATTACATTACTTAACTCAAAGTGACTTTTAACTATTCTATTTCTCAAATAAATCTTATTTTTGTTGTTGTCTAATAAATCTTTACTATAGTTACATTCAATCATGATGTGATTTAAATTCTTAAAGTTATATTCACAATAGTAAC